>NZ_VIUG01000051.1:320-25825 GCF_007828255.1 Pseudomonas sp. SJZ078 | reverse complement strand
TCACCGCATGGGATTGCACGGGGGCCGAGACACCGGACAGCACGCCGATCGGCAAGCCGATCGCCAACACCCGGATCTACCTGCTCGACGCCCAGAGTCAACCGGTGCCCATGGGCGTGGCCGGGGAGATCTACATTGGTGGCGTCCAGGTGGCGCGGGGTTATCTGCACCGTCCGGAACTGACGGCCGAGCGTTTCCTCGTCGACCCGTTCAGTGACCGGTCGAATGCACGGATGTACCGCACCGGCGACCTGGGGCGCTACCTGGCGGACGGCAACATCGACTACCTGGGGCGTAACGACGATCAGGTGAAGATCCGCGGGTTCCGTATCGAACTGGGCGAAATCGAGGCCAAGCTTGCCCAGCACGGGGCGATCAAGGAAGCCGTGGTGCTGGCTCGCGAAGACGTGCCGGGGGCCAAGCGGCTGGTGGCGTACTTCACCGTGCACGGTGACGAGCACCGCATCGAGATCGAAGCCCTGCGGACTCAATTGCAAGCGCAACTGCCGGAATACATGGTGCCGGCGGCCTATGTGCAGCTTGAGGCATTGCCGCTGACCCCCAACGGCAAGCTGGATCGCAAGGCGTTGCCGGCGCCAGATCTGTCGTCGGTGATCACCCGTGAGTACGAAGCGCCACAGGGCGCTGTGGAAACGACACTGGCACACCTGTGGGCCGAGCTGCTCAAGGTCGAAAAGGTCGGGCGTCACGACCACTTCTTCGAGTTGGGCGGGCACTCGTTGTTGGCCGTCACGCTGGTCGAGCGCATGCGCCAGGCCGGCTTGAGCGCCGACGTGCGAGTGCTGTTCGGCCAACCGACCCTGGCCGCGTTGGCGGCAGCCGTGGGTGGCGCGACGGAGATCGTGGTACCGGACAACGGCATCGTGCCGGGTTGTGAGCAAATCACCCCGCAGATGTTGCCGCTTGCCGAGCTGACCCAGCAGGAAATCGACGCTATCGTCGCCGGCGTGCCCGGTGGCGTGAGCAACGTCCAGGACATCTATGCCCTGGCGCCGTTGCAGGAAGGGATCCTGTATCACCACCTGGTATCGCCGCAGGGCGATCTCTATGTGCAGCAGGCCATGTTCAACCTCAAGGACCGCGCCCGGTTGGATGCGTTCGTGAACGCGCTGCAAGGCGTGATCGACCGCCACGATATCCTGCGCACGGCCGTGCTTTGGGAAGGCTTGCGCGAGCCGGTACAGGTGGTGTTGCGGGAAGCACCCTTGGCGGTGCAAACCTGTATGGTCGAGCCGGGCCAGGACGTGATGGCTCAGATGCGTGAGCGTTTCGACCCTCGGCACTATCGGCTCGATGTGCGCCAGGCGCCCATGATGCGGCTGGCCTGTGCCTATGACGATGAGCACCAGCGCTGGGTGGCGCTGCTGCTGTTCCATCACATTGCACTCGATCACACGGCATTGGAGGTGATCCAGCACGATATGCAAGCGTACTTGCTCGGGCAGCAGGCGCAGTTGGGCGATGCCGTGCCGTATCGCAACTACGTGGCCCAGGCGCGCCTGGGGGTGAGCCGCGAGGCCCACGAGGCCTTCTTCAGGGACATGCTCGAGGATATCCAGGAGCCGACCCTGCCATTCGGCCTGCAGGATGTGCAGGGCGACAGCCATGTCATCGAACAGGCCAGGTTGGGCGTGGACGACAGTTTGAATCGTCGTCTGCGGGCACAATCGCGACTGCTTGGGGTCAGCGCCGCGAGCCTGCATCACCTGGCCTGGGCGCGGGTGGTAGGCGCCGTGTCCGGACGCGAAGATGTGGTGTTCGGTACCGTGCTGATGGGCCGGATGCAGGGCGGTGAGGGGGCCGATCGGGCGCTGGGGTTGTTCATCAACACCTTGCCGCTGCGGGTCGACGTCGGTGTCGACGGGGCCCGGGCAGGCGTCAAGGCGACGCATGCGCGTCTCACCGCGTTGTTGGGACACGAACACGCGTCGCTGGCACTGGCACAGCGTTGCAGCGGTATCGCCACGTCGACGCCGCTGTTCAGTGCGCTGCTGAACTACCGGCACACCGCAACGCAGGTCACCCAGGAGGCCCAGTCGGCCTGGAACGGGATCGAGGGGCTCGGCGGTGAGGAGTGGAGCAACTATCCACTGTCGCTGAACGTCGACGATCTCGGTGAGGCCTTCGTGCTGACCGCCCTGGCGGAGTCGCGCATCGGCGCGGAACGCATCTGCGGCTACATGCACACGGCGCTGGAAAGCCTGGTCGATGCGCTTGAGCACAGGCCCGAGGCACCTTTGCGTGAACTGGCGATATTGCCGGCAGCGGAGCGCCGGCAGCTGCTGGTCGACTTCAATGCGACCGACTCGGTCTATCCCCGCCAAGAGACGGTCCACGGCCTGTTCGAAGCCCAGGTCAAGGCCCGGCCCGACGGGATTGCACTCCAGCATGGGGCGCAGCGACTCACCTATCGGGAACTGCACGAGCGAGCCAGTCACCTGGCGTATTGCCTGCTGGAACGCGGCGTCCAGCCAGGGGCGCGGGTCGCGATCATGTTGAACCGTTCGTTCGAGCTGGTCATCAGCGAACTGGCGATCCTCAAGTGCGCCGCCGTCTACGTACCGCTGGACCACCATGCGCCCGAGGAGCGGCAGCGCTTCATGTTGCAAGACAGTGCCGCGGTGCTGGTGCTGACGACCAGTGACAAGGCCGTGCCGCAAGACATGCCGCGAGTGGACCTGGACAGGCTGCAGTTGATCCAGGCTGCACGACCGGCGGTATTCCCCGGCCAGGCCAGCGATACACCGGCGTACATCATGTACACCTCAGGCTCCACGGGCCACCCGAAAGGGGTGATCGTGCCGCACCAGGCCATAGGCCGATTGGCGATCAATAACGGTTACGCGGATTTCGGTGTACAGGATCGCGTGGCGTTCGCCTCGAACCCGGCGTTCGACGCCAGTACGATGGAAGTGTGGGGGGCGTTGCTCAACGGCGGTCGCGTTGTGATCATCGATCACGAAACATTGCTCAGCCCGACGCAACTCGCCCAGGCGCTGACAGAGACCGAGGTGTCGGTACTGTTCCTCACCACCGGCATGTTCAATCAATACCAGATGTTGATCCCGGATGCCCTGGCAGGCCTGCGGATCCTGCTGTCCGGTGGCGAGCGCGGTGATCCGGCTTCCTTCCGGCGGCTGTTGGCCCATGCTCCTTCGCTGCGGCTGGTGAATTGCTATGGTCCCACCGAGACCACCACCTTTGCGACGACCCATGCGGTCACTGCCGTACCGCATGGCGCAACGAGTGTTCCGATCGGCCGTCCTATCGCCAACACCCGGGTGTATATCCTCGATGCCGCGCGCCAACCGGTACCTGTGGGTGTCGCGGGGGAGATCCATATCGGTGGTGTCGGGGTCGCCCTCGGTTACCTGAACCGGGCGGACCTGACCGAGGAGCGTTTCATCGCCGATCCGTTCAGCGATGCGGGCAGTGCGCGCCTGTACCGCAGTGGCGATATCGGCCGCTGGCTGCCCGACGGTACCATCGAATACCTGGATCGCAATGACGGGCAGGTCAAGATACGTGGTTTCCGTATTGAACTCGGTGAGATCGAGGCCCGTTTGCAGGACTGCCACGGGGTGCGCGAGGCCCTGGTGGTGGCGCGTGAAGACAGTCCGGGCGACAAGCGTCTGATCGCGTATTACACCGAGCACGAGAACGGTGAGGCCTTCGATGCGGACGCCTTGCGTGCCCAACTGCGCTCTGTGCTGCCGGAATACATGATCCCGGCGGCTTATGTGAAATTGACCTCGTTGCCGCTGACGCTGAACGGCAAGGTCAATATCGGGGCGTTGCCGGTACCGGAAATGCACGCTTATGGGAGCCAGGGCTACGAGGCGCCGCAAGGTGACCTGGAAGTCACGCTGGCAGGTTTGTGGGCCGACGTCCTGAAGCTGGAGCAGGTCGGTCGTCACGACAACTTCTTCGAGCTGGGCGGTCATTCATTGTTGGCGATCCGGCTGGTCGGGTTGCTCGCACAGGCCAACTTGGCCGTCTCACTGGCCGAGCTGTTCCAGCACGAAAGCGTGGCATCGATGGCAGCGATGCTGCAGGCCCGCACCGAGCAGGCCCAGGTCAAGGAGGCCATCGTACCGGTGCGCACCACCGGTCAGCAGAATCCGCTGTTCCTGGTGCACGAGTTCAGTGGCCTGGACCTGTACTTCCCGATGCTGGGCAAGTACATCGACCCGGATATCCCGGTGTATGGCCTGCCTGCCGTCGAGTGGGGCGAGCCGCAATTGCAAACGATGGAATGCATGGCCTCGCGGCTGGTGGGGATCATCCGTTCGGTACAGCCCAAGGGGCCCTATCGCCTGGCCGGCTGGTCGTTCGGTGGCGTACTGGCCTACGAAACCGCGATCCAGCTGATCGGCCTTGACGAGGAGGTCGAGTTTGTCGGCCTGATCGACAGCTACCTGCCTCGGCTGGTGGACCAGGGCCGGTCGCGCTGGGCATTGGACGAAGCGCACAAGCTGCATCTGCTGGACCGCTGCGATGTGTTCTGGAGAGCTGCGTTGCCTGGCGAAGAAGTGCTTGCAGCGATCCTGGAGAAACTGGCCGATCTGCAAGGGCGATTGGATCGATTCGATTTCGAAGGCCTGGTGCAGCATTGCCGCGATGAGGCGATGCTGCCCGCCGAGCTGGCCGCCTACAGTGCCGAGCAGCTGTGGCAGTACCTCGATCGCGAAGTGGCCCACGGTCATGCGCTGGCCCATTACATGGTGTATCCGATTTCCGTACCGGTGCACCTGCTGGTGGCCGAAGAACGCAAGGACGACGCTCCCGAACACTCCGGCTACCTGGGCTGGGACGCTGTCCTGCCGACGTCGCAGCTGCATTGCGTCAAGGTTCCGGGTAATCACCAGACCATGATGCAGGCACCCCATGTCCAGGCGTTGGGTCAGGCCATCAGTGCTGAGCTCCACGCCGCCGCATCGCGTCCGGCACCCTCGCCGAAGCGCGGTTACCAGCCGCTGCTGACGATCCAGGGCGGGCGCGCGGACCGGGCTCCGATCTTCTGCGTACCGGGTGCCGGCGACAGCGTGACCGGTTTCATCGGCCTGACCGACGCCTTCGGCCCGGACTGGCCGATCCACGGCTTGCAACACCGGGGGCTGGACGGCAACACGGAGCCTTTCAGTCTGGTGGAAACCGCCGCCCAGGCTTACCTCGACGCGATCGACAACGTGCAACCGGAGGGGCCTGTGCATCTGCTGGGGCATTCCTTCGGTGGCTGGATCGTCTTCGAGATGGCGGCCCGCCTGCATGCTCGCGGTCGCAAGGTGGCCTCGTTGACGCTGATCGACAGCGAATCGCCGGGCGGTAACGGTGTGGTGGGCAGGCCCTATACCGGGACGGGGGTGTTGAACCGGTTGATCGAGGCGATGCAACTGGCCTCGGGCAAATCCCTCGGTATCGATGCCACGGTCTTCGGTGCCCAGGACGATTCGGCACAGATGCGCTTGCTGCATGCCGGCATGGTCCGCGCCGGCATGTTGCCACAGCGTTCGGCGGTGGATTCGATGCGTGGTCCGGCACGGGCATTCGGTACGGCCCTGCGCACGGTTTATCAACCGCAACATCAATACACCGGGCCGGTGCGCCTGGTGCTGGCGAATGATCCAACCCTGGATACCGCCGGCAACAAGCGCGAGCAACAGCAAATGATCGAAGGGTGGCGCAAGCACGTACCGGACCTGAGCATCTGGTACGGTCCGGGCAACCACTTCACGATTCTCAAGGCTCCACACGTACATAACCTGGCTGCCTGGTGGCAGGACGGCCTTCCCATGCTCGATGAGGAGGAGGCCAGTGACTACGTCTAGCCGTCCTTCCCTCGGGCGCACCCATGGAACCCGGCGCTACGCTGGCCGGGCCTGAACTCAACGCACTCATGGTTATTTATGGAAAAGTCGAAGTTTCGAAAAATCGCTATCGTGCTGGTCCTGGTCCTGGTCACCGGCCTGGTTTTCTACAGCGCTCAGTCGCCGGGGAAACCGCCGGAGTACCTGACCGCCACGGTCGAGCGCACGGACATCGAGAACGCGGTGTTGGCCACCGGGACGCTCCAGGGCGTCAAGCAGGTCGACGTCGGTGCCCAGGTGTCCGGGCAACTGAAATCGCTCAAGGTCAAGTTGGGCGACAAGGTGAAGAAGGGCCAGTGGCTGGCGGAAATCGATCCATTGCTGGCGCAGAACGCCTTGCGCCAGGCCCAGGTCAATGAAGAAAACCTGAAGGCCAAGCGGCAAGCCACCGCGGCACAACTCAAGGACGCGAAAGCCACCTACGACCGCTATAAAGTGCTGCAACCGGACGACGCGATTTCCAAGCAGGAGTACGAGACCGCCGAATCGAACTACAAAGTGGAAGCTGCCAACCTGCTGTCCCTCGACGCACAGATCAAGGACGCGCAGATCCAGGTGGAAACGGCCCGGGTCAACCTGGCCTATACCCACATCGTTGCGCCCATTGACGGCTACGTCGTGGGGATCGTGACCCAGGAAGGCCAGACCGTGATCGCCGAGCAACTGGCGCCTGTGCTGTTGAAGCTGGCCGATCTGGACACCATGACGGTCAAGGCCCAAGTGTCCGAGGCTGATGTGATTCACATCGTGCCCGGGCAAGAGGTGTATTTCACCATTCTCGGTGAAGCGGAAAAACGCTATTACGCCACGCTGCGCGGCACGGAGCCGGCACCGCAGAATTTCCTTGAGACCCAGAACGCCGGGACGCCCAAGCAGAACACCGCGGTGTTCTACAACAGCCTGTTCGACGTGCCGAACCCCGATCACCGCCTGCGCATTTCGATGACGGCCCAGGTCCGCATTGTCCTGGACAAAGCCAAGGCCGTGCTGACGGTTCCGGTCGCGGCCCTGGGCCCGAGGAACCAGGATGGCACCTATGTGGTCCGGGTACTGGACGCCGAAGGCAAGGCCCAGCCGCGTAACGTCCAGACGGGGATCAACAACAACGTCAGGGCAGAAATCAAGGACGGCCTGGCCGAAGGCGACAAGGTCGTCATCGGTGAGCCTACCCCAGCCGTGGCGGGAGCCTGACCATGACGCGACCACTGTTGGAACTCGAAGGGATCACCCGCAGCTTCCAAGCGGGCGAAAAGGCGTTCATCGCGCTCAAGGACATCAACCTGACGATCAACGCCGGGGAAATCGTGGCGATCACCGGGGCGTCCGGCTCCGGCAAGTCCACCCTGATGAATGTGTTCGGCTGTCTCGATCATCCGAGTTCCGGCAGCTATAAAGTGAATGGGCGCGAAACCGGCTCGATGAACGACCGTGAGCTGGCGGAGCTGCGTCGCGATCACTTCGGCTTCATCTTCCAGCGCTATCACTTGCTGCCCCACCTGAGTGCCCTGCACAACGTCGAGATGCCGGCCATCTATGCCGGTGCCGCCGAGTCGCAACGGCACAACCGGGCCGGGGAGTTGCTGGGGCGCCTGGGGTTGACCGGGCACCTGGCCAATCGACCCAGCCAGCTTTCCGGTGGGCAGCAGCAGCGGGTGAGTATCGCCCGGGCCTTGATGAACGGTGGCGAGATCATCCTCGCCGACGAACCCACCGGGGCACTGGACACCGCCAGCGGCAAGGAAGTGATGAAGATCCTGCTGGAGCTCAACGCGGCGGGGCACACGGTGATCATCGTGACCCACGATGACAAAGTGGCGGCCTACGCCCAACGCATCATCGAAATCCGCGACGGCGAGATCGTCAGCGACCGGGCCAATCCGCAGCGATCCATGGAAGATCAGCCGCCCCAAGGCACGCCGCCGGCCAAGGTCAAATCGTCGAACCGCTTGCTTGCCAGCTTCGGACTGTTCAGCGAAGCGTTCAACATGGCGTGGGTCGCGCTGATCTCGCACCGGATGCGAACGCTGCTGACGATGCTGGGCATCATCATCGGCATCACCTCGGTGGTATCGATCGTGGCCATCGGCGAAGGGGTCAAGCAATATGTCCTGAAAGACATCGAAGCAATCGGCAGCAATACCATCGAGATCATGCCCGGGGCCGACTGGGGCGACAGCCGTTCGACGGCAATCGAAACCCTGGTGCTCTCCGACGTCACGGCGCTGAGCGATCTGTACTACATCGACAGCGCCACCCCGAACCTGGGGCGCAACCTGCTGTTGCGTTACCAGAACATCGACGTCAATGCGACCGTCAACGGTGTGAGCGAAAGTTACTTCCAGGTTCGCGGGATCAAGATCGGCTCGGGCGTCGCCTTCAACAAGGACGACTCGAGGCGGCAATCGCAAGTGGTGGTGATCGACCATAACACCAGCCAGCGACTGTTCGGCTCGCACACGGACCCGTTGGGCAAGGTGATCCTCGTCGACAACCTGCCTTGCACCGTCATCGGCGTCACCGAGGACCGCAAGAGCGTCTTCAATACCAGCAAGAACCTGAACATCTGGATGCCCTATGAAACGGCGGCGGGGCGCTTGCTGGGCCAGCGTTTCCTGGACAGCATCACGGTGCGGATCAAGGACGGGCAGCCGAGCAAGCTGGTGGAAGACAACGTGGTCAAGCTGCTGACGCAGCGCCATGGCATCAAGGACTTCTTCACCTACAACCTCGACAGCGTAATGCAGACGGTGCAGAAGACCAGCCAGTCGCTGGCCCTGCTGCTCTCGCTCATCGCAGTCATCTCACTGGTGGTGGGGGGCATTGGCGTGATGAACATCATGCTGGTCTCGGTCACCGAGCGAACCCGTGAAATCGGCATTCGCATGGCGGTGGGGGCACGTCAGTCCGACATACGCCAGCAGTTCCTGGTGGAAGCGGTGATGGTCTGCCTGCTCGGCGGGACGATCGGCATCGGCTTGTCGTTCAGCATCGGCTACGTCTTCTCGATCTTCGTCAAGGAATGGCAGATGGTGTTTTCGATGGGATCGATCATCACCGCCGTGGTTTGCTCGACACTCATCGGTATCGTGTTCGGCTTCGTACCGGCACGCAACGCGGCGCGGCTCGATCCGATCAATGCCTTGGCGCGGGATTGAGGTAGCGAATTCAACCCAGATCAACTGTGGGAGCGGGCTTGCCCGCGATAGCGGTGGTGCATCCGACATTGATGCGAACTGACCCGACGCCATCGCGAGCAGGCTCGCTCCCACAGTGGGGATTGGGTTGTCGCGGATATTGCGCACGGCACAGATCAAATGTGGGAGCGGGCTTGCCCGCGATAGCGGTGGTGCATCCGACATTGATGTTGACTGATCTGGCGCCTTCGCGAGCAAGCCCGCTCCCACGAGGGAGCGGGCGGACTAGCGATTTGCAGCAAGGAGTAGCCTTTCAGACGGTTTCGCGTGCTGCCTGGGGGCGTGTTTCGACGACCTTTTCAAGTGACTGTTCAAACCGGTCCAGGACCCTGTCGACTTCACCCTCGGTAATGGTCAGGGGTGGCAGGAACCTGAGCACCGCGCCGTGGCGTCCTCCGGTCTCTATCATCAGGCCATTGTCGAAGCACTTGAGCTTGATGGCGTGCGCCAGGGCGCCGTCAGCCTGGCCTGCGCGTTGGGTGGTGGTCGGTTGGGTGATTTCCACGCCGATCATCAGGCCGCGGCCGCGGATGTCGCCGATAAAGGAAAACCGCTGCGCGATCTGCAGCAGACCGCTTTCCAGCCGCTTGCCCATCCGGGCGGCATTGGCAACCAGATTGTCTTTCCTGATCTGACGCATAGTTGCAGCACCCGCCACCATCGCAATCTGGTTGCCGCGGAATGTGCCCGCGTGCATGCCGCGACCCCAGGTATCCAGATGCCTGGCATACACGATGACCGACAAGGGGTAGCCGCCGCCGATGGCTTTGGACAGCACCAGGATGTCGGGCACGATACCGGCATGCTCGATGGCGAAGGTATTGCCGGTACGACCCAGGCCGGTCTGGACTTCGTCGACGATCAGCAGGATGTCCTGCTCGAGAGTGATCTCCCGTAAGGTTCTCAGCCAGTTGGCCGAGGCCGGGATACAGCCGCCTTCGCCTTGCACCACCTCGACAATCACCGCCGCCGGTTTGGTTACGCCTCCTTCGGGGTCCGACAGTACGGTGCGGATGTAGTCGATGGACAACTGATCGGTGTGTTCGCCATCGGTGCCGAACGGGCAACGGAAGCGA
The DNA here is from genome assembly GCF_007828255.1 of Pseudomonas sp. SJZ078. Classification (NCBI taxonomy): domain Bacteria; kingdom Pseudomonadati; phylum Pseudomonadota; class Gammaproteobacteria; order Pseudomonadales; family Pseudomonadaceae; genus Pseudomonas; species Pseudomonas sp. SJZ078. The sequence goes on along the minus strand of NZ_VIUG01000051.1, from coordinate 15,667 downwards.
TAGGGGAACGGCAAGAAGTGTGTGCCCTGGGCAATGAGACCTTCGGCGCTCTTGGGCGACAGGTTGCCCATGGCGGACAAGGCCCCGGCCGTCATTCCGTGATAGCCGCCGTGAAAAGCCATCAGCGGTGAGCGCCGGGTGTAGTGGCGCGCCAGCTTGATGGCGGCCTCGACGGCATCCGAGCCGCTGGGCCCGCAGAACAGGATCTTGCTGGTCTCGCGCATGTTCGCCGGCAGCATCGAGAACAGCTCCTGCACGAAGGCATGCTTGGCCGGTGTCGCCAGGTCGAGTGCCTGCTGCAGATGATCGCCGGCGAGAAACGCCATCACGGCGTCTCGGACTTCCGGCGGATTGTGCCCCAAGGCCAGGGTCCCGGCGTTCGACAGGCAATCGAGAAATTCCTGGCCGCTGGCGTCCTTGATCCGCATCCCCTTGCCGCTGACAAATAGCCGTTGGAAAGTCTGCGCATAGGTTCGCGCATTCGACTCGATATTTTCGAGGTAACTGAGTGCTTCCATGTTCGATCATCCGTTGGCTATGGAAAGGGAGGCGGGCAGAGGACACCCGCAGGTTCCTGTGGCAGCGGACTTGCTCGCGAAAGCGGTAGGTCAGCTTGCACTTATGCTGAATGTGTTGACGCCTTCGCGAGTAAGCCCGCTCCCACAGGGGGTGCTATTCGTACGTTCGGGCCATTTCAGCAGGCCTCTGCATTTATCGCGAGCTTTCTGGCCGGCACCTGTCCCCGTTTCCCACGCCAGACACAAAACCGGCCCCAGGGTTAAATGACCCAATCAGATCTGCCGCGTCCCTGAACGGTCCGTTCACTTTTGCCAGGCCTCCAAAAAACCTATGCACGTCTTCAAGCCCCGGGAAAACCTACTGCTGGCGACACTGTGTGCGGCGGTCCTGAGTGGCTGCGTATTGGGCCCCGATTATCGAGTGCCGGCCGTTCCGGTCGCGGCCCAGTGGCAGGCCCCCTTGCCCCATGGCGCATCCGTGGCCGCCTTGGCCGACTGGTGGCAGCAGTTCGACGACCCGGCATTGGCCGAGCTGCTGCGCCTGGCCGAAGCCGACAGTCCGTCGATGGACCAGGCGTGGGCCAATATTGCCCTGGCACGGGCGACTGCGGACAGCGATGCAGCCGATGCCTTGCCCAAGGTCGATGGCCGGTTATCCAAGGGGCGTGGCGGTCAACAGACCGGGACCCAGCGCCTGGGAGGTTCAGGTGCTTCCGCCGCGCTGGACGCGGCGTGGGAGATCGACCTGTTCGGCAAACTGCGGCGCAATAACGAAGCGGCCCGTTCGCGGGTCGAGGCGCGGGTCGATGACTGGCATGACGCGAGGGTTTCCCTGGCGGCCCAGGTCGGCGATTACTACGTGCAATACCGTGGCTGCCAGAAGCTGGTGCTGGCCTATAGGGACCAGGCCCAATCGCAACAGGACACTGCGCGCATCACTCGTCAATCGTTCGGTGCCGGCTTCACATCGTCTGCCGACGCCGCCCTGGCCGATGCCAGCGCCGCCAGCAGCGCGGCAGCCCTGGTTCAACAACAGAGCGAATGCGAGGTCCTGCTCAAGAGCCTGGTGGCGTTGACCGGGGGCGATGAAGAGCGACTGATTGGCGTGCTCGGCAAGACCCCGGCGCAACTGCCGGAGCCTGCCGGACTCAACGTGCAGCAAATTCCTGCCGACATGCTGCGCCAGCGCCCGGATGTGGCCTCCAGCGAGCGGGAACTGGCGGCGGCGAATGCCGAAATCGGCGTGGCCCAGGCCGACCGGCTGCCGAGCCTGAGCCTGTCTGGCACCTTTTCCGTCGGCAACACGGTGGGACAGCACACCCGCTCCTGGTCGCTGGGCCCGGTGTTGTCGGTCCCCCTGTTTGACGGCGGCAAACGTCGCGCGGCGGTGGACGGTGCCAAGGCTACCTACGACGCAGCCCTTGCGGGCTATCGCCAGACGCTGCGCACCAGTGTCATGGAAGTCGAACAGGCCCTGGTGCGTCTCGATGCGGCGCGGCGACGGGAGTCCGATGTCGAGCGTTCCACTGCCGGTTTTCGTGAGTCGTTCGAGGCCATCGACCGCAATTGGCAGGCTGGCAGCGTCAGTCTGCTGGACCGTGAAACCGCCCGCCGCCAGGCGCTGACGGCGGAAATCGAATTGATCACCTTGCAACAGGATCAGGTTCGCTACTGGATCGCGCTGTACAAGGCATTGGGCGGCGGATGGCAAGCCAGCCAACCGCTGGCTCGGCACCCGACACCGAACGGAGAAGGCGTGTGAAGCCGACGTTGCGAAAGATCCTGCTGACCATCGCCGTGCTCGCGGTCGTGGCAATTCTGCTGACGTTTCGCCGTGGCGCCGAGCCGGTCGCGGCCGCCCCCAGTATCAGCAGCCTGAGCGTGGAGGTTGTCCAGGTCAGGCCCCAGCTCTGGCCGCAACTGCTGTTCGCCAACGGAGCACTGGCACCCTGGCAGGAAGCGGTCATCAATGCCGAGACCAGCGGCCTGCGTATCGCCAGTCTCGAAGCCGACGTGGGCAGCCGGGTAAAGAAAGGGCAACTGCTGGCGACGCTGGCCTCTGACACGGTGCTCGCCGAGGAAAGCAAGCAGAAGGCTTTGGTCGCCCAGGCAGTGGCCAACCTGGAACAGGCCCGGTCCAACGACCGCCGTGCCCGGGTCGTTGGCCAGGGCGGCGCCTTGTCGGAGCAGCAGCGCGAAGACTATCGCATCAAGGTGGCACTGGCCGAGGCTGACCTGGCCGGGGCGCGGGCGGAATTGCAAAGCACCCGGATCAGGCTGCGGCAAACGCGTATCGTGGCGGTGGATGACGGCATCATCTCCGCACGCACGGCGCTGCTCGGCAAAGTGTTGTCCGCTGGCGACGAGCTGTTTCGCCTGGTGCGCGACGGTCGCATCGAGTGGCAGGCCGAGCTGGACGCCCGCCAGTTGGCCCAGGTCCAGGCCGGCCAGGTTGCCCGACTGACGTTGCCGGGCGGGCAGAGTCTGGAAGGGCACGTACGGTTGGTGTCGCCCACCTTGAGTACCAAGACCAGCCGGGCCCTGGTGTATATCTCGCTGCCCACCGGCAGCCCCGCCCAGGCCGGCATGTACGCCAGCGGCCAGATCGAACTGGCACCCCGCGAAGCCCTTACGGTGCCGGACACCGCCGTGATCCTGCGCGACGGGCGCTCCTATGTGTTCACCCTCAACGACGATATGCACGTGGTCCAGCGACCGGTGGTGGTGGGCCGCCGCATGCACGAGGCGGTGGAGATCCTGAGCGGTCTGGATGATCAGGCGGCCCGTATCGTGCGTGCCGGTGGCGCCTTCCTCAATGACGGCGCGAGTGTGACCCTCGTGCAATCCCAGGTCGCCCAGCCATGAATATTTCAGCCTTGTCGATCCGCTATCCGGTTCCGGCGGTGATGCTGTTCATCCTGCTCACGCTCTTCGGTCTGTTGGGTTTTGGCAAGCTTGCCATCCAGGACTTTCCGGACATGGATCTGCCGGTGGTGGTGATCAGCGCCTCGTTGGAAGGCGCGGCCCCCGAACAGCTGGAAACCGAGGTGGCGCGCAAAATCGAGGACAAGCTCACGTCCTTGCGCCTGCTCAAGCATGTGACGACTGTGATCACCGACGGCGCCGTCAGCATCAGCGTCAGTTTCGACATCGACAAGGATGGCAACGAGGCGCTCAACGAAGTGCGCAACGCGGTCGACAGTGCCATGCCGCAATTGCCGGCCAGCCTGGATACGCCTTCGGTGTCCCGGTTGACCACCAGTGCATCGCCGCTGCTGACCTATGTCATCGCCTCCGACGCCCTGGATGAGGAAGCGCTGTCGTGGTTTGTCGATAACGAGCTGAGTAAACAATTGCTGTCGGTGCCGGGCGTGGCCCAGATTTCACGCATCGGCGGGGTTGATCGGGAGGTCCAGGTCAATCTCGATCCGGCCTTGATGGCCGGGCTGGGCATCCGCGTCGCGGATGTCGCTGCGCAACTGCGGGCGATGCAGAAAGACAATTCCGGTGGCCAAGGCAATCTGGGAAGCGGCCAGCAGGCCGTGCGCACCCTGGGGGCCATCGATGACCCAGCGGCCCTCGGCGCCATCGATATTCCCAGCGGCGACGGTCGCCTGCTGGCGTTGAACCAACTGGCGGAGATTCGCGACACCCATGCCGAGCGCAGCAGCCGGGCTTTTCGCGACGGCAAGCCGGTGATCGGTTTCCAGATCACCCGCTCGCTAGGCTTCTCCGATATCGGTGTAGCCAACGACGTGCGCAAGCGCATGACCGAGTTTGTCCAGCAGCATCCAAACGTGCACATCGACGAGGCCAGCGATACGGTCAAGGCCGTGCTCGCCAACTACCACGACTCGATGAATCTGCTGTACGAAGGCATGCTGCTGGCGGTGCTGGTGGTCTGGTGGTTCCTGCGGGACTGGCGCGCCACGCTGATCGTCGCCACGGCGTTGCCGTTGTCGATCATCCCCACCTTTGGTGTGATGTACCTGGCCGGGTTCACGCTCAACGCCGTCTCCCTGCTGGCCCTGGCGTTGGTCATCGGTGTGTTGGTGGACGATGCCATCGTCGAAATCGAAAACATTGCCCGGCACTTGCGCATGGGCAAGACTCCACTTCAGGCGGCCACCGAAGCTGCCGATGAAATCGGCCTGGCGGTGCTCGCCACGACGGCCACCCTGGTCGCGGTTTTCCTGCCTACGGCGTTCATGGGCGGCGTGGCTGGCAAACTGTTTCGCCAGTTCGGCGTGACCGCCTCGGTAGCGCTGTTGTTTTCGCTGCTGGTGGCCCGGGTCCTGACCCCGATGATGGCGGCATACTTCCTCAAGGCGAAGACCGATACCGCTCACGACGGCCCGTTGATGACCCGCTACCTGGGCTGGATCCATGCCAGCCTGTCTCGCCGCAAGACCACGATGGTCCTGGCCAGCCTGTTTTTCATCGGCGCCCTCGCACTGGTGCCGTTGTTACCCACGAGTTTCCTGCCGGCCCAGGACGTCGGTCTCAGCCGGATAACCCTGGAGCTGCCTCCTGGCACGACGCTGGAGCAGACCACCGCGATGGCGTTGCAGGCCAGCGAAAGACTGAGCGAGATGCCCCAGGTCAAGCATGTGTTTATTTCGGTAGGGACAGCCAGCAACTCGAGTGCCGGGGCGGCCGATATAACCGGCGCCGGCGATGCCATCCTGACGGTGGATCTGGTGGATCGCAATCAGCGCGATCTCAAACAGGTGCAAGTCGAGGCACAGATGCGCGAGGTGTTGCGTACATTGCCCGGCGTACGGATCAATGTCGGGGGCGACGGGAGCGGCGAGAAGCTCAATATCGTCCTGGCCAGTGATGACGGCGACCTGCTGGAACGCACGGCAAGTGCTCTGGAACCGCAGTTGCGTGAGCTGCACGGGATCGGCAACGTCACCTCCAGCAGTGCCCTGCAACGCCCGGAAATCCAGATGCGTCCGGACTTCGCCCGCGCGGCGGAGCTGGGCATCACCAGCCAGGAAATCGCCGATACCTTGCGCATGGCGACCTACGGCGAGTACTCCTCGCAGTTGGGGAAAATCAATTTGTCGCAGCGTCAGGTGGATGTGCGGGTGCGCATGGATTCGCTGCTGCGCGATGACCTGCAGAGCATCAACCAGCTACGAGTGACCGGCCGTGACGGGCAGGTCTCCCTGGCCTCGTTGGGGGAAATCAGCATGGGCAGCGGGCCGGCACAGATCAGTCGGCTCGATCGCTTGCGCAATATCACCCTGTCCATCGAACTCAACGGGCGCAACCTGGGTGAAGTCATGGCCGAGGCCAGCCAGCTACCGGCGATGCGCAATCTCCCACCCGAGGTAAAGAGGGTGGAGCAGGGCGAGTTGCAACTGATGACTGAGTTGTTCGGTAGCTTCAGCCTGGCCATGGCCATCGGGGTGTTCTGTATCTACTCGGTCCTGGTGCTGCTGTTCCATGATTTCCTGCAGCCGGCCACGATTCTTTCGGCGCTGCCACTCTCTCTGGGCGGTGCCCTGGTGGCCCTGTTGGTGTGCAACTTCAGCTTTTCCTTGCCATCGGTCATCGGTTTGCTGATGTTGATGGGCATCGTGACCAAGAACTCCATTCTATTGGTGGAGTACGCGATCATGGCTCGCCGCGACTATGGCCTGGGTCGATATGAGGCGTTGGTGGATGCTTGCCACAAGCGTGCCCGCCCCATTCTGATGACCACCATCGCAATGGGCGCAGGCATGTTGCCCACCGCGCTGGGAATGGGTGAAGACCCCAGCTTCAGGCAGCCGATGGCCGTGGTGGTCATGGGCGGCTTGCTGACTTCGACGCTGTTGAGCCTGTTGGTGGTGCCAGTGATTTTCACTTATGTCGACGATGTGTTGGAGTGGCTGAAGCTGCGTACGCGCAGATCGACCGGGGAAAGAATGGCGGGAGAAAATACGCGGGCCTGAAATCATCCCCCAACATCCGCTCGATTGCAGAGATCGAGCAAAGGTTGGGGGGAACGTTTTATACGGCTTGGCGAATTGCGGGGATACCATTCCACTCGACGCCCGATGGCGTGGCATCCATCGAGTGCATCCAGCGGATGAGCGAGCGGCGTCCACCAATGCCCATTTTTATCGCGGCACGTTTCAGATAACTTTCGACTGTGTTGACTTTCAGGTTGAGTTGCTCGGCGAGTTCCGGGGCGGTGCGTCCGGCCAGCAAACCAACACACACTTCGGTTTCGCGGGAGGACAAGCTCAACCCGGACAACGCCAGCCGGTCGGCGAATCTCTGGCGTAGTGCTTCCATTCCGCCGTTTTCCAGGCTTTCCATTGGCAGGCATGCATCCTGTCGGTTGACCTCCGCCGGCACCAGGGCAGCAACATGCTCCTCGACCATGGGCAAGAGAAGACAGGAAAAGTCTTTCAGCAGGGCATGTTCCTGTGCCGTGAATCCGCTGGAAAAGGGTGAGCGGTAGACGGAAAGAACGTAGCGAATGCCGTTTTTACGGGTGGCCAGGTGCAGTTGAGTGGTGGTGTTATGGCAGGGAAGGCTGTCCGTTTGTTCACGATTGAGCAGACAGCGAGAAAAATTGGGGACTTTTTGTGGGGTCGAATCCTCGAAAAAAATATCCTCGGCGAGGAAGAAAGGTTTTGCGGTATGCGCATCCATGACTGCGTCGATACAGGCGCTGTCCATGCCAACGCCACCTATGCTGGACGTGCTGGGTTCAGAAAGATGACTCGATCCTATTCTTTGCTCGGTAATATGCGTTGCGTCGACAGGTATCTCGGTAAGTATCAGGTCGTGCAACAAACGAGGAAAGTTGCGGCTTCCAGTACTGGCAATCACTTTGCCAACATGCGGGAATAGTCGTTGTAGGTTCATCCTTTCTCCAATTTCATGCCAGAGTCTTGGTGTTATAGATGCAACTCAGTGTGCATTTGTTTTTTTGCTGGAATGTTTCGGCCAATGTGCGTTTGGTCGATATCAAAGGGTTGATGGAATGTGTCTGACGAACGGTTGGTCATAAGGAATTGTTCGTAGGCGGTAATAGTCTGTATGGCGTTCTTTCTGAGTACTTCCTTATAGGTGTCGAGGGTGCATGGCAGTGTGCCGTAGATGATGGTCTCTCCCTTTGAGCCGAACGCGGTGTTGTGCCGCTCAACTGCCCAGCCGGAACGTTTCAGGATCTTTTCCATCAGGGTGTCAACGACAATTTCATAGGTATCTATATTTTGCAGTTCGGCAAACTTTATCATTGACAGGAAAAGTACCGCCGTGCGAACGTCTATGTTGGCCTGGGTGATTTCTACTGGCGAAGTTTTATCTGCCGAAAGTGCGAAACGTGTGGCTTCCCAACAGCGATTCGAATGCGCTCTGATGTTGCCGTTGGGGAGAATGAAACTTAAGGCGCCACTCATGAGGGTCGGTTTGTTGGAGGGGCGTAATCGGACGGCACCCGTGACCCGTTCATCGGTATAAGTATAGATATAGACCGCGTCGGGATCGTCATATTCATCCCATTCGTAATCGCTGCCTTGATAACTTTCAATATCCCACTTCTTTCTATCGATGAAGGCGGCTTTACGAATGGCAAGTATCTGTTGCAGCGTTTGGGTTGGAATTTTCGAGTAGGATGCGATGCGGGTAGATACGCCGGAAAAATGATGAATACAGGAGGAGTAGTTCATGAATGACGTTTCTTGGTTGAGGTTGAGGTTACTGTTAACTTTGCACTAAATCATTTCAACTGTCCTAAAGTACAGTGCTGAATTTTGTAGAGTGTATAGTCTAATTAGTTGTTGGATAAATGCGGTGAATAGTGTTTGTGAAGAGGAGGGAGTGGGGCGGGTTAGTACCGTCTAGTGTCCAAAAAAGTACCGGCTTGAAGTAACCACTAAATGTCGCTGGTAGATAGCATGGCGGCGGATTCAGGCAGCTGGTGAGCGTGTGTTTTTTGACGGCTGGCTGAAGTGCTTATAAAACGCTGATAGCAATGGGAGTCGAAAAATTGACGGTGGGTTCGAAATGTGTAGCCAAACTGTAATAAAGGTGTGGGAGCGTTGTTAAATAGTAAGGAATGCGGTTCTGCTGAAAGTTTAAACGATTGTATGAGTTACGGGTGAACGGCACTGCGAGTGCCGGGATGGCTTTAGTGTAACTGCTCTAAGTATGAAAAATTGGTCCGATGTCATACAACTAAAAAGTTGATATTGTATGGAGAAGACCTGTTCGAACCTGAAAAGATGAGCCGTCGTGGCTCCTGGCATGGATGACCTTATGTCTTATATCGCGTTTTCACTGATGACTGTCCTGCTGGTTCCAGGGCCGACAAATTCACTGCTGCTGCAAACCGGAATAAAGAGAGGACTGAACGCTCGATCCATGAGGTTTGTCGTGGCGGAATGGCTGGCTTATGTCATCCAGATGACGATGTGGGGGGTATCTATTGATCTTCTGATGACTGAACATTCCTGGGTGGTTGTTGCGACGAAGTTCTTCGCTGTGTGTTTCTTGTTTTATATTTCCCTGAAACTGTGGTTCTCGGCGAAGGATCATCTACCCGGTACCTCGGTAGGCATCACTGTGCCTGACCTGTTTGTGGCGACGTTGACCAACCCGAAAGGGCTGTTCTTCGTTTCCTTTGTTGCGCCGGCTGGAACGTTCTTGTCGTTGAACAGCTACTTGCCATTCATGATGCTGTTCACGACTATCATATTTCCGGTCGGGCTGGTGTGGATCGCGATTGGGGCATTCTGTGGGCGTAAACTCCACTCCATTGTTTCCGGCCGGTTTCTGAGTCGAGCCATTTCGTTGGTGATTGGCTTGTTCGCAAGCGGCATGCTTTTCAATATCGCATCGCAAGTGGTGATCGCCTGAAGGCGGATTTTTGCGCAAGCGCCTGGTTTGGCGTCGGGTCTCGATGGATCGTCGCCAGTACCGTGGAATATTGGAAAGGTATAGAGAGAAGGGATCAGACGAAGTTCAGCTGCACTGCTTTGATCATGGCTTGCTTGACATTGGTGCAGTCCATTTTTTCAGTCATCTGCTTGGCGTGAAACTTAACCGTTCGTTCGGTGATATTCATGATCAGGCCGATCTCTTTGTAATTTTTTCCCAGCGCGAGCCAGCGCAGAAATTCAATTTCCCGAGGGGATAGTTTCAAGTTGTTTTCAGTGGTTATTTCTACGGGCCGATATTGATTGGCGATGACGCTGAGGGTTTTGATGATGAACAGATTCGAGCGGACGATGATGGGGAAGTCGGGGTCATTCTCTTCTGACGACAGGTGAAGAGAGCCGAATGCTCGACCAGGTTCATGGATGGGAACGGTGTAACCCTGTTTGATGCCGTAGGTGGCTGACTGGTCGAATATCTCCGGGTTGCTGTCCAGTTCCGCCGGTATTTCATTCCAGAAAAAGGGCGTCGCCGTGATGGCCGTATTGGTCATGACCGGATCTGATTTGTAGAGTGAGTTCTTGCGGTAGGTGTCCACCCATTCGGCCGGGTAGTTGCTGTAGATGGAAATCTTCGAGCTGTTGGACGGGGTGGGCTCCAGATGAACGTACGCGAACTTGTTGATCCCCAGCTTGGAGAATATCCACCCCAGTATCTCGGTGTACTCCTCTTCGCTCACGCCTGAGATGTTGTTCTCCACCTCTTGGATCAAATTGAACAGATGGCTTGAAATGGGCTTGAGCATAATGAGCGAGCTCGAAAGTTTGAATGTAAGACTTTGACGTAGCCAGGCTCTATACCTTTAGAGTCGCCAAATGGAAGTGAAGATTTTCAGAGCCGGCTCAACAACGATACGAACGGCTGTGGCTGGTGTTCGACGCGATGCAGATGCTCGGGGCGAGAGGCATCTCCCTGCTCATAAGAGGGATTGCCAAGGGGTGATCATGCTGTTCCGGCAGCCCACGATGCTGCTGTTTTGAAAGGTGGATTGATGTCATTGTGCCTCCTGGCAAGTGCGGCTTCACAGCATGGGCAGCGAAACCGTTAGTTAAACTACACGTACTGAAACGATTAACTGGAAGGCAGTATAGACAAGTTTTCCGATACGGCCAGTGACATTAAAAAAGCTTTAATATTCAGGCTGCAACGCTTTCTTCAGGAAGCCTGATGTCCGACTCTGCGCACAGTCGGCCACTTGGCCTGGCGTCCCGCAAACCACCATTTTTCCTCCCTGGGAGCCCGCTCCCGGACCGATGTCGATGACCCAGTCGCTTTGCGCTACCACCCGCATGTCGTGCTCCACCACTACCACCGTGTGGCCGTCATCCACCAGGCGATTCAACTGCACAAGCAGGCGATCCACATCCTGGGGGTGCAGCCCATTGGTCGGTTCATCCAGTACATACAATGTCTCCCCGCGGGCTTTACGCTGCAGTTCCGTTGCCAGCTTGATGCGCTGAGCTTCGCCGCCGGACAATTCCGTGGCCGGTTGGCCCAGGCGCAGATAGCCGAGTCCGATATCCTGCAGGACCTGCAATGTACGTCTTGGCGCCGCTTGTCCGGCAAAGGCCTCCAGTGCCTGGTTGACGGTCAATTGCAACACCTGCGCGATGTTCAATCCCTGCCAGTTCACGGTCAGCGTCTGCGGGTTGTAGCGTGCGCCATGGCAGGTCGGGCAGGGGGCGTACACGCTGGGTATGAACAACAACTCGACACTGACGAAGCCTTCACCTTCACAGGTTTCGCAGCGGCCCTTGGCGACATTGAAAGAGAACCTCCCGGCATCGAATCCCAGTTCGCGGGCCTGCTCCGTCGCGGCAAACAACTTGCGCACGTGGTCGAACAATCCGGTGTAGGTGGCGAGGTTGGAACGCGGTGTACGCCCGATGGGTTTCTGGTCCACCCGGACCAGGCGCTTGATGGCGTCGAGCCCGGCGGTGACACGTCCACCGCTGGTTTGTTCGGGTTCGTCTTCCAGGCTGGCCTCATCCGCTTCGCCGTCCTGACTGGCCAGGCCCAGGTGGGTGCCCACCAGGTCCAGCAGGGCCTGGCTGACCAGGCTGGATTTACCGGAGCCGGAGATGCCGGTCACGGCTGTGAAGCAACCGAGGGGAAAGGCCGCGCTCAGGTTGTCGAGATTGTTGCGGGTGATCCCCTCCAGGCGCAGCCAGTCGGCTGGCGTCCGAGGGCTGCGCGGGGTGAGGGTCTGTTCGGCAAAGAGATAGGCGCGGGTTCGCGATTCCGATACCTGGGCGAGACCGCCAGGTGGGCCGCTGTAGAGAATCTGGCCACCTTGTTCGCCGGCATCCGGGCCCACGTCGATCAGCCAGTCGGCGCGGCGCATGGTGTCCAGGTCGTGCTCGACCACGAACACCGAATTGCCTGCGGCCTTCAGGCGTTGCAGGGCATCGAACAGGGCTTCGCTGTCGGCAGGATGCAGGCCGGCGGAAGGCTCGTCCAGCACATAGATCACCCCGAACAATTGGGAGTTGAGCTGGGTCGCCAGGCGCAGGCGTTGCAACTCGCCGGAGGACAACGTCGGGGTGCTGCGCTCCAGGGCCAGGTAGCCCAGGCCGAGGTCGATCAGGGTGACGATCCGTTCCAGCAGTTCGGCGGCGATGCGCTGCGCGGCCAGGCGTTTTTCCAGGGACAGGTTGGGCGTATGACGTGCGTCCGGCCCGCCTGCGTGGGGATTGTCGCCCCTGGCGGCACGTTGTTCGCGAGCTTCTCGGGTTTGCCGGTGGGTGAGGACGTCGCTCGATTCTTCGGGTTGCTCCAGATAATCCGCAGCCGTGACGTCCTTGAGCACATCGGCCAGTTCCAGCAGGGAAAGGTGCGACAGTTCGGCAATGTCCAGGCCGGCAAAGGTCACGGTCAGCGCCTCGCGCTTGAGGCGTTTGCCCGCGCATTCGGGGCAGGCACTGGCGCGCATGTATTGCGCCACGCGTTTGCGCATCTGCGCGCTTTGCGAGTGCATGAAAGTGTGCAGCAGGTAGCGCCGGGCACCACTGAACGTGCCCTGGTAACTGGGTTCGAGTTTGCGTTTGAGGGCGGCGCGGGTCTGGGCTGGCGTGAGCCCGGCATACACCGGGACGGTGGGTGTTTCTTCGGTGAAGAGGATCCAGTCGCGCTGCTTTTTCGGCAGGTCGCGCCACGGGATATCGACGTCATAGCCCAGGGTCACCAGGATATCCCGCAGGTTCTGGCCTTGCCAGGCCATCGGCCAGGCCGCGACGGCGCGCTCGCGGATGGTCAGCGAAGGGTCCGGCACCATGGACTCTTCGGTCACTTCGTAGACCCGGCCCAGGCCATGGCATTGCGAGCACGCCCCCTGTGGCGTATTGGGCGAGAAGTCCTCGGCATAGAGCATCGGCTGATCGGCCGGATAGCTGCCCGCCCGGGAGTACAACATGCGAATCAGGCTCGACAGGGTGGTGACACTGCCCACTGAGGATCGTGCACTGGGCGTACCGCGTTGCTGCTGCAAAGCCACCGCCGGCGGCAGCCCCTCGATGCTGCCCACGTCCGGCACGCCCACCTGGTCGATCAGGCGCCGCGCATACGGCGCGACCGATTCGAAGTAGCGACGCTGGGCCTCGGCGTAGAGCGTCGAGAAGGCCAGTGACGACTTGCCCGACCCCGACACGCCGGTAAACACCACCAGGGCATCGCGTGGGATATCGACATCAATGTTCTTGAGGTTGTGCTCGCGGGCGCCACGCACCCGGACGAAACCGTTGTATCGGAGTGGTGGGGCAGAGCTGTCCAGGCTTGCGCGTGGGGGCATCGGGTGTTCCTTGTGGTTCAGTGCGACCTTAACCCGTCAAGGCTGCGCGGCAAAACTGCATCGCTCGGCGAGTGCAAAATGCAACCTGAGTCACAGCGATGAAATCATGCGACAGGCTTTAGCGGCTTTCGTGCGATAAAAATTTACTGGCGTTGAAAGAAATGAGAAAAACTTCTCATTTTTCCCATGGATATGGACCTTTCATGCCTCGATCAAAACTGTTCGTCACGCTGTTTGCCGCGCTGCTGGGTGCCGCCGGGTTGTGGTACATGTGGATGCTGACCAGCGCCAAGCTGGAGTGGGGCGGTGCCAGTCCGGACCGGCAACAGCTCGGTTTGGTGAAGGATACCCGGCTGCGGGCGATGACCCAGTATTGCACGGGCGTCGTCGTGACCGCGCAAGGTACCTGGCTGGTCGGACGCCTGGAGGGTGATGCCAGCCAGTTGAACCCCGGTGCCGAGGTGGTGAACCTGGACACCGTGGTCTATGGCAAACCGAAAGCGCCGGAGCCGGAGGGGGGGTACGCCAATCTCATCGTCCGTGAAGAGGAAACCTCCTTCATTTCACGTCTGAATGCCCAGGGGCAGTTCGAGCTGATGGCTCACGTCAGTGGTGCGGCTTGTCTGGTCGCCAGTCCGGACGGCGCCAGTGTATTCCTGCTGACCGGGCTTGACCGGCCTGAAAGTGCCAGTGGTGACGACATCAACCAGACCGTGGTCTTGCGCAGCGACGATCAAGGCAAGCGCTGGACCTGGTTGAGCAAAGGCTGGTTTGCCGGTGCCGACCAGTTGGCCTGGAGCCTGAAGCCGTACTTCCACGGCGCGGATGAAGTCTGGGCCTGGGGCCGGCCGGCCTCTGCGGATGATTTCAGTGGCGAGGCGACGCCGGGCGCCGTTCCCACCGGGGTCTTCTACTCTGCCGATCGTGGCATGACCAGCACACCGGTCATGGCGTCCGAGTCGTTGCTGGTGTCCGCCGAGTTGGTGCAGGAAAAACACCCCGACATCACTCGGTGGCACACCGATCTGGGCGAGCAAGGGGATGTGCGAACCAATGTCCTGCAACTGGATGCCCGGCATGCCTTCATCTGGGTGTCCCAGCGCTTTTGGGCCAGCAATCCCGATGGTGCCGGCAACAATCTCGCGTTCAACCTGACCACCCGCGCCCGTTTGCAGCGTGAAGCGGGGGAGTGGCGGGTAGTGGAGCAGCAGCGTGAGGACAATCTGTTTGTCAGCAGGCTGATCCAGAACGACAGCGGACGGGTCATCGGACTGATCGACCAGGGCAACCGTGGCCGCGACGTCATCGCCGAACTGGACACCAAGGCACTGACCTGGCGGGCCTTGAGCGAGCTGCCCAGCGCGTTTGCACCCCTGGCCGCGGAGAGCCGGGTGCGCGAGGAGAATTTCTGGGTCGGGCAAAACACCCTGCTGATCAACACCTCCAGCAAACACCAGCCGCCGCGCTGGCTCTACTGGTGGTCGGACGCGACCATTTCGGCCGATGGGATGTTCTACTCCAACGACTGGGGCCAGTCCTGGAAGCGCCTGGCCATGGATGGTTATCTGGGCATCGTCGGGTTTCAGCCCGCTCAGGACCGGGTGATCTGGGGCAACGGCAATTGGTACGACAATCACGATGGTGGGCTCTATTCCTATGGGCTGCACTGAATGATTGGCTGATTTGCGTTGTCTGTCTGGCACCTCGCGAGCAAGCCCGCTCCACAGTGGATTTGCAGTGGATGCGGTATCGATGCCGGGCGCCGGACCTGTGGGAGCAAGCCTGCTCGCGATAGCGGTAGCACATTCAGCAGGGATGCCGGCTGGACCGACGCCTTCGCGGGCAAGCCCGCTCCCACAGTGGATTTGCGGAGGATGCGGTATCGATGCCGGGCGCCGGACCTGTGGGAGCGAGCCTGCTCGCGATAGCGGTAGCACATTCAGCAGGGATGCCGGCTGGACCGACGCCTTCGCGGGCAAGCCCGCTCCCACAGTGGATTTGCGGTGGATGCGGTATCGATGCCGGGCGCCGGACCTGTGGGAGCAAGCCTGCTCGCGATAGCGGTAGCACATTCAGCAGGGATGCCGGCTGGACCGACG
>NZ_VIUG01000051.1:0-227 GCF_007828255.1 Pseudomonas sp. SJZ078 | reverse complement strand
CTGTTGGAGCGAGCCTGCTCGCGATAGCGGTAGCACATTCAGCAGGGATGCCGGCTGGACCGACGCCTTCGCGGGCAAGCCCGCTCCCACAGTGGATTTGCAGTGGATGCGGTATCGATGCCGGGCGCCGGACCTGTGGGAGATTCTATGTTGCAGGACAACCCTGCAACATAGGCTTCGGCTGGTATTCGTCCTGATTTTTCATCAGGGCAAATGCCACTCGGCAA
>NZ_VIUG01000050.1:0-27698 GCF_007828255.1 Pseudomonas sp. SJZ078 | reverse complement strand
GCTGCCAACACAGCGTGCCAGTGAGATTGATCAACTGCTACCGCATCAGTGGGTGCCGGCCTGAGTCACGCAAGGTGACTTCGGCAGACGCTTACCGCCATTTGACGTACCTGCTGCAATGCAGTGATCTGTGCCAAGCAAGAAAACGCAAGAACAGAAGAACCCCATGCAGACTTGTACATAAGCCATCTATCTCCCATAGAGTTCATTGAATAATCGCGAACTGAGTACAACACCGTACCGATAAGTGAGATATTGTGCTCAGTTTATTACAGCCACCTGCTTAGTGAGTGTGTTTTGCCGCCGTCTTGGCTTCCAAATTCGCTATCCTCCCATTTAGCTCCCGTACAGCCTCAATCAATGGCGCGGTTAATTTCTCATAATCTAATTGCTTGTAACCTTCCTTTTCTACAACCAATTCAGGGTATACTTTTTCTACGTCCTGAGCTAACAAGCCTACATCCTTCTTGCCGTCGCGCTTGAACTCATAAGACACACCATGTAACTCAAGTAGTTTCTCGGTAGCTCCCTGTAGAGGTTGAATATTTTGTTTCAGGCGTTCGTCACTGAATGGGCAGCATCGGTTTCCGATGCCTCCTGCCTCGGCGCTGGCTACAGAACCGAAACTTGCCAACAATAGCGCGCCAGAGAAGACAAAACCTTTAATACCAGCCATTGATTACTCCTTTATTTATTATGTACCGACAGATGTAAGTTTAGTTTTAATCCCTAAGCGATTAGCAACTCTACCCACTTAAGACCAGAAAATAGTTAACCCCAATAATGTTTGCGTGAACATCGGATGATTCTTTGGCGCGCGTAGGACCTTTCTTCAGCCCTAGGAAAGGTCTGAAGTAATCAGCAATTTAAGCCCTCCTTGGTTGAGTTTAAAAAATGCTGGCTTGGTCAGAAATCAGACCTTTTCTGTTCTTAACACCTTTTTCAAGGCTCTTTTCCCACATGACAGGCGCATCTCTCCGCCAATCAGCAGCCGTTTTCGCATCATCCACAGGTTTGACAGGGCAAATAGCGTGGCCTGTTACGCGGTGTTTTCATCAAGCCGCGAAAGCGCTTTATATAGCCAAACTGACGCTTGATTACCCGAAACGGATGTGGCCTGCGGCAAACCACGGACCCTCCCTGTCCGCACACACCCTGGCACAGTCGTTTGGACGCCCGAATGCCAGGTGTTAAGATTTACCTCGCTCGCCTTGGAAGTCGCTGGCGACGCCAGCGTTAGCGCACATTTGACGTCGCATACTTGATAGGGCCGAACCCTGACTTTGCGAGATTGACAAGCTTCGGCAGGCTGACAGGGTAATATGCATAGGGAAATTTCCTACAGACATAAAAGACATTTCCAGCAGAAAGTGTAGCCAGAACCAGAGAAAATGCGCGCACTCCGAGAGGAAGAAGGGACCCTTTGTACTTTCATGTTGAATAGTCAGCGGTGAGGCTTCATTCTTGGGCACAGATGTCAGTTCGCAACGCAATATAGCGGGCAGCGCAACGACGGCTACTTACGTGTAGGTTTGTTACGCATGGGGGCTGAGCGGACACCAGACTTGAAAATGATTGTGCCTGGATAGATGTCAGCTCAAGCTCACGTGTCGCTTCAGCGCGTGCGACTCACCCCCTGACAACACGGTCGCAAGCCCTTGCCCTACGCTTCAATCTTTCCGCTCATCAGTCAAGTGTTAGAATGGCTGACCTTTCATTCCAGGAGGAGCAATGCCCACAGCATTGATTGTTGATGATCACCCTTTCGTGCGGGCCAGCGTGAAAATGATTCTGGTAAACGAAGGCTTCGAGGAGGTGATCGAAGCCGATAACGGCTCCGATGCGTTGCACATTGCTCGCACTCTGGAGCCAGACTTGCTCGTTCTGGATATCGGTATTCCTCAAGTAGATGGCATGGAAGTGATTGAGCGTATCCGCTTACTCGGGTTGTCTATCAAGATTCTAGTGCTCACTGCACAGCCCGCTGAATATGTCGTAGCACGCTGCATGAACGCGGGAGTGGCCGGCTTCGTTTCCAAAGCCGATGACCTGAGCAATCTGAGCAAAGCCTTAAAGGTGCTAATGTCCGGCTATACCTACTTCCCAGACGTTGCACTACTCTCGGTGCGTCGTAGAGATAATCAGAGTGGTGAGGCCGAGCAAATTTCAAGCCTGTCCGATAGGGAGCTTATGGTGTTCCGCCAACTTGCCCTAGGGCTGAGTAACAAGCAAATCGGCGATGCCATGTTGCTCAGCAACAAGACGATAAGCACATATAAGACCCGCCTGATTGAAAAACTCAAAGTATCTTCGGTAGTGGAACTTGCCGATCTGGCTAAACGTCACGGCATGGTCTGATGCCATGCGCAGATCCATTTGTTATGGATTGCTGCTAGGGTTGGTATGGTGTGCCGACGTAACGACCACGCAGGCAGAATCACTAAGTCTTCTGCAGTACGGTGAGCGTAACGACTTCCAATTGGAGGTCTCGGGAGCGGATAGGCAATGGCTTGCAGTCAAGGGCAGCTTGCGGTTGGGCGTAAACGCCCCGGACAATCCGCCCTTCGATATTGTATCCAACACCGGGGACTACCAAGGCGTTACTGCCGATATTGTTGGATTGATCGGCAAGTTATTGAATTTACAAGTGAAGGTTCGGCGCTATCCTTCCCGTCAAGCCGCCATCGAGGCCTTGCGCCGTGGGGAAATTGATGTTCTTGGGAGCGCCAATACGTACGATTCAGCAGAGAAGGACCTTACACTGAGTCAGTCGTATGCTGTGGACCATCCAGCCCTAGTCACACGCACTGGCGAAACAGCAGTCGCGGCAGGTGAACTCGCGGGCAAGCGAGTGGCCATGCTCTATCACTACCTCCCTCCCGAACAGGTCCAGCTGGCTTATCCTGAGGCGCAGCTACAACTACACGAGTCAGTGCAGAGCGCCGTGAGCGCGGTGTCATTCGGAAAGGCCGATGTTTTTCTCGGTGACCTGTTGACAGCCAATTTATTTGCGCACCGCATCAGCAATCTTCAACTGGCTAACTTTGCTGCGCTAGAGCCCGGAGCCTTTGCGCTGGCGTTACGTCGTGACGATGAGCGGCTTCATCGTCTGGTGAACGCGGCTATCGAAGAGATTTCAGAAGAGCAACGTCAGGAAATCATCAGACGCTGGGGTGGGGGCATCATCGCCCCAATCGGTACGGCACTGCAATTCACGAAGCCCGAACAAGCCTGGATGAATCGGCATCCGCGCATTCGGGTCCTTTTCGTCGAAAGCTTCGTGCCGCTCACCTTCCGCAACGACGAGGGCCAGTTTCGCGGAATCGCGGCAGATGTTCTAGAGCGAATCAGCTTTCGTACAGGGCTTGTCTTCGACGCCCGGCCTGTTGTGTCAATTGCGGAGGCTACGCGCAAGATTCGTAACGGCGAGGCAGACATGTTCGCCGCCCTCTCACCGAGTAAGGCGCGAGAAGAGCATTTCGATTTCACCCGCGCCTATTTCAGCAATCCCTTTGTATTGGTCACCCGCGACACCCCAGAGGCACCTGTCTCTCTAGAAGAAATGGCCGGCAAACGGCTAGCCGTGACGCACGGCAACGAGTTAATCGGTTACTTGATCAAGAATCATCCGAAGATTCAACTGGTATTGATCGATAACGTGGGGCAAATACTGGAGCGGGTTGCCAACGGCGATGTCGAGGGAGGGGTCACCAATGTGATTGGTGCACGCTACATCATCTCCCGACAGTATCGCGATCGTTTGCGCATCGTTACTACTATCGGCTCCACCCCCGGCCACATCGCTTTCGCGATTGATAGGGGCGCCAAGGAGTTGCGCGACATACTGGACAAGGCACTACTCAGCATCCCGCCGAACGAGCTGGAGGACCTCACGAGCCTCTGGAGCCGAGATGTGGTTCTCGAGGGCAGCTTTTGGGCGGCGCACCGCAGGACTATCCTATCGTCCATGCTGGCCGCCTTATTGCTGCTAGCCGCGACCTTTGTATGGATACGTCGGTTGCGAGAAGAGATCCGTCGGCGCGAAGAGGCAGAGCGACGATTGATCGATCAGATAGAGTTTGAGCGAGTGCTGATCGATGGCACGCCGCATCCCATCTATGTACGCGACCATGAGTTGCGCTTAGTCACATGTAATCAATCCTATCTGAACGTGTTCGGCGTCACCCGTGAACAGGTAATTGGCAAGACACTGTGTGAAAGCACGCTGGGGCAAATGCCCGAGGCACCCGCCTTCGAGGCCGCCTATCGCCAAGTGATGACAAGCGGAGAGCCACTGATCCGCGACAATCATCTCACCTTACTCAATGGGCAAACAATTGCGATATTTCACTGGATGCTGCCGTTCCGGCTGGGCAACGGCGAGATGGCAAGCGTTATCGCAGGCTGGATTGATATTACTGAACGCCAGCGCCTACTGCTTGAGGCGGATGATGCCAATCGAGCGAAAACCACCTTCCTGGCTACTATGAGCCATGAGATCCGCACTCCTCTGAATGCGGTTATCGGGATGTTAGAGCTGGCCTCGAAGAAGGCAGAGAGAGGAGAATACGATCGTTTGACCATCGATGTGGCCTCCGATGCGGCCAGCCACCTGCTTGAACTGATCGGCGATATCCTGGATATCGCCCAGGTCGAGTCAGGTAAGCTCGCCCTCTCCCCCGAGCGTGCTCAATTGGGCCCTCTGGTTGAGTCAGTGGTCAGAGTCTTCGATGGGCTAGCACGACAAAAGCATATCGGCCTGCAGATGGAACTGGATCCGGCCGCTGATTGTGATGTGCTAGTTGATCCGCTGCGCTTTAAACAGGTGATTTCCAACCTGGTCGGCAACGCAATCAAGTTCACCGAGGAGGGGGCCGTGCGTGTGACGCTACGCCTATGCCAGCCCCATAGTGAGTATCGCCAGTCCGTCGAGCTTCTGGTGGAGGATAGCGGTATTGGCATCGCGGAAGACGAAATGCTGCGTTTGTTCAGACCTTTTGTGCAAGCTGCAAGTAATCAACAGCATGCGCGCAATGGATCCGGGCTCGGTCTGGTGATTTGCCGCAACCTAAGTGAAATGATGGGAGGCAGTCTGACGCTCAGCAGTACTCTTGGAGTAGGAACAATCGTTCGGGTAAGGCTCGCCTTCGACATCCTGCCAGATTTGGTTACCCCTAAGCCAGGAGAGCTCGACCCTATCGAAACGCCGGTGAGGGGATTACGGGTGTTGGTGGTCGATGATTACCCAGCCAATCGCTTGCTGCTAGTTCAGCAGTTGAGCTTCTTGGGGCATCAAGTGGTGGAGGCCGAGGACGGAAGGAGAGGACTGAACATCTGGCGAACCGGACACTTCGACGTCGTGATCAGTGATTGCAACATGCCCAACATGACCGGCTATGAGATGACCAGTCTGATTCGCGGGGAAGAGTTGAACACTGGGAGGAAGGCCTGTCTCATACTCGGGTTCACTGCCAACGCCCAAATCGATGAGGAGAACAGGTGCCGAGCAGCGGGAATGGATGGTTGCATGTTCAAACCCACCAGCCTTGCGCAGTTGTCCAAGCGTCTAGGGTTGGCGCGACCAATCCCACAGGAGATACAAAGACCTTCGGCGACGCTGGAGCTCATTGGACTATCTGATCTGGAAAGGATGAGCGGAGGAAACGTCGATGCCGTGAAGGATTTGCTGGACAAGCTGATCACGACTAATAGAAGCGATCTGCTTCGTCTCGATGAGCTTGCAGCCGCGGGAAACAACGAAGGACTGAGAGTGCTCGCCCATCGCGTGAAGGGCGGAGCTCTTATTCTCAAGGCCCGTCATTTGGAGCATTGTTGCGAAATGCTCGAGGAGGTCAAAATGGAATCCGAGCGTCATGAGTTGGACGCAAGAATTGACAACCTGCGTGAAGCTATACTTCAGTTGACTGATATGCTCGAAACTTACTGCGCAACATAAGCGCAGAAATGTCCTGCGAAAAGCGAAGAATTTTCCAGCTGTTTATTCAATTGAAAGCTGAAATCATCCACTGATGATTTTATTAATTATTGGATGAATTAACGGTGTTTTCTTTACGTATCTTGATTTTGGAGGATCATCCATTCCAGCGATCCGTGGCTGTTAATTTGCTTCGTCAAATCGATGATTGCGAGATTCTCGAGGCGGGATCTGGTGCGGAAGCTCTTTCGCTGCTGAAACGCACAGGTCGGGTTGACTTGTTATTGTGCGATCTATGCATGGATGATGTGGACGGTCTCGAGTTGCTACGCATTATCAGTCTATCCGACATGGTTGGACAGGTTATCATTTGCAGTAGTCTCCCCGATGAACTGCGCCGGACTGCGGTACAAATCGGTGCTCTATTGGGCTTCGACGTACTGGGTGAACTACCGAAGCCGATCGTGCTGGATCAATTACGACTATTAGTGGAAGAAGCAGGAAAACAGGAATCCACATCCACACTGGCACGGCCCTCCTTGATCGACATACCGAGCGAAGCCGATGTAAGACAGGGACTTCGCAACAACGAGTTCGTAGCCTGCTATCAGCCGAAAGTCGACCTAATGAACGGTGCTGTTACTGGATTCGAAATATTGGCACGTTGGCGGCATCCCTCAGGTGAGGTGCTCTCTCCGATCAGCTTCATGTCAGTGCTGGAGCGCTGCGGGCTGCTGGATGTGCTGTTTTTCCAGTTATTCGAGCAAGGACTTCGATTTCGTCGAGCGTGTCTGAGCAAAGGAATGCCGGTGTGTCTGGCATTCAATCTACATGCTGACCAATTGGACGGAGCTCGTCTCGTGCCACAGATAAAAACTACGCTTCGATGCTGGGGGTTGAGTGGCCACGGCATTAGCTTCGAAATCACAGAAAGCGGCCTGTTGAGGCCTTCTGTAACTAGCTTGGAGAATCTGCTACGTCTGCGGATGCTCGGTTGTGGCCTCGCAATCGACGATTTCGGTACTGGCTTTTCTACTATGCAGCGCCTGTGTCAGCTACCGTTCACTGAACTTAAGATCGATAAGGCTTTCGTCCGCGACCTAGATAGTCAGCCACGTTACAAAGCGGCAATCAAAAGTACGCAGATGTTGGCCCATTCCCTGGGAATGAGCCTCGTTGTCGAGGGGATTGAGACTGTCAAACAGCACCAACAGGTGGTCGCAATGGGATGCACACAGGGGCAAGGTTACTTCTATGCTCGCCCTATGATGGCTGGCTGCGCCTTGAAGTGGATGAGTAGCTCGCAATTGAACCTGCCCCTCCGGGCGACGCCTTGTCTCACGGGGCCTGCCTCCCCCTGACACACCGACTCTTCTCCGGGCTTTGCTAGTGCATGTTACTTGGTATTGCGTCGACCCCACTTGAATATTTCATCGTGAGGGAGATCTCGCGACATCACTGAATCCTAACTTATCTCATGATGTCCTCAAGGCCCTGATGACTGGGGTCATGGCGCCCCCACGCCGTTACTGAGCCACTTACCAAGCCAAATTACCAACGCCTCATCTGCGCTGAGTACCAGCAGTGGATGAAGCGGTGGTTCATCCGCAACGTCGACATTACGAGCCCTGTATGGTGACCATGCGCACCCACCTATTTGGCTATCATCGACTACCGGATCTCGCTCCAGCACCCGCCCAAGGATAGGTTTCGCTCGGCTAGTCCGACCTGAGCGCTTTCTGCTAAATCTACCTCCGCTGCGATCAGCCCGTTTTGACTTTCGACAGTAAATTTCGTCATAACTAAATCTACACTCAGGCAACTCACCCAGAGAAGTTTCCTACACATACCGCAGAAATTGCAGCTCCCCTCCTGCACAAACTGCCGTGTAATAATTGACTGACGCACCATGCCAGCCTAATAAATGCAAGTGCAAAAACAATAGACAGTTTGAGCAGACGACGTAACTAATAAGAGGACTTATGCATGCATCACATCTCCACTGTTCTTCTAACATTGTTGTTCTCGTACAGTACTTTTGCTGTGGCAGAGCCCAACGACCTCTTAAATATAGCGGGCAAATATCGATGCACGGGTTTTGACAATCAGGATGGACCTTACCTGGGAGCGTTGGACATCTCGCTTAACGAACAAGCCAGCCACTTTGAAAAAAGTTTTGGCGCCTATCAATTTAAACTCAGTGTAGAAGCGGGCGGTGGCTCTGTTTTTTATTCTGGTTTCGCAGCCGCACAAGGTTAAATTCTGGCCATGTACTTTGCCAACGACAACCCAGCAGCTCCGACTGATCGTGGGGTTGGGACTGCCTTCATTAGCCATGATCAAGACACTAATGGTAACTATACGACCACGCTCCATAAATCATATTTTCTGCCTGATTATGTGCCCGCTATTACAAATGCCCTGGGTGTGGGCGGACGTGGTAGCGAGACCTGTATAAAAGTAATATGACACCAAAAGCTAGGTGACTCTCTATCCCTATCGGCCTGAGCCCTTGTTCAACAGGCCTCAGGGCTAAGTAATCCCACAGATTACCCCAGTGCTTACTATCTCACCCAGCATAGCCATCGGCTGAAAAGCGGAAGAATTTAACAATAGCCCTAACCAGAGGAGCTGACGGTTGGCGGCACTCACACTGCGCTCAGACTCAATCGCTCCAGCCTGACAAGGAGATTCTCATGCAATTCAGTACTCCATCCGCGTTGCTTACACTGATTGCCCAGCCTGTTCGCCAGTGACACCGTGTATGCATCTGCCCAAGCGTGTTTCGAGGCCAGCAATCAAGACTTCGGTGAGATCCTCACCTGCTACAAGAAAGCGGAAGACTTTAATCCACTGATCTACACTGCCAAAGGGAGCACACTATTTCCGGGGGTGGAGAAACGCAGCTTCGATTTGGCCTCCCAACAATGGTCGCCACAGGGTTTGGTCAGCCCAGTGCAATGGAAACACGATGTCGACATCTATATACCGGACAATGCCCTGCACGGCCAAGCGTTGCTCGTAGCCAATAACGGGACACCCTACGCCCACGGCCAAAGGAGCTCCGCCGGACCAACAGATTTTACAGAAGCCCAAGCACTTGGAATAGCCAAAAAAACTCGTACGATTGTCATTTCAGTCAGCAATATTCCGAACCAATACCTAACCTATGCCGACGACGGTATTTCTCGCACCGAAGATGCCGGCGTTGCACATAGCTGGAAACTGTTTCTCGATACTCAGCTTCCGTTTATGTCGGTGCGCCTGCCAATGGTGGTGTCGATGGTCAAGGCAATGGACCTCGCACAAAAGGAACTGAAACCATGGCAGATAGATCACTTCATCGTCAGCGGCGCCTCCAAACGTGGCTGGGCCGCCTGGCTGGCAGCTATTGCCGATCACCGGATCAAGGCCATCGTGCCCTTCGTCATCGACTTGCTGGGCATGGATAAGGTGCTTGAACATACCTATCAAAGCTATGGAAAGAACTGGCCACTGGCATTTTTTGCCTACCATCATGAAGGCATTACCCAACTAATCAGCACTGAAAATTTCGCACGACTGATAAAAATCGAAGATCCGCTGAGTTACCTGCGAACGCGCTATGCTGATCGATTGGAGATCCCCAAATACATCGTCAACGCCAGTAGTGACGATTTTTTCCTACCGGATAATACGCGGTTTTTTTCAACCAATTGCCCGGACCGAAAACCTTGCGCGTCGCCCCCAATGCCAGCCACTACGGCATCAGTCAATTCATCGAGAACTCGCTCATTCCAGTCATCAATCGCTGGCAACAGGACTGCCCCTGCCGACAATTTCAGTGCGCTCGAATCCGCACCTTTCGCCACACACCATCGAGTTGCAATTCTCTGAAGCACCGATCCAAGTCACTCAATGGACAGCAATAAACCCGATTGCACGGGATTTTCGATATCCGTGCGGTGTGCGTTACACTCCTGAAACAGTGAGGCTCTCCGGCCCGCTCAACGCTCAAATGCTAGTTGATTCACCCAAGAGTGGCTGGAAAGCGACCTTCGTCGAAGCAACCTTCGCCGATGGCTTCATCACGACCACACCGGTACAGGTGCTACCCGAGCATTATCCGACTCAGGCCCCGCCGGCCATCGAACCCGCGTGCAAGACCCTAAGCGATAAAGATCAGCACTAAATCCTTCCATCTCACAGCAACAAAAGCTCCATGTTTGTGGTGACAGCCGCCACTAGCTTGGCAACGATGGTCGCCGCCGTCAGCCCATGGTTAGGGGCTGGGCTCATGGTTAGGGGCTGGCCTCAAGGTTGGGGGCTGGGCTCAAGGTTGGGGGCTAGATAATGGAGCGCACGCAGATCTGAATGAATCTGCCAAAATTTTTGGGAAGTTTGTCGTAGCGTTCTCCGGTACTTTTTAGCCAGCCAAACTGCGTTAAAAGAGTCCCCAAAAACGATCCCCCATCATGCGTAACGTCCTCAGGATACGGCGGCTGCCAGCCAAGCTCCAGTTTTGGCTTAAGCATTGCAACAACATCCAGCGACAGGTCAGGTGCAGCATTCAGCTTTAAAGTCGCCTCCGAAGTGTAGAAAAATCCCACAGAAACCCAGGAAAAATCTTGTATGAATATAAAGATTAATTGTCTTAACTGCATGCAGATCCTGGCAACTTTCATTGAAGGTCGCCTGAGTTGTAAGCATGGAGCCCAAAACTTGGATAACCTGATTCAACGCGGCAACCAGCCGAAGCGCTGCTAGCTAGTTGCTGATTGAGATAGAAGAAGCTTAGGTCATGACCTGCTTTTCTATAGAGGTGAATCCATTCGCAAAACTGCAAAACTGCCCAAAGACAATAACAGGAGATTGCAATGTCCCTTTCCGGTAAAACTCTGTTCATCACTGGCGCAAGTCGCGGCATAGGCCGCGAAATCGCCTTGCGCGCCGCCGTTGACGGCGCCAATATCGTCATCGCCTCCAAGAGCGCCGAGGCCCACCCGAAACTTGCCGGCACCATTTTCAGTGTGGCGGAAGAGGTCGAAGCCGCCGGCGGCAAGGCACTCCCCCTGCAGCTGGATGTGCGTGATGAGAAGGCGGTGCGTGAGGCCATGAGTAAGGCCGCTGAACACTTCGGTAGTATCGATGCCTTAGTCAATAACGCGGGGGCCATCCGCCTCTCGGGAGTCGAACACCTTGAGCCGAAACGCTTCGATCTGATGTATCAGATCAATACCCGCGCGGTGATGATCTGCAGCCAGGCCGCCCTACCCTACCTCAAGCAGAGCAGCAATGGCCACATCCTTAACCTCTCGCCACCGCTCAGCCTGTCCTCCCAATGGTTTGCCCAACATGCACCGTATACCATCACCAAGTACGGCATGAGCATGCTCACCATCGGCATGAGCGACGAGTTCAAGAAGTACGGCATCAGCGTCAACTCTCTGTGGCCCAGAACTATTATCGCCACCGCTGCCATCGAGTTCGAACTTGGCGGACGTGATGCCTTCAAGCGCGCCCGGACCCCGTCCATTATGGCCGACGCCGGTCACGCGATCCTCTCCAGCAGCGGACGCAATATCACCGGCCGTCTGCTGATTGACGAAGAGCTGCTGCGTGAACAGGGTCAGACCGAGTTCGATCAGTACCGCTACGATCCGCAGGGCGGCTCGCTGGTGCTAGATTTGTTCTTGGATTGACGCTGCCTCGGAAATGTTCATTCGCAAGAGCACCAATCCCTGGAAGATGGCTTGCGAAACTTACCTATTCTAATTGAAAGGCATGACCGCTGTAATTGGTCTACTACGCCTGCAGACAGGCTCGGGATAATCGATGTCGGTGATGGCGTTCGCGCCTTGAGCAGGCTGTTCCACCACAGTCTCATTGCCTCTCCAGCGCTTGCAGCAGCGTGCAGCTTGACCGCTCCAAAGGAAGTTTCCTACATCAAGCAGAGAACCGCCTGACATCCGCCATGCACACCGCTGCATAAGGTCTTAAGATTGCTCGGTCGTGAGACAAATGTGTATGTTACAGTTGAAAGTGTTAGTGCTCGATAGTCACCCGTTTCAGCGGGCTCTGACGGTCGCAGCGCTGAAAAACTCCGGAGTTACATATGTACTTGAAGCCCAGAATGGCGAAGAGGCATTGGCTGAGCTAGCAGCAGTAGGAGGTATTGATATTGTAGTTTGCGATTTGCATATGCCTGTAATATTTCTTCGTCGCGCATGCAAAGCAAATCTGATTCAGGCGGTCATTATTACTAATGAGGTTGATACTGCTTTACACCAAGGGGTTGCTCAGATGGCTGGTTATCTTGGGTTGCAATTCCTAGGCAACCTTGGCAAGCCACTGCCCATGGAGCTATTGGAAGCATTGCTGCGGCAGTTCAAACGAAAGAGCACGGGCTATCCGGTAAAACTATCCAGTACGCTTGAATGTTCTGATATCGCGAAAAATCTTTGAGGAGTCACTAACGGCAAGCTCAACCACCTCTACAACCACCTACGATTGAGACAACCTACGTTATAGACCCTATCATCAACTTAAAACACTTATCTTATTACTTACTTAAAATAGCAATTTTAGCGCCTTATCTGCTTTATATTTCGCTTGGGATCCCCCTACTAAAAACTGAAACGAATTTTCTCTGACCGGCACTATGCGACGATATTCGCAGAACAATTATCAATGGACGAAGGAGATATTTCGATGCCTGTTATTAATATTGATGGACAGCCACTTCACTACTCTGAACAAGGTAGCGGTCATACCATATTGTTTGGACATAGCTATCTGTGGGACCACTCCATGTGGGCGCCGCAGATTGAGGCTTTGTCGCAACACTATCGTGTGATTGTGCCGGACCTATGGGGACACGGAGCATCAGGCAGACTCCCCTTAACGACCTTGACCTTGGATGACCTATCGCGCCAAGCCCTAGCCCTACTCAATTATCTGGATGCCCAGCATTGTAGCGTGATCGGACTATCCGTAGGGGGAATGTGGGCAGCTAGGCTGGCTCTGGCAGAGCCTACGCGCATTAGTGGCTTGGTGCTAATGGACACCTATCTCGGGGCAGAGCCAGAGTCTGCAAAACAATATTATTTTTCATTACTCAAGCAAATAGAAGATGAAGGAGTCATTAACCCTGAGCTTCTTGATGTGATCGCCCCAATGTTCTTTCACCCTGAGATCAATCGTAATCTGCCGCTCTATCAGGGATTTCGCGATTCGCTCGCGTCTCTGTCGGCTGAACGCTTGCGCCAGAGTATCGTTCCGTTGGGGCGAATGATATTCGGCCGTAATGATTTGCTTCCACTTCTTAACCAGCTAGACGCGGAAGCAACTCTGGTCATGTGCGGAGAGCAAGACATACCAAGACCTCCTTACGAAACCGAAGAGATGGCGAGCTTGATTGGTTGTCCATACGCGCTAGTGCCAAGAGCAGGACATATCTCCAACCTGGAAAACCCCCAGTTCGTTACCGACAAACTGCTTGATTTTTTGGCTAGCAAGATACAAAAATCAAATTGAATCTTGAAGTGCATTACGACAGAACGAAGCCCGCTAGAGGTTGGCTGGGAGCTGCGCGGAACTCGCGCTATCTCACCGGAGAAGCCTGAGTGCGGATTCCACGCCATCCGGCCACCCAGCCCACCAGCATCCGGCCACCTGTTCCACGCTCATCCGGCCAGGCAGTCGGAGCGCAGCGACGCAGGTTTGCATTGTTAGTCTGAAGTCTCTGTCGCCGTCAATTTCGTTGCGCGTCTGCGCATCGATTCGCCCTTCAGTTCGATGCGGTAAGCGTTGTGCACCAGCCGGTCGAGGATCGCATCGCCCAGGGTCGGATCGCCGATCAGCGCGTGCCATTTGTCCACCGGCATCTGGCTGGTCACTAGCGTCGAGCGGTTGCCGTAGCGGTCGTCCAGCAGTTCGAGCATGTCGCGCCGTTGCGCAGCGGTAAACGGCGCCAGACCCCAGTCGTCCAGGATCAGCAAGTCGGTCTTGGCATAACCCGCCATCAGTTTCGCGAAGCGGCCGTCGCCGTGGGCCAGGCTCAGTTCTTCCATCAGGCGCGGCAGGCGCAAGTAGCGCACGCTGTAACCGTCGCGGCAGGCCTTGTGGGCCAGCGCGCAGGCGAGCCAGGTTTTACCCACGCCAGTCGGGCCGCCGATGATCAGGTTCAGGCCATCGCGTAGCCATTGGCCACTGCCCAGTTGCAGGATCAAGGCCTTGTCCAAACCACGAGGGCTGCGGTAGTCGATGTCTTCCAGACAGGCGTTATGGCGCAGTCGTGCGGCTTTGAGGCGAGTCGTCAGTCGTGCATCTTCGCGCTCGGTCAGCTCGCGGTCGACCATCAGGCCAAGGCGTTCATCGAAGCCCAGATCGTTGATATCCGGTGTGGCATGTTGCTCGCCAAGCGCCTTGATCATGCCGTGCAGGCGCAGGGTTTGTAGCTTGTCGAGTGTCGGGTTGGGCAGCATTTTGGTGCTCCTTTTTTCAGGTCAGTGGTAGTAGCCGGGGCCACGAAGGTTGATGTGCTCTTCGGGCAGCAGCGGCAGGGTTTGCTGGGCTAGCGGCAGTCGCTCCAGTCCTTGACGCAGGATCGATTCGAGGCTTTTGTAACTGCATGCACCCAGTGCCAGCGCACGCTGGCAAGCGGCTTCCAGCCGCTCTTCGCCGTGCTGTTTGCTCAGGCGCAGGATCCCCAGGCAGGCACGGAAGCCGTGCTGCGGGTGGATTCGGCGTTCGAGGATGTAGGCGATGACACCAGCAGTGTTGGGCCCGGTCTGCTCAGTGGATCAGTCGCTGCGGCGTCCATTCGGCATGTTCGCGATGGCTCTTGGGCATGTGCTCGGTTTGGGTGGTGTGGCGACCTTTGTGCAGCGAGCGCAGGTGGCTGGCCACGCGCTGGTTGGCGTGGAAGCACTCGACGGTCTTAGCGGTTAGCCGCACTTCGAGTTGGTGCTTCACCAGCTGGTACGGCACCGAGTAGTAATGGCCGTCGACCTCGACGTGGTAGTCGATGTGCACCCGTACCTTTTTCCATTCAGCGTAAACGTATGGGTGTTCCGGCAGCGCTTGCAGTGCCGGTTGGTCGATGCCCTCAAAGGCAGAACGGCGTGAGCCCGGTAGCTTCTTGAAGGGCTTCTGATTAAGGCGATCCACGAGCAGCGCGATGGCTGTGTTGAGTTCGCCCAAGGAGAAGAACTGGCGGTTGCGCAGCACCGCCAGGATCCAACGTTCGACCACTTGCACACCGACTTCGACCTTGGCCTTGTCCTTGGGCTTACGCGAGCGAGCAGGTAATACGGCTACGCCATAATGCTCGGCCAAGTCGCGGTAGCTGGGGTTGATATCCGGCTCGTAACGGTGCGCCTTGGTCACGCCACTGCGCAGATTATCGGGCACCAGGATCTGCGTTGTACCACCGAAAAAAGCAAAACAGCGGGCGTGCGAGCCCAGCCAGTCGGGCAGTTTCTGCGACCAAGTGGCTTCGGCGAAGGTGTAGCTAGATGCCCCCAACACGGCGACGAATATCTGGGCCTGACGGATCTCGCCGGTTCGCTGGTCGATGACCGCCGCGGTCTGGCCAGCGTAATCGACGAACAGCTTTTCGCCGGCGCGATGTTCCTGACGCATAACCACATCGATCTTGGCAGCCCAGAGGCGGTAGTGCTCGCAGAACCAGCTGTATTGGAAGCCTTGCGGGTGAGCGAGCCGATATTCCTGCCAAAGCAAAGCCAGCGTTACGCCGGGGCGACGTAACTCGGCATGGACATGAACCCAGTCCGGTACCGGACGTTGATCACTGGGGACAGCGGGCGGCGGCGGAAAAAGATGCCGTTGCAACTCGGCGTCAGTCAGCGCAGAGGGCCAGGTAAGGCCGCTGGCAGCAAAGCGATTGAGGTACTCACCGACGCTAGCTCGACCTACTTGCAAGCTGATAGCGACCTGGCGGGCAGATAGGCCGACCTCGAATTTGAGACGTAGCACTTCTTGAATCTTACGCATGGATAACCGCTCCACGACGACCTCTCTGCTTCGATAAAAGAGGTCGATGGTAGTGAATTAATCCTGCGCTGCTGCCTGCCTTAAGGGTGGCCGGATGGCTGTGGAATGGGTGGCCGGATCACCGTGGAATCAGTGGCCATAAGGTTATATCCTGGGGGTGAGGTGTTGCAGCTTGACTCCTACTCCCTAGCTCAGATTGCAATGCCAGCTAACTCAGTTGCCGCAGGACATTGGAAGCGGCCCAGGCTCTGGCGATTGAACGGCGCCCCTACCCGTCCGACGCGCAGTTGCAAGCGTACTTCGTTACCTTCGAAATCCAGAATAAGGTGCCGGACTTCAGAGTCCTCAGCGGGCACCATCCGTGCCTGGTCCAACAGACGGAACCAAGCCCAGGGACCTTCAGTCTTACGAATCAGGGTACGGCCATCCAACAGCGTCACGCTTGCCCGTACCTCAGCACCCAGCGCTTTGCCCGGCCATGCGAACAACGCTGCCTGCAACGGTCCGTGGGTATAACTCATACGCTTGCCATCAACGCTAAGGCTGAACTCGGCAATGTGTTCGCTCATGGTAAGTGGACTAACCTCGAAATCGAAGCCTGCTTGATTTTGTCCCACTGAAAAAAAAGCTTCACGCAACTGCGCGGCCTGCTCAAGAGCGGCCAACACCGGTGCGCCGACAAGCCCGGACGAGGCCTGGCTGGACAAGCGCCACGGCCGAGAATGGGTATCGAGTTGTCCGGCCAGATGCTGCTCGGCAAACCCTTGCAGCACGCCGTCACCAGCGAACAGCCGATTGAAATCTTCTAGGGAGACCTGATTCGACGAGTTGGCCTCGAACGGATAGCGCCCACCCAGTGCCCGCTCGCAGAATGGCCCTACCTCGCTAGCCCAAGCGACCTGCAGCGACTGCCTGCTGTGCTGCTGTAACAAGTTCTGACTGATTTCGACCACATCTTGCAGCAATGGCTGGAGCTGCAAGGGCGACCGCTCAACCTCATATTGCAAACGCTGCAGCGCATCATTGGCAGGCAAAGGTGTTTTTAAGGCAGAGGCTTTTTGCCCGGCTTGAATGAACTGCGCGGTGTCCCTCATAACACTGCGCAAAGGGTCAGTGGCGGCCACGCCGCCCGAGACAGCCACCCATTGATGCAAGGAGCGAAAATGCTGGGTTACCGGATGTGGCTCTGGCTCCATCCTGGGTTGCGGCTCGGCGTCGATCAGCCCCACCCGCTGCTGTAGGCGCGTGCCTCGCTGTTGTGCAAGGCGCAGCCACCCCTGAGACAGTGTGGGCGTTGCAGATTGGTTTCGCGCGCCGCTGCCTGCATCAACCCCAGTATCGGCGAGTCGTCCTGCGCCAGCTGCAACAAGCGCCGCGGCACATGCTCGACCTGGTCTAGACCGACCAGTTGCAAGTCGTCGAAAAAGCCCTGCCAATGATCGATATAGGCCGAATGGTAAAGGGCGAGAATTTCTTGTTTGAGGGGCGCAGCCTCCAATGCCCGGTCCCACCCCATGAGTCGATACTCCTGCTCCAACTCGGCAGCCAGCCACGGATCGAGTAAGTGCCGCAGTTGTTGTTCACCCACCGCACTGAAAGCCCCGGGCACACCTCGGCTCGACGGCTCGCCGCTGCGTCGGTCAAACAGCAATAACCCCTGTGCGCCGAGAGCGGATACGATGCTAAAGTCCGCTAGCGAGTGCCGACTCAATTGCTCAAACAGCTGTCGATACAGACGCTGGGCCAAGGGTTGAGCAGCAAGCTGCTCACGCGCCTGCTCGATTAGCACGCGATCCAACGACAGGGGAGCAACCTGCGCCAAGTGTTTGAGCAGGCGTTGCAAGTGGCCGTCAAGTCTCCAGTACTGCGCGTCACTCAATGCACTCCCCGCGTGCTTGCGCAGAGTCTGGCCATACCACTCGCGCAGGACCTGAGCATCGAAACGGCCTTCACCACCGAGCATCAGGTACAGTCCCAGACTCTGGCGCAGTGATGCTTCGTCAGCGGACGACGGTGCGCGCAAAGAATTATTCAATCTTTGCAACACATCCGGCAGCAACAACTGCTGCAAACCCTGATCATAGAGCTGAGTCGTCCGGCTGTGCAGTTGTCGATCAACCGCCCAAGGCAGCCACCATTGATCGATAAGCTGCTCGACGTCGGCCAACCGATCGAGACGAAGTAGTGCTCCGACGCTAAGTACACCCGGATTGACCGGGCCTGTCCCTTGTTGCAACGCATCGATGTGCCGGTCGACGCGTTCCAGCCGACGACTCTGATCGCGGTACAGGTTGAGCAACAGGAGACTGATCAAGAGACTGACTGCCAGTACCAGGTAGTGTGCTCGCGGCCGCCACCAAGCCATTGTTTGTCGCAGCGGGGTGCGCAGACGACCGGATCGGCGACAGGCTTGCAAGGCGCGCAATAATGCAGGTGCCGTCACCTCAACGGTGGCCGGCTGGGCGCTGAAACGGAGTGACTGCAGGGCCACTTGGGCAACCCCCCGCTCCTGGCCAAAGGCGGTTTCCAGGAACCCTTGCAAAGTCGCCGAAAAGACCCGCCACATCGGCGAAAACCCATACAGCGTTCCCCGCACCTGGACGTCCGGCTCACGCTGAAGGCGCTCGTACTGGCCGCTTTCGAGGCCGGAAATCAACCCGCTCATGCGCTGGCCAAGACTGGCCAGCAGGTGTCTATTACGAGTGGCCGGCGGGAACTCGATACTCAATTCACGCTGATCCGCCGCCATCCAGGCCAGTGAGGCGCTGTAACCGGGTAGCTGTTCGCAGCCGCTGATAATCACCTGCACGGCCAGGGCATTGCCGAAACGCCGGGCCAGCTCTTCAAGACGCGTGTGCAGGGTCAAGGCCAGTAGGTCGCCCTCGGCAGCGCTTGCGCACAGCAGTTGTTCGGCACTAAGTACCAGTACCACGCCACGGGGTTGCCGTTCGCCCACGGCGGTTTGCTGCAGCTCATCGAGCAACAATCGCCACAGTCGGGCGTCTTCGGGTTGACGCTGATTCAGCAGCGAGCCACTGATGTCGTACAACGAAAAACCGCCTACAGCACTGCACCGCAGGTCATATTCAGTGCCGCCCGGCAAACCAAGCAAAGGTCCTTTGTCAACGCCGGCCGGGCCAATCAGCAAGAAACCCGGCAACTTTCTGCCCTCGCGCTGACGCCAAGCGTGTAATCGCTCGCGCAACGCTAGCCCACGCGCAAACCCCTCTTCACTAGGAACGGTGTTGTCGATCGGCTTAGGTGCGGTTATCTTGTCCGCCCGCCGGCGCAGCCAGTACACCAGCAGTACCAACAGGGCGATCAACCCAATGAGCAGCCATCGCGAACCTAGGCCGGCCAATGGCGCATGACCATCCACAGCCAGGCGGTGGCCATGACCAATGATCAGATACATCGTTAAAAGCAGCCCCAGCAGCAACGGTGAGGCGCGCAACATGGTTTTCAAGGCGCGCAGCATGACGGTAATATCCACAATCAAGAGAACAAGGAGAGCTAGTACCCGGCGGGGTATACGAAGATTTCCACGCGACGATTGCGTGCTCGGTTGTCCGGGCTGTCATTAGCAAGTAACGGCTCAAACTCGCCACGGCCCTCAGCGAAAAAGCGCGATGGGTCGAGTTGCTCGCTCACCAACCAGCGCAGAACCGCTTCGGCACGGGCCAGGGACAGCGCCTGGTTGGAGATCAGACGCCTGGCCACTGGTGTGTCGTCGCTGTGCCCGACCACCTTTATCTGACCCGGCCACTGGTCCAGCGCCGCCGCAATGCGGCGCAACACCGGCTGGTAGGGCGCCGCGACCTCGCTACTGCCGGGGGCGAACAGCCCAGAGGAGCTGATGATCATTCGCACGCCCTGGCCATCCTCTAACAAGTTCAAACGACCCGCGCGCAAGTCTGCCGAAAGCTGCTCGGCCATCTGTTGGGTCAGCGTAATCAGCGGTGCTTGTTCGAGTGCCTGCAAACGCACCATAGTCTGGTACGAGCGGCTTTCCAGGTGATACGCCAAACCCGACGCGAGGGCCACTAACAGCACCCCACAGCCCCACCATAAGTGACGCCGTCGGTTGAAGTAGCCGCGACTCCAGGAGCGCAAGTGCTCATCCAAGCGCGCCTTGGGTAAATAGCCACGCTGCAGGCGAATGGTTTCAAACAGCTGGTTACGCCGTACCGCCAGGGCAGCCCGGCCCTCGCTTTGAATTCGATAGCGACCTTCCAAGCCGAGGGCTAGACATAGGTACATCAGCTCGAGCAATGCCAAGTTTTCCTGAGGTTTTAGCTCGGCTGAGTCTAGGTAGGCGAAGAACCCGTCACCGCCCGAGGTCTGTCCATGAAAGATCATCAACAAGCTATGCTTTGACCACCCGCCGCGCCCCCATTCGGAGCCGGATATGGTTTCATCGAGCAGGGTGCAAATCGCATACTGCGCACGCTCCACCGTGGCCGCGGGAGTGGCGTCGTCGAGCGCTTGGCGATGAAAGGTTCGTATCTGGGTCACCAGACGCGCGCGCAGCTCATTGAGGTCCGGAGCCTGCTCCAACCCACGCAGCAGCACCACTTCATACAGCAGGTCGCTGGCACGCTGAGCCAGTCTATCGCTGTTCAAGGGTGGCAGGGCTTCAGGTAGCTGTTGCGTGCGGGACCGGAATGCCCTGCGAAAGCGTGCTTTAAGGTAGGGAAGGAGGCGGGTCATTGAGGCTCCTTGATCGCCCAGAAGGCCAGTTGCAGGCCCGGAAAATCACCGGCCACATGCAGACCGAAACCGGCGCTGGTTTTAAGCTCTTGCCACAGAGGACTATCGCTTTGCAGCTCGAAGTAACTAAAGCCGGCGTAGTACGGAAGCTCACGCGGAGCCGCTGGAAGTACACAAACATCAAGCCCAGGCAATTGCAGCTCGACCAGGTCAGCAACGCGCTCTATGGGCCCAATTTTTAAGCATACTGGGAAGGTCTTGCGCAACTCCTCATCGGGCACCTGGGCCCGCACCGCGAGCACAAAGCGTGCCGAGGCATACAGCCCGCCGTCGAGCGCTGCAGCAAAGCGAATGCCATGGTCACGATCAGTAAGCGTCAGCGGCACTACATCGGTCCCTGCCTGCGCACTAAGGGTGTAGACCAAGTCCTTAAGGACCGGCTCAAAGGTTTCGGCGAGTCGGTCATGACGGTAGGCTGGGTAGCTTTTCGGACGTTTGTTGGCCTCGAAGAAAATCGACAACTCGCCGGCCAGACTGAGCAACTCACGGTAGAGGGTCTCAGGGTGTAGGCCCGGGTAGACGGCCAGATGGGCAAGTATTACTTCGGCTCGATTAATCGTCTGCAGCATCAAAAAATGTTGTACTTCCGCAACACCACCAAGCCCTGGTACTCCCATATTATTCGACAGCATGTAGCCGCGCTGCTTGACCCGCCCTAGGAAATCATCGACGAACGCGGCCAGCTGGGGGGCCAGGCGCCAACTCAGAACCGGCGCGATAAACGCCTCGTCAAGACAGACCTGCCCACTCGGGCTGCGCTCCAACACCCGCACTGTGCCCAAGTATTCGTGGGATCGTGCGACGTCCTGTTGACGCGCCAACCGCAGATTGAGTTGGGCCAGTTGCAGGGTCGCTTGTTCTGCGCCGTCGGCATTGCTGTCGGACACCTGAACCTCGACTAGACGGTAGCGAGCTAGGCTATCGGGGCCAGGTTCGCGCACGACCTCGGTGGTGGATGCGCTGGTCATCGGCAATGCGAGCACTACCTCCAGATCGCGTGCACCTTCAGGCACGACAAAACTTGCAAGGGCCAGGCTTTGGGTATCCAAGTCGAACAACGTGCCATCGGGCAGGATCCCTGCACACTCGAGAAGGCAAATTCGGCCCATAGCCAGCTGTGCTGGGTCAATCTTCAGTGCGGTAAAGCCCCAGGTACCGGGATGAATCGCTTGCAGACCTTGGGTCAACTGGCCGCGCTGGTAGCGCTGGTGCTGCTGAAAATGTTGCGGCTGGAGGAACATGCCTTCCGACCAGACTACTTTGTCGTTACTGAACATCTTAGGGAGTCTCTAGTATTGGAATTGCCTGAATCGACACCGCATCACGTGCAACCGTAACGTTCAGCGTCACCGGGCTCTGGGCCTGAAACACCTCCACGGCTCGCCATTGGGCGTTATCCAGGTCGCGGTATTCGGCAACCACACCCAGCAGGCGCACTCCAAGTGCAGGTACAAAACGATGTATCCTCAGCTCGCCGGGACTCAACTGGAAAGTCTCGCGTGTCAGCCAAGCGCTATCCGTTGGCTGCTGATCAGCACTACCCAGGCGCGACAGATCGACCTTAAGAAACGTTTTGGCGTCACTCAGTTGATAGACCGTGAGCATCAAAGGCGAGGGTCGACCATAAAGGTTCGGGTTGGCATCAAGGGCGGCTTCCATGTGCAGCGTCTTTTGCGGATCACGTACTGGCGGGTCTTGGAACCAGCCGACCATCTGACACCCCTGCAGTAGCAACAGAACGCCCAGCACCAAACTGCCTGCACCTGCACGGCACCAGCGCGTACGAGCGTCAATCACGGCCATCATCGGCCTCCTTGGCCTTTTCGGCTTTCTTAGCTTTTTGGGGTTTCTTCGGTTTGGGTTCCTCGGCGGAGTTGGCACTGCCGCCGCCTCCACTGTTGATGTCGACCTTGCTCTTGCCGTCGATCGTCACCAACGTGCCATTAATCGACACGCCCTTTGGACCCAGCACCAAGGTACTCTCTCCAGCCTTTAGGGTGAGGGTTTGACCTGCCTCCAGGGTAATGGTCTTGCTGCTCTTGAGGTCGACACTACTGGCCCCCAGCTTGAACTTACCACCCACCTTGGCATCACTGTCGGCACCGACCTCCAAGGAATGAGCTCCGGTAATCGCACTCTGCTGGTCGCCACCGACCTCCAGGGAATGCCCCCCCTTGATCTGGAGGTTGTGATCGCCACCGACTTCCAGCGAATGGTCGGCCGCCACCTGCCGGTTGTGATCTCCACCAACCTGCTCATGGGAGTCCTTGGCAATCTGGCTGAACGAACTGGCGCCCACAATCAGGTGCCGCTCGTTACCTATGTTTTCGAGAGCGTCGTTGACGACGGTGGTGTCTTGGTTGCGTCCAGCATAGAACAACAGCTGCTCGGCGCCATCCTTATCCTCGAAACGCAGTTCGTTATAAACGTCTTCGTCCCCCAGTGACTGGCTCTTGATACCACTGCGAGCAGCCTGCGCTGGTAATTCATAGGGCGCACGCATACCTCCGTTGTATAGGCAGCCGGTCACCAATGGGCGATCCGGGTTCCCGTCAAGAAACTCCACCAGCACTTCCTGACCAACCCGAGGCAAAAAAATGGCCCCTCGGTTCTGGCCCGCCCAAGGTTGCGCCACCCGAACCCAACACGAACAGTTTTCGTTGTTTTGCTCGCCCCTGTCCCAGTGGAACTGAATTTTGATCCGCCCGAATTCGTCGACCCACAGCGGTTCGCCCTCCTTGCCAACCACAAACGCTGTCTGCGGACCGGCAATTTTCTGGCGCAGAGTATTAAATTGTGCCCGGTACTGCCGATTGCTCGGCATCGCCGTCACTTTGCATTCAAAACGCGGAGCGCTGACCCCATAATTAGAAGGCGTGCAAAAGGCATCCAGGTGTGCACGAACAATCAAGTGCTGGACGTTCTGACGGTCATCGGGATGCTCACTCAGGGTAAAACAAGCACCTGCAGGCAAATAGGGCGCACAGCCAGTAGTGCTGACAAGCAGTTGTTCGGCACTCAGGGCCTGAGCCTCGATTCTGGTCACGTACTCACCAGCCGCCGAACTGTTGAAGTGTCCCGGATAACGGTAATGCTCATAAGCAGTCTGCTCGTGGTCCATGGCAACCGCCGCCTCAGCCTTCAGTACACTAGCTTCCCGGGTGTTGGCCTTAGTGAAGTCGAAATCCGTAGCACTGATCCGGCCGGTGCATAATGTATGGTGCGGTTCCCAACCCCAAAGACTGTGGACCAAGGCGTCATTGCCCGCGCGCCACTGCAAGGGACCTTCACCGTCGATCGGTTTATGCACCGTACTAGCGTCGGTAATCACCAAACAGTGCCCCTCTACCGTGTGGCGAAAGAAATAGTACATCCCGGCGTTTTCCATCAACCGACTGACAAAGTCAAAATCGGTTTCACCGTATTGAACACAATATCCAAGAGGGTTATAACTTTCTGTGGTGGCCCATTCCACCTCACCTGGATAGTCGGCCAGCACAGTCTTAAGCACATCAACCACTGACTGGTCCTGGAAAATCCGGCAATGACTGGCGCAACTGGAAAACCATAGCCACGGACGCAGCAATAGCTCGTAGCAAGGCATGCGGCCCTGATCAGCGACCTGCTTGAAACCGACTATGTACGCATGCAGAGTACGCATCATCACCGACTCATCCGGCAGGGAGCGCTCAAGGGGCTTGCTGGATAGCACCTTAATATTGGTCTCAAGCAGCGCTTCGGGGGCCAGATCTTCAAACGGTGCATCGAGGTCATGGACAGGGCCCTCCGGCCCAAGCGGATGGTCGAACACGCGAGTGAGCTGCTCACTGTCTTTCTCAAACCTCACGTCCTTAACCCGCACATCAAGATCGGTGTTTATCCCGTATGGCAAAAGAACCGCCAGCGGTTTGCCCAACAACTCATTGGCACGCAGCACCCCGTTTGGACTGAGCACATTGACCTTGTATTCGAACAACTGGCTCAGGCCTTCATCGCCCGTAAGACCGGCAAACAACCAGGCGTGAGAACCTATTAACCCGGTAAAGGCGCAACGGGGC
Source organism: Pseudomonas sp. SJZ078 (assembly GCF_007828255.1). Classification (NCBI taxonomy): domain Bacteria; kingdom Pseudomonadati; phylum Pseudomonadota; class Gammaproteobacteria; order Pseudomonadales; family Pseudomonadaceae; genus Pseudomonas; species Pseudomonas sp. SJZ078. Next base: position 2,939 of record NZ_VIUG01000050.1, on the reverse strand, counting down.
TGCCCACTTTTTACGCGCACATGGCTTGAGAGCTCACTCATCTCTGACATGCACCTCAGGCGATCATGGTTCGAGTAGTGCCCGGCTGATCGACCTTGATCACCCCTGCCCACTGACATAAACAGGTGCACTTGCTATGCAGCGCCGGTTGTCCTGTGATCTGGCCCCTAGCCGCACCTGGTGTCCAAGGCGCTGTAGTCATCGGGACACAGGGCATCGGCGTCAACACCCCCATCGCCGCCGAAGTTGCAGCGCTGACCTGCGGATTAGCCATCGACGTGCACACCCCGAACGAGGCGATATTAACCATCGACTTGTGGTCTATGATATTGGCAGCGAACTGACCTTCGACGCAGTATCGGTTGGACGGCAATACCATTAACTTAGCCGGTGCCGCGCCAAACGAACAACTCAATACCGCGCCCATCACAACTTGATTTGGCATAGAAATCCTGAATAAATTAATAACCAACTGCGACACCGAACCAACGAAAACGACGTCCGGCCTGATAAGAAACGAACCCCATAAAATAGACGGAATCCATAGCCTGGAAAGCCAGGTTGTCGAGCTTACCCAAAAGCTTGGCGCGGCTGATTTCAGTCATGAAGGGGGTCCTGTTGAAGTCGTTTAATACAAGCCGGGCTCAACACATAGGCACGGAGCTGGTGTTTTTTTTTCGTGCAGGACAACCACGAAGCCATCCCCAGGGGGGTATCTTCGCCCAAGCATAGTGCAGGCTTTTCGCACGTTGACAGCAGCAACTGTAGGTCCCACTCGAAACTGCCTCCGAGGTAGTCGTCGACCAGCCGAACCATCCTTCGTAGTACTGCGGAGCCCGGTAAAAAACGCATAAAATTATCTAGTCGCAGCGGGCCCAGGCTCAGGCGCACGCTGTGTTGCACATTCCAAGCCCGGCGCCCCAGTAACGCGGCATTGCCCAATTGCGAGCAAGCACCGCCCGCACCCAACTGCAGTTGCTCGTCCGCCGCAAGGACACTCCAGCGCCCATGCCACTGGTGCAGGCTGACCGGTACTTGCAGGTAGTCACGCAACAACACCAGCAGCCCTTCGGCGCTCCCTCGCTGATCTATGTATTGGCTGGCGTAATAGGATTCACTACGGGGAGCAAAGACCTGCACGTAGTCCGCGAAACGGTCCTCGTCGGGACGGTCCGCCGAGACTACCGGCCGGGTCACGGCCCAACTGCGGTACAGCAGGCACAACAAGCGGTGATGGAAGATGTCTAGAAAGTGCGTCAACACGAAGTCATTGTGGTTAATTTGGCGTGACAGGGCGTCTTCGCTGAACGACAAAGGCATCGGACCATTGACCCCGGTCAGGCCGAAAAACGTCACCGCTAGACACGGCGGCAAACCCTCGCGCAGTTGCAGATTGCGCAACATACTCGGTTCGAAGGCCAGTGATACGGCCTGTGCCAGGCGCACAGGATCCTGATGCAGATGATCGGCAGTTCCCAACCGAGGGGCCTTTGGATTGAATCCCTCGATACGGCGCAAGGCGCTAAAAAAGTCAAAACGCCAGGCGTGCTGTTGCAGTTCAGTCCAAGGACTCAGAGGCTCGTGCATTGGCTACCTCGAGCCGGCCAACGCATGATCATGCCTCGCCCCCGTGTGTGCAGCACCGTCTGGGTAAAGGCATTGAGCGCCGCATAGCGGGCGAAGAATGCATCTAGCACTGCACCAAAAACAAAGGCCCCGATCCCCTCACAGGCAGCGTCATCCAACGTCAGGTGCAACTGCACCCCTCGGCCAAAGGCCACAGGCCCGCTGCCAGGCAAGCGCTGGGTTACGACCTTAGCCTGCAACGAGACGATGCCCTCGAGCAAGCGTTGCATCACTTCATTATCGACCGTGATATAAAGTGACAAAAGCTCTCTCAGGGCCTTGGCCCCAGCCTGTCCGTCGTCGTTGGCTAACGGTAGGTAGTTGCGTGACAGGTGCTGGATCGCGCGCCACGGGCCATCGCCCGACGTCGGTACCGCTAGCGGGCTCGAAGGCCCGGCCACACAGCGAATCGCCAAGACCGGTGCTGCGACCTCAAGGACAAAATCGGTTTTGCCTTTGCCAAATAGAGTGTGTTGTGCCACGTCACGGTTGGAACACAGCACCTCAGCTGCCAATTGATGTAGAGCCGGGTGAAAAGGCGGATGGCGCGGATCAACCAGGGCAATCGACACATCGCTGCCTACATAGGGGCGTTGGCCATTCATCGTACCGGGAGTCGCCCGGCTGGGCGTACGGCGCACTTGAAAAAAGCCGGCGATGGTTCCATCGCTGGCATGTACTTGGGGTGAATACAGCGGGACGAAACGTTGGCGCTCGCGAGTGCCACTAAGGTAGCCGTGCACCTCGAGCACTTGATGCACCTCATGAGCCAAGGGGTTCGAGGGGTCGACCAACAGGGTAATGTCTTGGGTGTGTTGCACCAGATTGATTCGCTCGGTGCGTTTTCTGAAGAGGTTCTGCACCGGGGTGCAAAACAGGGCGAACAGCGATCGATCAATACCGGCAGGCAACGGGTTAGACAACGGCGCTAACAGGATCACCAGCTCCAGACTGTCCTCGCCACAGCGCCGGACGGCTGGCCCTAGACCGCGGAGGTCAATGAAACGATGGCCCTCGGGAAATGCCAGAAAGCGCTTTAACAAGCTAAATCCGGCATGGCCGGCGGGGCCTTGGTCCGAGTGGATGGCCGCGGACTGTTGGCGCCAATGCCGAATTGCCCCATGTGCTGACGTAAGACTAACCCACCTTAGAATCGGCACAAAACCACCAAAGATAGTGGTTCGCGGGGAGTCAGACCGGGTCAGTGATATCTCGGTAAAGGGGGATGCGGCGGAAATCTTGGACTACCTGGAGGTAGTTCATGTATTCATACGAAGACCGTATCCGAGCGGTCAAGCTCTACATCAAACTGG
>NZ_VIUG01000049.1:0-30538 GCF_007828255.1 Pseudomonas sp. SJZ078 | reverse complement strand
AAGAACTCCCACACCGAGACGTCGAAGCTGTACGGGGTTTTCTGCAGCACGCGGTCGTTCGGGCCAATCGGGAACGCGTCCTGCATCCAGTACAGACGGTTCATCAAGGCGCCGTGTTCGTTCATCACGCCTTTCGGTTGGCCGGTGGAGCCGGAGGTGTAGAGCACGTAGGCCAGGTCATTGGCAGCGACGCTGAGCGGGTCGAACGCCGGTGCCTGGGGCAGGGTGTCGAGGGTCCAGGCCTGATGTCCGGCCGGCAGGCGCGACAGCCACTGGGCCTGGGTCAGGCTGACCTTGGCGTCGGCGTCTTCGATCAGGAAGGCCAGGCGCCCGGCGGGCAGTTCCGGATCCAGCGGCAGCCAGGCGGCGCCAGCGTGGACGATGCCGAGCAGGGCCACGACCATGTCCACCGAGCGCTCCATGCACACCGGCACGATGTCATCGGCGCCGATGCCGGCCGCGTGCAGCGCCCGGGCCACGGCTTGCGCCCGTTGGTCGAGCTCGGCGTAAGTCAGGCGTTGGCCTTCGAACACCAGTGCCGGGGCGTTGGGGCTGAGGGCGGCTTGCTGGCTGAGGGCGGTGTGCAGGTTGGTCGGGCCGCTGTAGTGACGCTCGGTGGCGTTCCACTCGACCAGTTGGCGCTGGCGCTCTGTTGCCGCCAACGGCGACCAGTCCGCGAGGCGGGTCTGCGGTGCATCGAGCATGGCTTCCAGCAGTTGCTGCCATTGCTCCAGCCAACGCCGGGCGGTGGTTTCGCTGAACAGCGCGGCGCGGTATTCCAACAACACCGACAGTACCTCGCCGTCATACACCTCCCAGTTCAAGTCGTATTTGGTGGCCTGGGCGTTCACGGCGCGCTCGCTGACCTGCAATGACGGCCAGTGCTGGCAGGACGAATCCGCGTTCTGCATGGCGAACAGCACCTGGAACAACGGCGTCTGGCCGAGGCTGCGGGCCGGCTTGAGGTGTTCGACAACCTGGTCGAACGGCACGTCCTGATGCTGCTGGGCGTCCAGTACGCGGTTGCGGACCTGACCCAGCAAGCCTTCGAAGTCCAGGCTCGGATCGAGGTCGGCACGCATGACCACGGTGTTGACGAAGCAGCCGATCAGCGGCTGCAGCTCGGCAAACGGCCGCTGGGCCACCGGACTGCCGACCCGCACGTCGCGCTGGTTGGCGTAGCGCCCCAGCAGCAATTGCGCGGCACTGAGCATCAGCATGTACAGGGTGGCGCCACGTTGTTGGGCGAATTGTCGCAGGCGTCCCACCAGGGCCGGCGGCAGCTGCAATTGCACCGCGCCGGCAGCCGGGGCGAGGTGGTTGGGGCGGCCCTGTTCGGTGGGCAGGTCCAGCAGGTAGTCGCCGTCCTCCAGTTGTCCACGCCAGTATTCCAACTGGCTGCGGAATGCGGTCTGTTGACCGGGCTCGCGCTGCCAGAGGGCGTAGTCGGGGTATTGCAGAACGAGTTCCGGCAGCATGGCCGCCGTGCCCTGGCAATGGGCGCTGTAGCAACGGCCCAGCTCATTCAGCAGGTTCTGGCTGGAGGCATCGTCGGTGGCGCAGTGGTGCACGGTGAGCAGCAGCAGGGCCTGGGCGCGGTCGCTGCGTTGCAGCAGGGTGGCGCGGATCGGCACTTCGCTGGCGAGGTCGAAACGACGTCCGTTTTCTGCCTGGATGGCCTCGTCGGTCAGTTGCTGCCAATGCGTATCACTGGTCGCTTCCAGGGTTGTCAACTGCAGGGTGAAGTCGACTTGCGGCTCGATGACCAGCGCCAACTCGCCGTCGCTCTCGCGCACGATACGGCTGCGCAGGATTTCGTGACGTTGGACCACGCTGTTCAGGGCCGCTTGCAGGGCCCGGGTATCGAGTTCACCGTCCAGTTGCACGGCGCTGACCACGTTGTATTCGCCACCGCCGGCACTCAGTTGTTCCAGGAACCACAGGCGTTGTTGTTCGAACGACAACGGCAGGCGCGCCGGGCGTGGCGCCGCCACGAAGGTCGCGGCGGGGGCTTGCAGCGGCTCGCCCAGCAGCGCGGCCAGGGCCTCCAGGGTCGGGTGTTCGAACACGGAGCGCAGCGGCGGCACTGTGGCGAACTGTTGGCGCAGGCGGGCAAACAGCGCTGCCGCCAGCAGCGAATGACCGCCGAGGTAGAAGAAATGGCTGTCGCGACCGATCTGTGTCGACGGCACCTTCAGCAACTCCGACCACAGCGCGGCGAGTTGTCGTTCGGCGCTGCTGCGCGGCGGATCGAGGGCGTCCGGCGCGGCTTGGATGTCCGGGGCCGGCAGGGCCTTGCGATTGAGTTTGCCGTTGTCGGTCAGCGGCAGTTCATCGAGCAGCACGAACGCCGAAGGCACCATGTAGTCGGGCAGGGCGGCGCCGATGGTCTTGCGCCAGGCGTTGACATCGGCCTGTCCATCACAGGTCACGTAGGCCACCAGGCGCTTGTCGCCGGGTACGTCCTCCCGGGCCAGCACCACGGCCTGGCGTACGCCGGGCTGGGCGCCGATCAGGCTTTCGATTTCCCCCAGTTCGACGCGGAAGCCACGGATCTTCACCTGATGGTCCATGCGCCCGAGGTATTCGAGCTGGCCGTCGGGCAGCCAACGCACCAGGTCGCCGGATTTGTACATCCGCGCGCCTTCCTGCGGTGAGAAGGGGTCCTCGATGAACACCTTCGCGGTCTGCTCGGCCCGGTTGAGGTAGCCCAGGGTCACCCCGGCGCCACCGATGTGCAGTTCGCCTGGCACACCCACCGGCAGCGGGTTGAGGAAGCCATCGAGGACATAGGTGCGCACGTTGGCGATCGGCCGTCCGATGATAGGCCGGGCCGGGAAATCATCGACCGCGCAGCCGGTGGCGTCCACCGTGCACTCGGTCGGGCCGTAGGTGTTGAAGAAGCGGCTGCCGGCAATCGACGGCAGGCGTTGCCACAACTGCGCGTCCACGGCGTCGCCACCGAACAGCACGAAGCGTGGCAGGTACACCTCGCCCCGGCGCACGCCGTCGCTTTCCAGCAGGGCCTTGAGTTGCGCTGGGGTGCACTCGAAGGCGTCCAGGCGGGTTTGCGCGAAGAACTGCGCCAGCGCTTGTGGGTCGTAGCGCACGTCTTCCGGGGTCAGGTACAGGCTGTGGCCATCGAGCAGCAGGATGAGTTCGGCCACCGAGCTGTCGAAGGCAAACGAGTAGTTGAAGCTGGTGCGCAGCGGCTGGTCGGTATAGCGACGGTACAGGCCATGGATCCGCGCCCAGGCCAGGTTGACCACCGAACCGTTGGTGACCAGGGTGCCCTTGGGCTTACCGGTCGAGCCGGAGGTGTACATGATGTAGGCCAGGTCCTGCGGCCCGGCGAGCGGCGGCAGGTTGTCGTCTGGCTGATCGGCGAACAGCGCCGCGTCGCTGTCCAGGCGCAGGCGTGGCAGGTCGGCGCCCAACTGTTCCAACAGGCCCTGTTGGCCGAGGAACAGCACCGGTTGCGCGTCTTCGAGCATGTAGGCGAGGCGATCCACCGGGTAGGTCGGGTCCAGCGGCACATAGGCGCCACCGGCCTTGAGGATCCCCAGCAAGCCGACCAACAGTTCCAGCGAGCGCTCGACACACAGCGCCACGGGACGATTGGCGACCACGCCACGGCTGCGCAGGTAATGCGCTACCTGGTTGGCCCGCCGGTTCAACTCGCTGTAGCTCAGGCGACGGCCCTCGAAGCACAACGCGTCACGCTCGGGGGTGTGCTCGGCCTGTTGTTCGAACAGCTGGGCGAAGGTCAGGTGGGTGGGCACCGTCATCTCGGTACGGTTCCATTCCACCACCGTGCGCTGCCATTCCGCGTCCATCAGCAGCGGCAGGGCTGCCACCGGGCGTTGCGGTTCGGCGAGCATCTGTTCGAGCAGGTACTCCAGGCGGGCCAGGGTCTGGCGGGCGCTGTCGGCGACGAACAGGTCCAGGGCGAACATCAGCTCCAGCTGGATCGGGGCATTGGCCGGGCACAACACGTGCAGGTCCAGGTCGCATTCCGAATGCCGGAGCGGGGTGTCCAGGGCTTCGAATTCCAGCCCGGGGAAGCGCAAGCGCGATTCCATGGCCAATTGCTGGGCCACCATCACTTGGTACAGCGGCGCGTGGCTGAGGCTGCGGGGCAGTTGCAGACTGTCCACCAGTTGCTCGAAAGGCAGGTCCTGGTGCTGCAGGCCGCTGCGCAGGCGCTCGGCCACCTGTTGCACCAGTGCGGTGAAATCCGCTTGCGGCGCAAAGTCGGCGCGGATCGCCAGGTTGTTCAGCAAGATGCCGAGCAGGCCTTCGGTGCCCGGTTGTTCGCGGTGAGTGACCGGGGTGCCGACCAGCACGGTGGCATCGCCGCTCAAGCGGTGCATCAACACGGCGAAACCGGCGAACAGTACGGTGAACGGGGTGGTGCCAAGGCGACTGGCAAAGGCTTGCACCCGGCCACTGAGGTCGGCACTGAGTTCGCGCTGGACGATGCCGGCGCGGTAGCTCTGCATCGATGGCCGTGGATGGTCGGTGGGCAGCGCCAGCAGCGGACTGCCTTCGCTGTCGCGACGGTCCAGGGTGCTGGTCCAGTAATCCAACTGACGCTTGAGTTCGGCGCCTTGCAGGTGTTCGCGCTGCCAGAGGGCGAAGTCGGCGTATTGCACCGGCAATGCCGGCAGTTCGGCGGCGGCGCCGTTGCAGCGGGCCTCGTAACCCAGGGCCAGTTCCCGCAGGGCGATGGTGGCCGACCAGGCGTCCGACACCAGGTGATGCAGGGCGATGCCCAGCACGTGCTCTCCTGGCGCCAGGCGCAGCAGGCGGGCACGCAGCAACGGCGGGCAGGTCAGGTCGAACGGCTGCTCGAAGGTGTCTTGCAGGGCAGTGAACTGCGCGCCTTCGCGGGCGGTGGCGGTCAGGCCGGACAGGTCTTCGAAAGGCAGCGCGATGTCCAGCGACTCGCTGATGCGCTGGCAAGGCACGCCATCGGTGCTGTGGATGCCGGTGCGCAGGATCTCATGGCGCGCCAGCAGGTCATTCAGGCTGGCATGCAGCGCCTCGACATCCAGTTCGCCTTTGAGGTGCAGGGCGAACGGGATGTTGAACAGCGTCGTGCCCGGGGTCAGTTGCTCGATGAACCACAGGCGTTGTTGCGAGAACGACAGCGGCAACAGGGCCGGGCGCGGTATGGCTTTCGGTGCCTTGAGGGCGGCGGCTTGTGGCGCGGCGGCGTCGGCCTGGCGGGCGGCGATGTTTACCGCCAGCAAGGCCACGGTGGGTTGTTCGAACAGCGTGCGCAGCGGCAGATCGAGTTTGAAATGGCTGCGCAGTCGCGCCACGATCTGGGTCGCCAGCAACGAGTGGCCGCCGAGGGTGAAGAAATTGTCTTCCACGCCCACGGTGTCGCGCCCCAGGACCTCGGCCCAGATCGCCGCCACGGCGGTTTCCAATGGGTTGCGCGGGGCTATGCTTTGCTGGGCGTCGGCCTGCCAGTCCAGTTCCCGGGCGGCCAGAGTCTTGCGATCGACCTTGCCGTTGTTGTTCAGCGGCAGGCTGTCCAGGCAGACGAAGGCGGCCGGGACCATGTACGGCGGCAGTTGCGCCCGCAGGTGCTCGCCCAGGCCGTCGCTGCCCAGGGTGTCGTCATGGGCCGACCAGTACGCCACCAGCCAGGCTTCACCCACGCTGTTTTCCCGCAGCAGGACGGCGGCTTCGCGCACGTTCGGGTGCTGTGCGAGGCGGTGTTCGATTTCGGTCAGTTCGATCCGGTGGCCGCGCAGTTTTACCTGCTGGTCGCGGCGGCCGAGGTATTCGATCACCCCGTCTGCGCGCCAGCGGCCCAGGTCACCGGTGCGATACACGCGACCTTCCAGTTGCGGATGTTCGATGAACGCATCAGCAGTGCGCTGCGGATCGTGCAGGTAGCCACGGCCGACGCCGACGCCACCGACACAGATTTCCCCGGCGACACCCACGGGCACCGGACGCAGGGCTTCGTCCAGCACATACAGGCGGTTATTGGCGGTCGGCTGGCCGATGGGCATGTGGCTGATGTGCGCGGCCGGGGCTTCGTAGATCGGCTGGAACGCCACGTCGTCGGCGCATTCGGCCGGCCCGTAGGCATTCATCAAGGCGATGTCGGGGAAGCGCGCGAACCAGTCCCGGGCCACGGTCGGCGGCAGGGCTTCACCGGTGGGCAGCACCCAGCGCAGGTCCGGCAGTTGCAGGTCGCATGGGCACAGGGCGAGCAGGGTGCGCATCAGGCTCGGGACAATTTCCAGCACGCTCAGGCGTTCGCTGGCGAGCACCTGCAACAGACGCTGCGGGTCGTGGGCGACTTCATCCGGGAGGATGTGCACGGTGGCACCGAGCACCGGCGCGGCGAGGAACTGCCACACGGAAATGTCGAACGCCACGGAGGCGGTCTGCGGAATCCGGTCCTCGGCGCCGAGCCCCAGGGCGGGGACTTTGCCGAAGATGTTGTTGAGCATGCTCCGTTGTTCGATCATCACGCCCTTCGGCGTACCGGTCGAGCCCGAGGTGAAGAGGACGTAGGCGAGGCTGTCCGGGCGGCCGAGAGCAGGCAGCGGCGAGTCGTTGCCAGTCCTCCAGCAGGCTTCGGCGAACAGCGCCTCGGGGGCCTGTTCCAGACCGCTGAACAACGGATCGAGCAGGGCGCTGCAACTTTCACTAGCGACTAGCAACGGCGCGCGGGACAGGCTGAGGATCTCCCGCAGGCGCTCGGGCGGATGACTGACTTCCAGGGGCAGCATCGCCGCGCCGGTCTTGAACACGGCAATCATCATGGTCAGCAGCGCCAGGCCACGGGGGGCGGCCAGGGCGACCAACTGATCTTCACCGGCACCAGCCTCGCGCAAGGCATGGGCCAGGCGTGTGGAGCGCTGGTCCAGCTCGGCGTAGGTCAGCGACTCACCGTCGCAGATCGCCGCGACCTGCCCGCCGCGTTGGGCGACCTGGTGGGCAAACAACTGCGCGTAGCTTTGGTCCAGCGGGAAGTCGTGTGGATTGACCGCCCAATCGCCCAACAGCTGTTGGCGTTCCTCGGCAGCCAGGAGCTCCAAACTGCCCAACGGCGCATCTGGCGCTGCCAGCATGTCTGCCACGAGGCTGGCGATATGGCCCAGCAGACGCTCGACGGTGGCGGCCTCAAAACGTTCGCGGTCATAGGACACACGGATGCCCAGTTGCTCGCCGGGCAGGATGACTACGGTCAAGCCGTAGTGGGTGTGCACGCTGTGGTCCATGCCTTCGAGGCTGAACTGGAAACCGCCTTCGAGGATTTGCTCGTCGATTGGGGCGTTTTCGAATACCAGGATGCTGTCGAACAGGGTTTCGCCCCGGGGGAAGTCGCTCCAGCCCTGGATATCCGTCAGGGGCGTGTGTTCAAAGTCGCGCATGTCGACGTTGAGCCCTTGCAGGTCACTCAGCCAACTGCCGAGGGAGGCCTCCGGGTCCACCGACACCCGCAGCGGCAACGTATTGATGAACAAGCCGATCATTTCCGCGACGCCGGTCAGGTCCGCCGGACGGCCGGCCACGGTGACACCGAAGACCACGTCCCGTTGGCCGCTGTAGCGCGACAGCAACAATGACCAGACGCCCTGGAAGAACGTGTTCGGGGTGATCCGACGGCTACGGCAGAACGCGGCCAGTGCCTGGGTTTGCTGTTCGCTCAGGTGGATCAGTTGATCGTTCACCAGCACCGCGTCGGTGTAGCGATCATGGGTCACGCCGTTGTCCACGGTCAGCGGCGTCGGCGCATTGAGGCCCTGCAGTTGGCCGCGCCAGAATTGCTCGGCCTTGCCCGCATCCTGGCGTTGCAGCCACTGGATGTAGTCGCGAAACGGCCGTGGGCTTTTCAGCTCCGGGGTGCGGTCGTTGCACAGCGCCTCGTAGACCTTGAGGAAGTCCACCGTCACCAGGGAGATGCACCAGGCATCCATCAGGATGTGATGGAAGCTGCGAATGAATTCGTAAGACTCATCGGCCAGGCGCACCAGCCGGAAGCGGATCAGCGGCGGCTTCGACAGGTTGAAGCCGACTTTCTGTTCGTCTTCCAGCAGGCTGCGGATGCGCGCCTCCTGCTCATGGGCGGCAAGCCCGCGCAGGTCGAGGGTGTCCAGCGGGACCTTGACCTCACGGTGGATCACCTGCACCGGTTGCTTCTGGCTTTTCCATTGGAAACTGGCGCGCAGGGATGGGTGCAGCGCCACCACCTGGCGCCATGACTCCAGGAAAGCCACTTCATCGATGGCGCCGCCGATGCGATAGCGGTCCTGCATCAGATAGACACCGGAGTCTTCGTGGAGCAGGGAGTGGAAGAGCATCCCTTGCTGCAATGGCGACAGCGGGTAAACGTCTTCGATTGGATTGCCGGTGGTTTTTTCGGTGGTCATTGAAAGCGTCCTGCGTAAAAGGGGGCAACGTTGATGGCCTGGTAGCGGGAGGAACGACTCACAGGTCGGCCTCGTCCAGTTCGGCCATCAGCGCTTGCATTTCGTCGTCGGACAGGCCCGAGGCGCTGAACTCGGCACTGTCTGCCAGCGGCTCGGCGGCGGATTCGGCCAGGGGCTGTGCGACCTCGGCCATGGCGGCGATGGTCTGGCGTTCGAAGACTTGTTTGGCCGAAAGCGCGATCCCTTGCTCATGGGCCTGGGCCACCACTTGCAGGCTCAGGATCGAGTCACCGCCGATGGCGAAGAAGTTGTCGGTGACGCTCACGCTCGCCAGTTTCAGGACCTTGGCGACGATGGCTTGCAAGGTGGTTTCCATGGCGTTACGCGGCGCGACATGGGTGCTTTCGTCCAACTGGTCCGGGTCGGGCAACTGACGGGTGTCGAGTTTGCCGTTGGGGGTGCGCGGGAAGGTCGCCAGGGTCAGCACCCGGGCCGGAACCATGTACGACGGCAGGCGCTCGCCGAGGAAACGCTTGATCGCTTCGGAGTCCGGTGCATAGCCATGTGCGGCGAGGACGTAGGCCAGCAGACGTTTGCCGGCAGCGTGTTCCTGCACGATCACCGCGGCTTCGCGCACGTCGCTGTGGCTGCACAATTGCCGTTCGATTTCCCCGAGTTCGATGCGGTAACCGCGCACTTTGACCTGGTGGTCCTTGCGGCCGAGGAATGCCACGCGGCCGTCGGCCAGCCAGCACGCCAGGTCACCGGTACGGTAGGCACGGGTGCCGTCGGCCAGGGTGACGAAGGCTTTGGCGGTTTCCTCCGGTTTGTTGCGGTAGCCCCGCGCCAGGGTCGAGCCGGCGAGGACGATCTCACCCGGTTCACCGACGCCGCAGGCCTGGTCGAATTCGTTCAGCAGGCGCAGGTCCATGCCGGCAATCGGGCGGCCGATGCTGACGCTGCGGCTCGGCTCCAGTACCTCGTGACTGGCCCAGACCGTGGCCTCGGTAGGGCCGTATTCATTCACCAGGCGGGCGTGGGGCAAGGTCTTGCTGTGTTGGGCGACCAGGGCCGGCGGACAGGCTTCACCGGCGACGATCCAGCACTCGAGGCTGTCGGTGCTGGTGCTGCGCTGCAATTGATCGAGCAGGGCCTGATACAGCGATGGCAGCGACAGGCCGTGACTGACCTTGTGCTGGGCAACCAGCCGCGCCAGGCGCGCCATCTCCAGTTCTTCTCCAGGTGCCGGCAGCACCAACCGACCACCTTGAGCCAGCGTCCAGAAGATCCCGGCGACCGAGCTGTCGAAGGCAAACGACGACAACAGCAGGTAGGCGCGCACCGGCGTCTCATAGGTCGCCATGCGTACCTGGGTCGAGAAACTCAGGGCGCCATGGCTGATTTCCACGGCTTTCGGTGCGCCGGTGGAGCCTGAGGTGTAGATCAGGTAGGCAAGGGCGTTGGCGTCCGGCAAGGGCAGCGGCGGCAGGTCGCTCGTGTCGCGTGCGCTCAGGTCATCCAGCACGAAACGTTGCAGGGTGGCCGGCAGGCTGTCGGCCAGGTCGGCGCTGACCACGATATGGGCGATGCCGCTGTCGGCCAGCATGTAGGCGCGGCGGTCGGCCGGGTAGGTCGGGTCGATCGGCACATAGGCACCACCGGCTTTCAACACCGCGAGCATGGCGACGATGGCAGCATTGCTGCGCGGGAAGAGAATGCCGACGGGCACGTCGCGGCCGATGCCGGCGGCCACCAGTCGATGAGCCAGACGGGTAGCGCAGGCGTCGAGGCCGGCGTAGCTCAGGTCACCGTCCTGATCGCTGAGGGCGATGGCGTCCGGTTGCTGACGCACCTGACGGGCGATCAGTTCCACCAAGGTCAGCGCTTCGATGGACGGCGAGCTTGGCGTGTTCGCGATAATCGCCGATTGCAACGGTCCGCCGAGCGGCAGGTGGGACCAGGCCTGTTGCGGTTCGGCCAGGGCGCCTTGCAGCAGTTGCAGCCACTGTTCGCCAAGGCAGCGTGCGGCTTCGGCGCTCAGGGTGTGGCAATCGTAGCTCACGCTGGCGTGCAGGCTGTCCGGCAACTGGCGGACATTCAGGCAGGCTTTCACCGGGCCCGTCAGCGCGTCGGCGTAGCGTTCCCGGGCATCACCCGAGCGCCAGGCGAAGGCGTAGCCCGTGGTGAGGTCCTGGGTGTAATAGTCTTGCCAGCCGGTGGTGCGTTCCACCGAAGCGGCCAATTGTTGGCTCTGCTGGAGCAAGGTCGCCTGGGGATCCAGGTCGATGTTCAGCGGCAGGCATTGCTCGAAGACCCCCAGGACGTTGTCCAGTTCCGGTCCGCGGCTTTCGTGGATCAAGGTCAGCGGGACCTGCTGCTGGCCTGCCAGCCGGCCGAGTACCGCCGTCCAGGCGGCCAGCATCAACGCCGAGGTCAGGGCCGGGTGACGGGCAAGCTCGGCGGGGAGGGCCAGTGCCTGTCGGGCCGGGGCGAAACCGGCACCGCTGGGCGCTTCGAGGGACAGTTGCAAGGTGGGCTGCTCGGCCTCGCCCCAAGCTTTCCAGAAACGCACGCCCGGATGGTCGGGTTCGTCTTCCACCAGGTTCCAGCGCCATTCGGCGTAGTCGGCGTACTGCAGGGCTTCGGACAGATCCGCCGGGGTATCTTGCAACAGGGCGTCGGCCAGCAGCCTGAGGCTGGCGAGGTCGAAATGGCTGCCCGCGCCGGCCAGGTCCAGCACCGCTGTTTGATCCGACAGACGCACCAGGGTCACGGCCAGCGGCGCGGTCCAGTCCCGGGTTTGCGAAACGAGACGCGCCAGTTCGGCATCCTGGTCGGCGTTGTTGTGCTGGCGCAGGTCCAGCTGGGCCACCGTCACTGTGCCGGTCTCGTCGATGACCTGTACCGGATGACGCAGGCCCGGTACCGGCATCAGGCGAGTCCGCAGGATTTCACTGGCAGCCAGCAACGCTTGCAGGCGGCTGTTCAGCGCTTCGACGTCGGTCGGGCCGGACAGCGACCATTGCAAGTGACAACCGAACGGGTGCTCGGCAGCGCCCTTGATGTGGGGATACAGCGCTGCCTGTTGCGGCGAAATACGAAAACCTTGAAGTCCGCTCATGTTCAACTCGACTGGAAATGGGGTTGGATCTGCGGCAGCGTCGGCCCCGGGGCTCACTGACTGAATGTCACGGGAGCCGCTGGCGGACGACGGGTGCCGCCGTTGAAAGTCAAATAGCGACGTCGCTCGACAGCAGGGCTTCGGCCATGCCGGTCATGATTGCGCGCCTGCCGGTAAAGGGTTCGCGTCCGTGGACTGCGAGCATGTTGTCGATGAACAACACGTCGCCCTGTTGCCAACTGAAACGCACCAGCGAGTCGAGGTAGGCCGCTCGCAGCGCCTCCAGGACCTGCGGCTCGATGGGTTCGCCGTCGCCATAAAAGGTGTTGGTGGGCAGGTCGAGGTCGGTGAAGTTGCTCTGCAGCGAATCGCGGATGTGCGGTGGCAGGGTGCTGATGTGAAAGAAGGTGGCGTGGTTGAACCAGACCTCTTCACCGGTGCGTGGATGGCGAACCACGGCGGGTCCGCGCTGGCGGGTGCGCAGGCGATTGTTGTCTTTCCATTCCACTTCGATGCCGACGCTGGCGCAGTAGGCTTCGACTTCGCTGCGGTCTTCGGACTGGAACACCGACTGCCACGGCAGGCCGAAACCGTCGCCGTAGTTGCGCACGTACATCACGCCTTTTTCCTTGAAGCGTGCTTCGATCTCCGGGCTGATGGCGGCCTTGACCGCTCGGGTCGAGCCAATCGGGGTTTCGCCACCGGTCTCGGAGGGGAGCTGGCAATAGAAGAACAGTCGCAGCGGGAAACGTGGCGAGTAGGAATGTTCGTTGTGGGGAAAAATCATCTGGTCGGCCGGGTAGTCGGTCGAGGTGTAGATGTTGCCGCCGACCCGGGTCCGGGGCGACGCTCGGAACATGTATTCCAGGGCACCGGGGGAGAGGGTGGCGATCACCTGGTCGAACTGCTCGACGGACGTCACGTTGAACCCGCGAAACAGCAGGGCACCGTATTGCAGCAGTTTTCTCTCGATGGACTCGCGCTCGCCAGTGGCCCAGGCCGCCAGGTCGACGCCACTGACCGCCGGCTCGATCACCAGCGGCAGGGCATGCTCCGGGCTGAGCAGGCGCTCGGTGACCAGTTGCTGTTCCGAGACGTTCATGGCTTTGCGGCGCACGGCGCCAAGGGCGCGGGGCGATGGGGGCATGATAGACATAACGGCATCCGACTCGGTTAAAGGGACATTGAGCGACGTTTGGCTTGCAGCATCTGGCTGCGACCGGCCAGCGCCCGGGCCTGTTGCCGCTCGCGCTGGAAAGCCTGGTCCCAGGCATCGATGCGCTCGGCCAGGGCCGGCAACGGTTCGTCCAGCAGGAGGCGGGTTTCTTCCAGCAGGCGCATCCACAGGTGTTGCAGGCGCAAGGCGCGGTCCTGATCGAAGTATTCGCCGCGGTACTTGAGGGTCGCGGCGAGCCCCTCGGTGCTGTGCACCAGATCGAGCACCAGATGGAAGTCTCCTGGTGCCTGGGCCACCTCCAGCGCCTGCAGGTGCGCGCCGGCGATGGTGGTCGGCGTGACTCGTGACGGCTGATAGTTGAGCTTCACCTGGAACAGCGGCGAGTGACCGGGCAGGCGCTGCGGCGCCAGGGCCGACACCACCAGGTCGAAAGGCAGGCCCTGGTGGGCATAGGCCAGACGCGACTCATCGCGAACTCGCTCCAGGAAACCGGCCAGGGTTGGTTCGCCCTGCAGGTCGCAGCGCAACGTCAGCTGGTTGACGAAGAAACCGATGACGTCGTTGTGCTCCGCCAGTGGACGGCCGCTGACGTCAGTGCCCAACAGGAAGCGTTGTTGGCCGCCCAGTTGCTTGAGCACCAGCTGATAGCTGGCCAGCAACAGCATGAACAAGGTCATGCCCCGTTCGCGGGCCAGCGTCGAAAGTGGCTCGCAGAAGGCCTGGGGCACCTTGAAATCCAGGCTGTGTTCACCCGGGACCTGACCGCTGCCGCCCAATTCGAGGGTCTGTGGCAGGCCGGCCAGATGCTCACGCCAGAAGCCCTGCTCGGTGGCGATCCGCTGTTCGCTCCAGTGCGCGGCTTCCCACTGGGCGAAGTCGAGGTACTGCATCGGCCATTCAGTGCTTGCCGAGCCGGCCAGTTCCGCCAGCAGCACCTGCGCCGAGCGACCGTCAAAAGCGATGTGGTGCACGGTCAGCACCAGATCGTGTTGCTGGTCCGTTTGACTCAGCAACTGCGCCCGCAGTATGGGGCCGTTGACCAGATCCACCGGCGTGGCGTGTTCGCTCGCCAGGCAGTCGTGCAGCGCTTGCTGTTCGGTCTGCCCGTGCCAGTTCAACGGCACCGGCGTGGCGGGCAGAACCTGTTGCTGCGGGCCGTCCACACCGTCGCGATAGACCGTGCGCAGCACGCTGTGACGGTTGACGAGGCTGTTCAAGCGCTCTGCCAACCCCTCGACGTCCAATGGACCTTGCAGGCGCAGGTGCAGCACCAGGTTGTGGCGAGTGTCGTCCGGGTTCAACTGGCGCAGGAACCACAGCCGGCGCTGGGCGAAGGACTGGCGGGTTTCGCTGCCGTCCGTACGTTCGGCCGAAGGGCTGGCCGCGGTAGATGGCGCACTGAGTAACGCCAGCAGGTCTTGCGCCCATTGCCCCAGGGTCTGCTCACCGAACAGGCGCTGGGTGTCAAGGCTCCAGCCCAGGTCCCGGTGCAGGCGAGCGGCGAAATCGGCGACGCCGATGGAGTCCAGGCCTTGTCCGATCAGACTCCGTTCGAAGTCTGGAAGCAGATACGGATTCACCTCGCGCAGGGTCTGCTGGAGCCATTGCCGGCAGGCGGCCTGGGCGTCTTGCGCCGAAGCCTGGACAAGATTCTTGAGTTGGTCGAGGCCAAGGGTTTCGCCGCTGGAGACGAGCTCTCCGCCGCTCTGGGCGATGATGCTCAGCGTCCCCGCCGCCAGCTGCTTGCGCGCACCTTGTCGGGCGATCTTGCCGCTGGTGGTCATCGGGATGGTGCCGGCTTCCACCAGCACAATCTGGTCGATGCCACAGTCGGCGGCTTCGCGCACGGCGTTCTGCATCGAGGCAAACAACGCCGGGTGGCGCGCCGGGTCGACAAATTTGCGCTGCGGCTCGGCGACGATCACCAGTTTCTCCCGGCCCAGGGCCGGGTCCATTTCCGAGAACGCGGCGATGCGCCCGGTGCGGATGCCCGGCTCGGCATCGGTGATGGCGAACTCGATGTCGTGGGGATACAGGTTGCGCCCGTTGAGGATCAGCAGGTCCTTGAGCCGTCCGCAGATCACCACCTGGCCTTCGTGCATGAAACCCAGGTCGCCGGAGCGCAGGTAATGGTCGGTCGAGCCGACAATGCGCGCTTCAAAGGCTTCGCGGGTGGCCTCGGGGTTTTTCCAATAGGACTCGGCGTTGCTCGGCCCCTTCAGCCAGACTTCACCGATGCGATCGGCGGCGCAGCGTTCATGGGTTTGCGGATCGACGATGGCGATGCTGTGCAAGGGCTGGGGGAAGCCACAGGCAACGAATTCGACCGCGGCGGCATCGGCGGCCGCCAGGGCCACGCGACCGGTTTCCAGCACTGCTTTATCCAGGCGCAGCGTCACCGGCAATGCATCTTCCGGTGTAGCGCTGACACACAGAGTCGCTTCGGCCTGGCCGTAACCCGGGCTGATCGCCAACGGATTGAGGCCGCAGGCGGCAAAGCGCTGGGCGAAGGTATCCAGGGTCCCGGGGTGGATCGGCTCGGCACCGTTGATCGCGTGTTTCCAGGCGCTCAGGTCCAGTTGGGCGATCAGGTTGTCGCTGACCACCCGGTTGCACAGGGCGTAGGCGAAATTCGGCGCGAAACTGACGGTGCCACGGTAGCGACTTAACGCCTGCAACCAGGTCGACGGCGCGTTAACGAAGGTCTGCGAAGCCATCAGGTAGCAGGGCATGCCGCTGTAGATCGGTGCAAGCAGGCCACCGATCAGGCCCATGTCGTGGTACAGCGGCAGCCAGTTGACCATGGCGCCGTGTTCATCGAAACCGTAGGCCTGGCGCATCAGCTCGACGTTGGCGATCAGGTTGCGCTGCCGCACCTCGACGCCTTTGGGCGAACCGGTAGAGCCCGAGGTGTATTGCAGGAAGGCCACGGTCGCACCGTCAATGGCCGGACGCTGCCACTGGCTGGCCGGTGGTGTGCCCAGGTGCTGGACGGTGAGCACGTCGACACGGCCCTCCACCAGTTCCAGCAAACCTTCGCAGTGATCCGCCGGGGCAAGAATCAGTGCCGGCTCGGCGTCCACCACCACATTGCGCACGCGTTCAAGGTGCCGCGGTTTGCGCGACGGCGGCGGAAACAACGGCACGGCGATCATGCCGGCATATACGCAAGCGCAGAAAGCCCGGGCGTAGTCGAGGCTGCTGGGCAGCATCAGCAACACGCGGTCGCCTGGCGCATAGCGCGATTGCAACGCCGCCGCCAGGGACTGGGACTGCTCGTGCAATTGAGAGAAAGTCAGGGTTTCGCCGATCGTGACGCCGTCCGGCAAAAAGTGCAGGGCGGCACGTTCTGGAAAGCGCCGGGCATTGGTTTCCAGCACTTCGATCCATTGTTCGAATGAAGACATTTTGCAATTCACGCCATGGCCACGATGACCTTGCGGTCACCGGTGTAAGGATTGCGACCGTGTGCGACCAGTCGGTTGTCGAGCATCAGCACGTCGCCGGGTTGCCAGGGGAAGCTGACGGCGGTCTGGCGGTAGACCTCGCGCACGCGGTCGAGCATCTCGTCGGGGATGGCCGAGCCGTCGCCGAAATACACATGGCGCGGCAGGTTCTCTTCTCCCACGGCGGCCAGCAGACTGGCGCGTACGCTCGGTTCGATGGCCGATACATGGAACAAATGGGCCTGGTTGAACCAGACCCATTCGCCGGTCTCGGGATGCTGCTGCACCGCCGCGCAACGCTGGCGGGTGCGCAGGTCACCGTCGGCTTTCCATTCCCACTCGATGTCGTTGTCCCGGCAATAACGTTCGACCTGGGCGCGGTCCTCGGTGTTGAAGACTTTCTGCCAGGGCAGGTCCAGGGCGCCGCTGTAGTTGCGCACGTAAAGCAGCTCGCGGCTGGCGAACAGCTCGCGGATCTCGCTGGGCATGCGCTGGTAGATCAGGCGACTGTCGGCAATCGGCGTCTCGCCGCCGGTTTCACTGGCCTTGATGCAGTGGAACCAGATGCGCGAAGGCCAGGGCCGGGTATAGGCCTGCTCGTTGTGCAGAGGGATGAACTGATGGGCCGGGTATTCCGTGGAGCTGTACACCCCGGCGAAGACTTTGCTGCGCGGCGTGGAGCCGAACTCATAGCTGGCCAGCGGTGCACCGAAGCTGGCGGCGAAGCGCTTGAAGTCGATCGGGGTCGCCACGTTGAAGCCGCGAAACAAGACTCCGCCCACGGTGTTCAGCACGTGGGGCAGGCTGTCGCGCAGCGATGCGTCCAGATCGTGAATCGACTGCCCAGGCGTCGCCTGCACCCACACGGGCAACGAGTGTTCACCGCCGTCCGTGGAAGTCATTGAAAAAGGCTCGGAACGCCTGTCCAGGTGTTCGATTGAGGTCATCCTTGCACATCCTCTTCTATCTTTTTCGACCCGTTACAAGACCTGAAGATGGCGCGCCAGGCGCCTCTGTAGGACTCGTCTGTAGTGTTTTGGATCTAATACAGGACGACATACTAGGTACAAATGAGAGAGATTATCAATACTATTTATTTAATTTTTTTTTTGGATTAGACTCCGCTCCGCTGGCGCCAAACAGCGTTCGGCCAGCTCAAAAAAACCAAAAATATCTGTCGCAGGGGTGCGGGGCTTGAATTTCAAAAAGAATACAATTGCGTTGGCTGTGGGGTCGGCAATCGGCCTTGGCAACTGTGCATGGGCAGCGGAAGAGTCCACTGCCGTGGAGATCGCTCCGATCACTGTGACGGGTGAGAAAATCAACCGTACCCTGGAGCAGACCCAGTCCAGTGTGGTGGTCGTCACCGAAGAGAAGCTGCGCGAGCACGCCGACAAGGACCTGGTGGATGTGTTTGCGCGCACACCGGGTGTCTATAGCCAGGCCGGCAACGAAAACTGGGGTATTCGTGGCGTGCCGGTGTCCGGCTTTGACGACCAGGGGCCGGCAGCCCTTAACGGTGCTGTCTCCGTGTATGTCGACGGCGCCGTACAGCCGAACCGTGCGTTGACCTTGAGCCCGGTTCCGCTCTGGGACGCCGAGCAGGTCGAAGTGTTCCTCGGCCCGCAATCCACTACCCAGGGCCGTAACTCCCTGGCTGGTGCGGTGGTGATCGAGACGAAGAAACCGACGTTCGAGCCCAGTTTCTCGGCGCAAACCAGCATGGGGAACTATGGTGAGCATGGGGCGGCCGTCGCAGGTGGTGGCGCCATCGTCGATGACAAGATCGCCGGCCGGATTGCCGTGGACTATACCGACGGCGACGGCTACATCCGCAACACCACGCTGGATAAGGACGCCAACCCGCATCGCACCAGCAACAGCCGCGGTAAATTGCTGATCCTGCCTAATGACGATACTGACGTCCTGTTGACCTACGCCCACAGTGAACATCGCCAGGGTGACCGCTCGACGATGCGCGGCGCCGATGGCAAGCCCAGCTATTACGACATCGCGTCCAACACCGAGGCCTACGACAACCTCAAGCAGGACACCCTCAGCGCCAAGGTGGATTATCGTCTGAACGATGCCTGGTCGCTGACCAGCATGACTGCCAATACCAGCTCGGACTACAGCAACCGTCTGGACTTCGACCAGACTGCCGTGGACAACGAGGTCGTCCTGCGTAAGCAGGAGGGTAACCTGTTCAGCCAGGAGCTGCGCCTGAACTACGCGTCGGACACCGTGAAGAGTTTCGTCGGTGCCTACTACGGCCACAACACCAACAAATTCCACGATCGGTTGTTGTTCGATAACGTCCTGGTTCGTACCGTCAAGGGTGATACCACGATTGATAACAAGGCGGTGTTTGGTGAAGTCAACTGGACCTTCGCGCCTCGCTGGACGTTGATCACCGGTCTGCGTTACGACCACGAGACAAACGACACCGATATCGACCAGGATGGTTCCTTCGCTCCGGCGACAGTCAAGAAATCGTTCGATGCCGTGCTTCCGAAACTCGGCATCGACTACGAGCTGGCGACGGACCAGTATCTCGGTTTCATGGTGCAAAAAGGTTATCGCGGCGGTGGTGTCAACCTGCGCTCTGGTAGCGGTCACCAAGCCTATGACCCGGAATACACCACCAACTACGAGCTGTCCTATCGCGGTTCGTTCTTCGACAAGACCCTGCGTACCCGCGCCAACCTGTACTACACCGACTGGAAAGACCAGCAGGTCAGCGTGCGGCAGGCCGGTACTAACGTCATTGATATCTACAATGCCGGTCGCAGCGACATTAAGGGCCTTGAGGTCTTCGTCGAAAAAGACGTCACCGATCAACTGACCCTGAACTTCGGTGGCGCCATCACTGATAGCAAGTACAAGGACTTTGTCTCTGACAACGGCCAGGACAGGAGCGGCGAGTCGTTCCTCTATTCGCCTAAATACAAGGCGTCGGTGGGTGGTGTCTATCGCTTTGACGATCGCCTGATGTTCGGCACCGATATCGTCTATCAGAGCACCGCGCCTTCGGAATACGAGTTCGACTCGAATGGCAAGGTCAGTGGCGAGCGCAAGAGCGATGCCTATGTACTGGTGAACTTCAACACCGAGTACAAACTCACCAAGAACGTCGCCGTATCCGCCTACGTCAAGAACGCGTTCGACAAGGAATATGTCACGAACAACCGCAACGACGACATCATCGACGTCGGCGCACCACGCACGTTGGGCATGATCCTGCGCTACGACATGTAAGCCCAGGGGCGCGGGAAGGCAATCTTCCCGCGCCCGGCTTGCAGCGTCACGGAAGTTTGTTTTCAGGCTGTTGTTCCCTTCAAACCCAGCCTCCATGGAGGAAATCATGAACGCTTTTTCAAATGCCACGACAGGTGGCGCGCCACAGCTACGCCTGTTGCATACCGGTCTTTCGAGCCCTTACTGCCTGGATCCGACGCCGTTGCTGGAGCGCCAGCAACAGCAGGAGTCCAATGCCCGCAGCTATCCTCGGCGCATTCCCCTGGTGCTCGAACGGGCCCACGGTATTTATGTGCAGGACAGTCGCGGGCAGGTGTTCGTCGACTGCCTGGCGGGTGCCGGCACCCTGGCCCTGGGTCACAACCACCCGGTGATCGTCGAAGCCATCAGTCAGGTCATGGCGGCCGGCGTGCCCATGCACACCCTCGACCTCATGACCCCGGTCAAGGATGCCTTCGTCCAGGAAATCTTCGCCTGCCTGCCCAGCGAGTTCGCTCGTAACGCCCGCATCCAGTTCTGCGGCCCGAGCGGCGCCGACGCGGTCGAAGCGGCGCTCAAACTCACCCGCACCGCCACCGGTCGCCATTCGGTACTGGCGTTCGAAGGCGCTTATCACGGCATGACCCTGGGCACGCTGGCCATCAGCGGCAACCTGTCGCCGAAAAATGCCCTCGGTGCGTTGACGCCTGGGGTGCAGCGCTTGCCGTACCCCCATGATTTCCGTTGCCCGTTCGGGGTGGCCGGGGAGCAGGGCGTGACGTTGAACGTGCGTTATCTCGAGCATCTGCTCAATGACCCGGAAAGCGGCGTGACCGCCCCGGCGGCGATGATCCTGGAGCCGATCCAGGGCGAGGGCGGGGTGATCGCCGCGCCGGACCGCTGGCTCCAGGAACTGCGCCGCTTGACCCAGGCCCATGGCATTCCGCTGATCGTCGACGAGATCCAGTGCGGTATCGGCCGCAGTGGCCGGATGTTCGGCTTCGAGCAGTCGGGTATCACTCCGGACGTCATTACCCTGTCCAAGGCCATCGGCGGAGGCCTGCCGCTGGCGGTGATGGTCTACAACGATTCGCTGGACACCTGGCAACCGGGGGCCCACGCCGGCACGTTCCGCGGCAATCAACTGGCCATGGCAGCCGGCACCGCGACCTTGCGCTTCATACGCGATGAAGGCCTGGTCAAGCACGCCGAAACCGTGGGCGCTCACCTGCGCAAACAGCTCCAGGCGCTGCAAAGCGAATTCGCCTGGATCGGTGACGTGCGCGGTCGCGGCCTGATGCTGGGCATGGAAATCGTCGACCCACAAGGCACCCTCGACGTGCAGGGACATCCTCCGGCGGATACCGCCCGGGCCAAGGCCTTCCAGCAGGCCTGCCTGAAGCATGGCTTGATCGTCGAGCTGGGCGGACGCCACGGCGCGACCGTGCGCTTCTTGCCGCCGCTGATCATCACCGAACAGGAAATCGATTTCGTCGCGCAAATCCTGTTTCAAGCGGCCAGCACGATCAACGAGCGTCCCGTTCGTTAACGAATCCCCCCAGGGGCTTGCCGACAGGAACGGCAAGCCCCTCGGTTGGGAAGCGGTACCAGACTTTTGATACCCGTACATTCTGAAAAGGACTATTCGCATGTACAGACATTCAGCATCGGCGTCTCCCGCAACGCAAAAACCAGGCGAGACGGCGACCACTCGACAACCGCCCGAAGACGACCGTCACAGCATCCGTGAATTGCTGCGACATTACGGGCTGCGCACCAGCCTGATCCGCCTCAAGGTCATCGATGCCTTGCTCGTTGCCGCCAGGGATGGGCGTTCCATAAACGTGCGCGGGGTGCACCGCTACCTGGAGCTGTTTGCGGCCGAGTTGTCGGTCGTCAGCGTGCGTGAAGTGCTCAGGCGGCTGTGTGAGGAGGGCATCATTCTTTTTCAGGTCGACAAGAGTTACTGCTTTACTCGCGAGGCCAGCGCAATACTCGAACAGTGCTCGAACCGCTGACCGGACCAGATCGTTAGGGTCCTTTCGATGCTTGCTTGACGTCAATGCATAATTTTGTTAGGCGGTATAAAGCCCCCGACTTATAGGTCGATAGCCCTAAGAGGTCCGACTGATCGTGCAGTTTCGTCGAGGGGTACGTCATGTTTAATAAAGCGCTAAAAAGTGAACTGATGGCCAGGACAGCCGAATTGGCCACATACAAGGGATTGGTCGGCGCCTTGGAACGGTCGATGGCCGTTGTCGAGTTCAGCCCCGATGGCAAGGTGCTTCGGGCGAATGAGAATTTTCTCAGCACGATGGGGTATCGTGCGGATCAGTTGGCCGGTCTGTCCCATCGTGACTTCTGTACTTCCGCACTGGCGGGCAGCGCCGAGTATCGCGAGTTCTGGAATCAGCTGCGTGCCGGTCAATTCGTTTCCGGCACCTTTCAACGCGTCGGCGGACAAGGCCAGCACATCTGGCTGGAAGCCAGCTATAACCCTGTAAAGGATGAAAACGGCCGCGTCGTGAAGGTGGTCAAGTACGCGCTGGACGTCACTGCCAAAGTCGCAAGCGAGGCCGAAACCCGTGGCAGGCTGGCGGCGCTTGACCGGGCCATGGCGGTGATTGAGTTTGACTTGGGCGGCAACGTGCTGACCGCAAACGATTCCTCCAGGTCATGAATTATTCGCTGGCCGAACTCAAGGGCAAGCACCACCGGATGTTTTGCGAACCGGAGCTGGTCAGCCGTTCCGAATACAGTGATTTCTGGCGCCGTCTCAATGCTGGTGAGTTTTTCAGTGGCCAGTTCAAGCGCCTCGGCAAGCACGGCAAGGTGGTCTGGCTGGAGGCGAGCTACAACCCGGTCTACGACGCTGAAGGCAAGTTGAGCAAGATCGTCAAGTTCGCCACCGATATCACCGAGCGGGTGGAGAAGTTCGAGGAAGATTCACGGGGGGCGTCCCGTGCCTATCACATCTCCGCCGAGACCGAGAGAGTCGCCGAGCAGGGTGCCCAGGTGATCCACCAGACGGCCAAGGAAATGCGCCAGATCGCCGACAATATCGGCGCCTCCGCGCGTCTGGTCGGGCAATTGGGGGCTCGCTCGGAAGAGATCACGGCAATCGTCAATACCATTCGCGGCATTGCCGAACAGACCAACCTGCTGGCCCTGAACGCCGCCATCGAGGCGGCGCGGGCCGGTGATCAGGGACGGGGGGGCGCGGTGGTGGCCGACGAGGTCAGGCAACTGGCCGGGCGTACCAGCCGTTCGACGTCGGAGATCGCGGAAATGATCGGCATGATCCTGTCCGAAACCCGTGAAGCGGTCGCCAGCATGAACGTGACCCATGAGGGCGCGTTGCGCGGGGTAACCCTGGCCGACCAGGCCGGATCGGTCATCGTGCAGATCAGGACCGGCACCACGGATGCACTCGAAGCGGTGAGCATGTTTGCGTCCAAGCTCGATGAGTCCGATGTCATTCCCAAGACTGCGGTCGGCTGGGTGGGTTGAGGCGGGCTGTGGTGCGTGTTCGATGAATGCCTGCACTTGCACGCTGATCGACCCTGACATGGAGCATGACGTCAGTGTCGCTCAGCGTACCCGCTCACGACTTTCCACCGCCAGGTCCAATGCCTTCTGCATATCCAACCGCGCCGAGCGCCCTACGTCCTTGTCATTGAGTTGGTAGCGGCGCTCCGACGGCAGGATGGGCGCGGTGAGGTCTTGCGCGTCCATCCGTTCGAAGTCGTGGTTGTCGCCGATGGTCAGGGCGCTGCGGCGCAATAGCGTGCGCAATTGTTCAGGCTGAAGTTGCGGGTTGATGGACAGCATTGCCGCCAGCAGGCCCGCGACCATGGGCGTGGCGTAGGAGGTGCCGCAATGCACCGCACCGTCCTGGCCTGCACCGGGCGTCGAGGCGTGAGTGCAAGCGGCGGCGGTGATGTCGACGCGCATGTCGACGTTCGAGGAGCTGCGCTTGACCGCATAGGCAGGATCGTCGACGGCGACCCCGGCACGCTCGCTGCGCTGGTGACCACCGACCACCAGCAACTGCTCGGTGATGAAGGAAGAGGGCAGTCGGTACTCATCGCTACCCGAGAAGGACGAGCCGTTGCCGGCGGAGTTCACCACGATCACGTCGGGGTGCTCCTTGCGCAGCCAGAGGAAGAACTCCTCCAGCAGTTCCTCGTAGCCGCTCATGGCGATGCCTGAGCGCAGCAAGGAGTCCACATCGTCCCCCTTGATGTCCTTGGCCCCCACCCGATGGATGCCCCAGCTCCAGTTGAGCACGCGTACGCCATCCTCCACGAGGTTGACCGAGGCGGCGATATTGGCGGTAATCCCGACATCGGAATTACGTTCGACGATGACCTCGAAGCCACCACTGGCCTTATCCAGGCCGCTAAGAAAACCGGTGTTGCCGCCGTCATTCCAGCGCGCAGCGAGGAGGCCCGCGACGGTGGTGCCATGGCCGTCCGGGGCATCGGCATCGCGGGCATAGACACAGGTGCGCGGTACCGAGCAGGCACCGAGGTAGTCGGCAAAATCCGCCGTGTCGAAATCCACATCGCGCTCGATCAGGCCGATGCGCACGGGTTGCGGCTGGATGGGCGCCTGCTTTCCGGGAATGCGCCGCTGGTAGTAGTGCACCGCGTCGAGAAAGCGGTTCGCCGCCCATTCGTCGGAGTCCTGTGCCGGCTTCTTCGGTTCTTCAGGGCGGGCCGTGGATTGCTCGGTTTCTTCCGCCGCGGACTCTTCGATCACCACCGCATCCACACTGGTTTCACTGCCCAGGCGCAGCACCAGTGCGTCACGCTGCATCAGGTCCGTGGCCGGCAGACGAAGTTGATAAAGGTTCAACGGGGCAATGCTGCCGACCACCGTCGCCCCGTACTTGCTGGCAAGGCGCTCGGCTTCCTGGCGGCCGGCATGGTCTTCCTCGATCAGCAGGCTGACCAGATTGACGTAAGTGGTCAGTCCGTCCATGTTCTTCGCCACTTCGTCCGGTCCGGCGGCCAATACGTGGCTGTTGCGCAAGGTCAGCCAGGCGGCGTTGCTGGTACGAGGGCCATCCTCCAGCCAGAGAGGGCCGCTTTGGTAATGGGTGCTATCCAGCTGCAAGCGCAGGTTCTGCCCCTCGCGCCGGACCGCGTCCGGGGGGATCGCTCGGTTGCCCAGTTTCAATTGCGGCACGCCGTCGTCCAACCCGCGCACCGTCAGGCACCAGTCCTGGCGCTGGTTTTCCAACAGCGCACCGCAACGTTTCAGGTTTTCCAGGCGTAGCGGTTCCTGGGCATCGGCGGCTGTGCCAGTCGCCAGGGTGAATAGCGCAGCGAGGACGGCTGATCGTAAGGGCATGGGACGATTTCTTTGCCAAGGGCCTGATTGCTCCGACTCTCTTGGCCATCGATACGTTCCAGGCAAGGCCTGCCTGGTCGGACCGAAACTCCTCCGCTTGTTCAGATGTCCATTGATCACCCTAAGGACCTGATATCCGGCTCGCGTGTCCTGGGGCGCATTTATCGAGAGCTTAGGTTGGAGATGATGGACGCCGATAGCAAAGCCAAAGTCGCGCAGATATTCGACCAGCTCCTGGCTCTGCGCGAAAGCGTGAGTGAGCTTCAGGAAAAAGAACTGCGCAGGGTAATAGCGCTTCGCGGACATCAGACCGTAGACGTCGACGAAGCGGTCCATCAATCTTTTGTGGACCTTCAGAATCACATTGCCGGAATGGAAGAAGTACTGGCAACGATTGCCGAGGCCACCGGTATTATCCCAAAGCTCTGAGGTTCCCCGGAACACCCCTGTGGGAGCGAGCCTGCTCCGGGCGGCGATCCGACGATGGCGGCGGCTCCGCTTGCATCTATCTCGAATATGCCGCCATATCGCAAACACCCACGCACATTGCCGTTACTTGAAAGGAGATACTCAAATGGAATTACGCTGTACATCAATCGAAGAAGTCCGCCAGCAGATCGACCAGATCGACCGCCAGGTCGTTGCACTCCTGGCCCGGCGCGGCAACTTCGTCACGCAGGCGGCAGCCTTCAAGAAAACCACCGACGATGTGCGCGCGCCGGCGCGGGTCGAGCAGGTCATCACCAAAGTGCGTGGGATTGCGAATGAAACCGGCGCCTCGCCTGATGTCGTGGAGCGGGTCTACCGGGCCATGATCGCTGCGTTCATTGACGAAGAATTGAAAACCCACTCGGCCCTCACAGCCCAGTCCTGACGCCATCGGCCTTCATCACGAACAGGTTCAGCGAGGCTGGCCCCCCCGGCTTCGCGCCGCCAAGGCACGCGTGCCTCACCCCTGCGGCACGCAACTATCGTTAGAAGTAATAGTGACCATCACTAAACGCATGTTCTGCTTTGTCGCCAGTCATTGGACAATTGCGCCCATCGAACAGGTGGCTCCAGACATGACGCAACAGCGTTCCGTCGTCACACGAGCCTGACCCATTTTTATTTTCGGGATGAAACTGATGCGCTTTTTATTCGTGCCGGTCATGGCGTTTGTTTCTTTGCTGCTCACAGGTTGTGCCTCTGCGCCAAACGATCCGACGCTGACCCTGCAGACCCAAAAGACCCCGGCCGAGTATGCCGAGTGCGTCATACCGAAATTGCAGGACAGTCAGTTGAACCCGATGGTCTCACAGACCCAGCGCAGCTACCGGATCGTCGTGCCGAGCAAAGTCTCTGCGGACAACGTGCTGGAAGCCTACAAAGCCGGGAATGGCGGCAAGGTGTTCATCTACGAGCGGCACCTGCTGGCCTCGAACCTGCTGCCTTCGAGTTTCGAGCGCGCCGCAGAAGACTGCATCTGATTCAACGGATAGACGCTTTTCACAGAGCTCCTTTGGTTGGCCGCAACCAACCAATTCCTTGCCCCGCCGACCCATTTGGTTTGCGGGGCTTTTTTATGTCTGCGATCAGTGCGGGGCTGTCAGATCTGCTCCAGCAACCAGCCACGAAACGCCCGCAAAGACGGCAGCATTTCGTTGCGCGGCGGGTAGGTGAGGTAGTAACTGCGCCGGCTGGCGAATGGCAGGTCGAGGCCGATCAGCTCGCCATTGGCCAACTCGTCGGCCACCAGGATGCGGGGCACCAGGCCGATGCCGATGTCCGCGCGCACCGCCTGGATCAAGTGCGAAGTGAGTTCGAAGCTGGGGCCCAGGCGCATCCTGGCGTGGGGCAGGGTGTGGTGACTGAACCAGTCACCCCAGACGTTGGGGTTGTTCGCCACGTTGAGCAGCATCTGTTCGCTGATCCGTTCCGGCGTCCACGTCTCATGGGCCTTGGCCGCCTGGGCCGAGATGATCACGATCAGTTCTTCGGCGTGCAGGCGATGGCTGATCAGGCCTGGCAGGTCGGCCGTGCCGACGACGATGGCGGCGTCGATGCCGCTGGTGTCGAAGTCGATGGCGTCGATCCGCGAACTGATGTGCACCAGGATGCCGGGGTGGGTTTTGTAGAACTCATGCAGGCGCGGCAGCAGCCACTTCGAGCCGAAGGTCGGCAACGTCGCCAGGCGCAGGGTGCCGCTGCCGGACTGATAAGCCATGGCCTGCAGCGTCGCGCTGCGGATGCGTCCGAGCGCCTCGCTCATCTCCCGTTGGTAGAGGCGACCGACATCAGTCAGCCGGACCTGTCGGCCTTCGCGACGAAACAGCGTCAGCCCCAGTTGCTCTTCCAACGCCTGGACTTGTCGGCTGACGGCACTTTGCGTCAGCGAGAGTTCGACCGCGGCCCGGGTGTAGCTTTCATGCCGAGCGGCGGCTTCAAATGCCAGCAGCAGTGACATGGATGGCGTAAGGTGGCGGTAATTCATTCGAAAAAGTCATCGATAGCGGCAGGATTATCGGGTTGTCTGCGCCAGGAACCTGGAGGAACATTGACGCAGGTCGTTCCGAGCCTGACCTATTCATGCGCTGGCGACAAGTATTTACGTGATTAGCCCCCCAAGAGGCCGTTAATGATTGCCCAACTGCCCGTGGTTGCCCCCGCGGCCCACTACCCGGAATTCATCGAGGCCCTGCGCGCCAGCGGCTTTCGTGGTCATCTGAGCGCTGACTACGGCACCCGTACCGTGTTGGCGACCGACAACTCGATTTACCAGCGCCTGCCGCAAGCGGCGGTGTTTCCCCAGGACGCTGACGACGTTGCGCGCATCGCCACGCTGATGGCTGAACCGCGGTTTCGCCAGATCAAGCTGACGCCACGGGGCGGGGGCACCGGCACCAACGGCCAGTCATTGACCGACGGCATCGTGGTCGATCTGTCGCGACACATGAACACCATCCTCGAAATCAACGTGGCCGAGCGTTGGGTCCGAGTGCAGGCCGGCGTGGTCAAGGACCAACTCAACGCCGCGCTCAAGCCCCACGGGTTGTTCTTCGCGCCGGAGCTGTCGACCTCCAACCGCGCCACCGTGGGCGGCATGATCAACACCGATGCCAGCGGCCAGGGCAGTTGCACCTATGGCAAGACCCGCGACCACGTGCTGGAGCTGCACAGCGTGCTGCTCGGCGGCCAGCGCCTGCACACCCAGCCATTGTCCGACGCCGAGCTGGAAACCGCGTGCGCCGAACCGGGTCGCATCGGCGAGGTATACCGCACCGCCCGGCAGATCCAGGAAACCCAGGCCGAGCTGATCGAGTCGGTGTTCCCCAAACTCAACCGCTGCCTGACCGGCTACGACCTGGCGCACCTGCGCGATGATCATGGCCGCTTCAACCTCAACAGCGTGCTCTGTGGCGCCGAAGGGTCGCTGGGGTTCGTGGTCGAGGCCAAGCTCAACGTGCTACCGATTCCCAAGTATTCGGTGCTGGTGAACGTGCGCTACGGCAGCTTCATGGACGCCTTGCGCGACGCCAACGCATTGCTGGCCCACAAGCCGCTGTCCATCGAAACGGTGGACTCCAGGGTGTTGCTGCTGGCGATGAAGGACATTGTCTGGCACAGCGTCGCCGAGTATTTCCCGGCCGACGCCGAGCGCCCGACTTTGGGCATCAACCTGGTGGAGTTCAGCGGTGATGACGTTGCGCAAGTGAACGCCGAGGTGGCGGCCTTCGTGGTGCATCTGCAACACGACACGACCATCGAGCGCCTGGGTCATACGCTGGCGGAAGGCGCCGAGGCGGTGAACCGTGTCTATGCCATGCGCAAGCGCTCGGTCGGGCTGTTGGGCAACGTAGAAGGTGAAATCCGGCCGCAGCCGTTCGTGGAAGACACCGCCGTACCGCCGGAACGGTTGGCCGACTACATTGCCGAGTTTCGCGCATTGCTCGACGGCCACGGCTTGAGCTACGGCATGTTCGGTCACGTCGACGCCGGCGTGTTGCACGTGCGGCCGGCACTGGACATGAAAGACCCGGCCCAGGCCGCGCTGGTCAAGCCGATTTCCGATGCCGTGGCCGAACTCACCCAGCGTTATGGTGGCTTGCTCTGGGGTGAGCACGGCAAGGGGCTGCGCTCGGAATACGTGCCGGCGTTTTTTGGCGATTTGTACCCGGCGCTGCAATCGCTCAAGGGCGCGTTCGATCCGCACAATCAGCTCAACCCCGGCAAGATCTGCACGCCGCCGGATGCCGTCGAAGGCCTGCTCAAGGTCAACGAGGTCACGCTACGTGGTGACCTGGATCGGCAGATCGACGAGCGCGTCTGGCAGAGCTACGGCACTGCCGTGCACTGCAACGGCAATGGTGCCTGCTACAACTTCGACCCCGACGACGCCATGTGCCCGTCGTGGAAAGCCACCCGTGAACGCCAGCATTCTCCCAAGGGGCGGGCATCGCTGATGCGTGAATGGTTGCGCCTGCAAGGCGCGGCCAATGTCGATGTGCTGGAAGCGGCGCGGGGCGGTGCGTCGTGGTTGAAAGGCTTGCCGGCTCGGCTGCGTAACAATCGTGCGCGCTCCCAGGGCCAGGAGGATTTCTCCCATGAAGTCTACGACGCCATGGCCGGCTGCCTGGCCTGCAAATCCTGCGCGGGGCAATGCCCGATCAAGGTCAACGTGCCGGAATTCCGCTCGCGTTTCCTGCAGCTCTACCACGGCCGCTATCAACGGCCGCTGCGCGACTACCTGATCGGTTCGCTGGAGTTCACCATTCCCTACATGGCTTACGTGCCGGGCCTCTACAACGCGGTCATGGGCTCGACCTGGCTGAGCCGGCTGTTGGCGAACCAAGTGGGCATGGTCGACAGCCCGTTGATCAGTCGCTTCAACTTCCAGGCCACCCTGAGCCGCTGCAAGGTCGCGGTCGCCAGCGTACCGGCCCTGCGTGAACTCACGCCGGCGCAACGGGAGCGCAGCGTGGTACTGGTGCAGGACGCCTTCACCCGTTACTTCGAAACGCCGTTGCTGGCCTCTTTTATCGAGCTGGCGCATCAACTGGGTTACCGGGTGTTCCTGGCGCCGTACAGCGCCAACGGCAAGCCCTTGCATGTGCAGGGTTTCCTCGGTGCCTTCAACAAAGCGGCGATCCGCAACGCCGCCCAGCTCCAGGCACTCGCTGGCTGCTCGGTGCCCCTGGTCGGTCTGGATCCGGCCATGACCCTGGTCTACCGCCAGGAATATCAGAAAGTGCCAGGGCTCAAGGCTTGCCCGAAAGTCCTGTTGCCTCAGGAGTGGTTGGTCGATGCGGTACCGCAAACGCCGAATCCCGTTGCCCGGACGTACCGCCTGCTGGCGCACTGCACCGAAAAGACCAACGTGCCCGCCAGTACTGCCCAGTGGCAAAGCGTGTTCACCAAGTTGGGGCTCAAGCTGGTGACCGAGGCGACGGGCTGCTGCGGCATGTCCGGCACTTATGGCCATGAACTGCGCAACCAGGATACCTCGCGAACCATTTTCGAACAGTCCTGGGCCGGCAAGCTGGACAAGGAAGGGGAGGCATTGGCGACGGGGTATTCGTGCCGCAGCCAGGTGAAGCGGCTGGCGGACAAGCAGCTGCGGCATCCATTGGAGGTGGTGTTGGAGCAGGTATTGGTTGAGCGGCGGGGTTAAGCAGCAGGGACTGGCGGGTGCCCCAATAACCCTGCCTACCCGCAATCCCCTGTGGGAGATTCTATGTTGCAGGACAACCCTGCAACATAGGCTTCGGCTGGTATTCGTCCTGATTTTTCATCAGGGCAAATGCCACTCGGCAAA
>NZ_VIUG01000048.1:0-30706 GCF_007828255.1 Pseudomonas sp. SJZ078 | reverse complement strand
ACCGTCCAAGGCCAGGGCGGCCGAGGACAGTGAAGATTTCCAAAACTCGGTATCCGGTAGATCGTAAGGCCGCTCCGCTTAAGTGAACAGCATTAGGCCTAAGCCGGGTTTGATCACAACATTTGAATTCAAACAAATGCTGCGCGCTGCTCAGCCTCATAATGCCGAGTCTGAAAAGGCATGAGGACCTGTACCTTCAAACCAAGACCTTCACTCATCCCCCACGAGAGGGCGAGTTCATCACGACGACTGCGAAGCGTAACAGCGGCCTGTGAAGTCACTTCATGCTTAGGTGCCGAACGCCAGAACAGCTCAAGCGCCTTGAAGACTTCCGACACACGGCTATCGGTTACGCATGAAAAACGGGTGAACCGCTCGAGCAAATACCCTGCGCGACGAACCTCGACCTCATCAGCGTGCCGACTTAGAAAAGCCTGAGCGACACTCATCAGGTCCGAATTTGAATACCAGACAGCCTTGGCTGCACTCACAAGCGCAGCGTCATCTGCCTGCTTCAATGGGCTTTTGACCAATGTGTCCAGAGCGGATGAGAGGACGCGGCCGTTAGCAGGCTTTGTCATCTGTATTCTCCAAATAACTTTTCAAAATGTAGGTAAGGACCGAGGTTGGGGGCTCTTTGTTGCCAACATATACATCAATCGCCTGCAATGCCAGTCGGCGCAGCTCGGCGGTCAATATGAAGCCTGCTCTCAGGAGGGCCATGATATCGCCAATGTCCTGATCCGTTGCCCTACCCAGTTTTGAAATTGCAATATCCACAGGTGCAGCAATGTGAACGTGGAGAGGGGACTCTAGCGGAAACTCTTCAAGGGGTAGACTTCGGACCCAGTAGTCCTCGTGAATCGGACCAAAGCTTGTGTTGTATTGCAGGTCGTAGTTTAGCTCCATCAACCGGCCAGACCTCTCATCGACAAATCGCTCGGGTATCTCTGCGAGTAACGTTCGAAGATGGAAGTCTTCCGGGAGGCTGGCCTCATAAATTTCAGCGTCAACATCAGTAGAAACACGATGATTTGTATAAAGGTGCACTGCGCACCCACCGAACACGATGACTTTAACCGCCCCTGGTTTTGCATTTTCGACCGTCAGCTCCGCTTCGACGGACTTGAACATTGAAACCAAAGCCTGCCCCAGAGCGGTGTTCATATTCAGACGGGGGATGATCATGTCCGGCAATTCCATATTGACCTCAGATGCTGATGTTGCTCCTTGGAGCGCAGAGCTGCCACCCTGCCTTGCCACCGGCCAGTGAGTGATAGCTTACACTTGGAGATGTTGGGGCTCATGCCCGAGGGACCGCGAGTTCTGAAAGCTAGAGCCCCTACTTCCGAGGGACAACCCTAAAAACATGTCGGAAACTTCGGTGCGTCTGACAGACCGCAGTTTCTGTGGCGAGGGAGCTTGCTCCCGCTGGGCTGCAAAGCAGCCCCAAAGCAGGCAACTCAATTTGCCTGACACCGTTGTCAGGTTTTAGGACCGCTGCGGCCCCTGCGGGGATAAATCCCCTCGCCACAACAGCGCGTCAGCCCGGGTAGTCTCGGACGACCGCCCGTCAGCATCGAAAAATAAAAATCCTGCCTTCAGAAATTGCCTACAGATGAATACCAGTTCGCACCCTAGGCGTTGTCGCAGGCGGCGATCCTTGCCGTTGAATCCCTGACCTCTAATACCACTTTCATCCCACCCCACCAAACCTCTCCAACAACGCCACTAAACCCTGGGCAAGCAGCGTTGACATGGTATTCAAGTGGTATTAGTTTCCACCCCACTTACCGGGCGACAAACAACTCAATAACCGCATCGGACACCACATGAACGACATCCAGGCCCTACGCCCCGACGACACCCAGCCCACACCGCTGTACCTGCAACTGGCCCGCAACCTGGAAGCCGCAATCCACGCCGGCCAATGGAAAGCCGAACAAGCCATGCCGTCCGAACGCAGCTTGAGCGAGCAACTCGGCATTTCCCGGGTCACCGCCCGCAAGGCACTGGAAGTGTTGTTCGAACAAGGCCTGATCCGTCGCAACCAAGGCTCGGGCACGTTCATCACCCCGCGCCTGGAACAACCGCTGTCACGCCTGAGCGGCTTCAGTGAAATGCTGCGGCTCAAGGGTTTCGTGCCCGGCTCCCGGTGGCTGGAACGGGACATCACCCCGCCGACCCACGAAGAACTGATCCGCCTGGGCCTGTCGCCCGCCGACAAGGTTGCGCGACTCAAGCGCCTGCGCAAGGCCGACGATACGGTCATGGCCATCGAGATGAGCACCCTGCCCGCCTCGATTATTCCCAAGCCACAGGCGGTGGGCGATTCGCTCTACGCGTTTCTCGACAGCATCGGCAAGCCGGTGGTGCGCGCCCTGCAACACATCCAGGCCATCAACGCCTCGGACGAGTTCGCCGCCCTGGTGGGCATCGCCCCGGGCACCGCCATGCTGCTGATGACCCGGGTCGGCTACCTGGAAGACAACACGCCCATCGAAGTCACCGACACCTATTGCCGCAACGACTACTACGACTTTGTCGCAGAACTGCGGCGCTAGACGACCAGAGAATTCCCATGTCCGAAGACAACATCCTCACCTGCGACGGCTGGGTTCGCGGCCGCCTGCTCCATGAGCACGGTAGAGTCGTGGCCATCGAAGGCCAGCCCTGCGACCCGGCGGGTAACGACCTGCCCTACCTGCTGCCCGGTTTTATCGACCTGCATGTCCATGGCGGTGGTGGCAAGGACATCATGCAAGGCGCCCCGGCGTTCGAGACCATCGCCCGCACCCACCTGCGTTTTGGCACCACCGCACTCTTGGCCACCACCATGACCGCGCCCAGCGAAGAGATCGCCAGCGTGCTGCAGGCCCTCGGCGAGTTCTGTGAGCAGCGTCCGAACGGCAGCGCCCGGGTCCTGGGCGTGCACTTGGAAGGCCCTTACATCAACCCCGGCAAACTGGGCGCGCAACCGAACTTCGCCCACACCGCGCTGATGGCTGAAGTGGAAGGCTATCTGGCCCTGGCGCCGATCCGGGTGATGACCATCGCCCCTGAAATCGCCGGCCACGATGCCTTGATCCGCGCCCTCAGTGCCCGAGGCGTGCGCATGCAGATCGGCCACACCCTGGGCAGCTACGAAGAAGGCGTCGCGGCGTTGGCGGCCGGGGCCAGCAGTTTCACCCATTTGTACAACGCCATGAGCCCGCTGCATCACCGCGAACCGGGGATCGTCGGCGCGGCCCTCGCCCATGCGCAATATGCCGAGCTGATCCCCGACTTGCTCCACGTCCACCCCGGCGCCATGCGCGTGGCCTTGCGTTCGATCCCATGCCTGTACTGCGTCACCGACTCCACCGCGGCCGCGGGCATGCCCGACGGCGAGTACAAGCTGGGCAGCCACACCGTGACCAAATGTCTGGGCGGCGTGCGGCTGGCCGATGGCACCCTGGCTGGCAGCACCCTGACCATGGACCAGGCCCTGCGCAACCTGGTGAAAATCGGCCTGCCCATCGCCGAAGCCTCGCAACGCCTCTCTCAGTTTCCCGCCGACTACCTCGGCCTGCCCGAGCGCGGTCGCCTGCACCCCGGCGCCTGGGCCGACTGCGTGCGCCTTGACCGTTCCCTGACCCTGACCGACGTGATGGTCGAAGGAGAAGCCATTGACTTCCAAAATGCTTGAAGAGGCCCTCGCCGCCTGTGAAGCCGTCGAACGCCAGTTACAGCAGCTGGACCCGGCCTTGCGGGAAATCGCCGGACGCTTGCGCCGTCAGCCGCCGCAAGTGGCGATGACCATCGCCCGTGGCAGTTCCGACCACGCCGCCAGCTACTTCGCCTACCTGACCATGCAGCAACTGGGTTTGCCGGTGGCGTCGTTGCCGATGTCGGTGGTGACCATGCAGCAGGCACCGCTCAAGGTCAGCGGCCAAGTGGCGTTCGGCTTTTCCCAGTCGGGACAGAGCCCGGACCTGGTCAACAGCCTGCGCCTGTTACGCAAGCGCGGTGCCTTGAGCGTGGCCCTGGTCAATGCCCTCGATTCGCCCCTGGAAGCGGCGTGTGAATTCAGCGTGCCGCTGTGCGCCGGCGTCGAAAGCAGCGTCGCCGCCACCAAGAGTTTCATCGCCACCCTCAGCGCCAGCGCACGGTTGGTGGCCCAGTGGAAGGACGACGCCGAATTGCTGGAGGCCGGCACTGCCCTGCCCGACGGTTTGCGCGAGGCCGCCCATCAGGATTGGAGCCCCGCCGTCGAGGCCCTGCGCGCCTGTCAGCGGCTGATGGTGATCGGCCGTGGCGCCGGGTTCGCCATCGCCCAGGAAGCAGCGCTCAAGTTCAAGGAAACCTCGGCGATCCAAGCTGAAGCCTTCAGCAGCGCCGAGGTGCGCCACGGGCCGATGGCGCTGATCGATGAGAACTATCCGCTGCTGGTCTTCGCCCCTCGCGGCGCCGAGCAGGCCGGCGTGTTGAGCCTGGCCGGCGACATGCGCCAGCGCGGCGCCCGGGTCTTGCTGGCGGCGCCCGATGACATTGCCGAACGCGACCTGACCCTGAGCCGCGCCGAACACCCGGCCCTGGACCCGATCCTGGCGATCCAGAGCTTTTACGGGATGGCTGCCCAGCTCTCCGTGGCCCGGGGCCTGAACCCCGACCAACCGCGGCACCTGAGCAAAGTCACCCGTACGCACTGACTAACGAAGCCTGATGAGAGCGCGCCATGCCCAACAATAATAAAGAGTTGACCCTCAGCGCCCCGCTCAGCGGCCCGGTGCTCACCCTCGCCAATGTTCCGGACGCCGTGTTCGCCAGCGGCGCCATGGGCGACGGGATCGCCATCGATCCGCTGAACGACACCCTCTATGCACCCTGTGACGGCGAAGTGATCCATGTCGCCCGCACCGGCCACGCCGTGACCCTGCGGGCCGACAATGGCGCCGAACTGCTGCTGCACCTGGGGCTGGACACCGTCGAGCTGCGTGGCGACGGTTTCTCCATGCTGGTCAAGGAAGGTGCACGGGTCAGCAACGGCCAGCCCTTGCTGCGTTATGACGTGGATAAAGTGGCGCTGCGCTGCAAGAGCCTGGTCAGCCTGTTGGTCATCACCAATGGCGAGCGCTTCCAGGCGCTGCCTGTCACCCTCAAGGGCGTAAAGGTCGGCGAGCCTCTGCTGCATATCGTCGCCGCGTCGACAGGCTCGTCAACGGCCGAACCTCAGGACGTCGGCATCGAGGTTTTCGGCCAGATCCGCATCGCCCATCGCGGCGGTCTGCACGCGCGGCCGGCGGCATTGATACGCCAGACCGCCCAAGGCTTCAAGAGTCGCTCGCAGCTGCATTTCGGCGGCAAGTCGGCCTCCTGCGACAGCCTCATGGGGATGATGGGCCTTGCGATCACCGAGCAGGCAGAAGTGCAGGTCAGTTGCCGTGGCGACGATGCCGAAGCGGCGCTGCAAGCGTTGCTGATAACCTTGTCCACCGCCCTGGCCGAGGAAGCCCACGCCGCAGCGCCTGCGCTCAAAACCCATGGCCGCCCAGCCGAAGATGGCGTGCTGCACGGCGTATGCGCCGCCTCCGGCCTGGTGGCCGGGCCGCTGGTCCGGCTCAACGGTATTCAGTTGCCGGAGGATGCGGGCGGCCACGATGTCGAGGATCAGCGCCAGCAACTGAGCCGTGCCTTGGCCCACGTCAGCCGTGACATCCACCTGACGCTGGACAACGCCAGGGCCCGGCGCAACCGCGACGAAGAAGCGATTTTCAGCGCCCACCTGGCGCTTCTGGAAGACCCGATCCTGCTGGACGCCGCTCACCTGTGCATCGACCAGGGCAGCGCCGCGACCCACGCCTGGAGCCAATCCATCGACGCGCAATGCCGGGTGCTGGAGCAACTGGGCAGCACGCTGCTGGCCGAGCGCGCCAACGACCTGCGTGACCTGCGCCAGCGGGTCCTGCGGGCACTGCTGGGGGAAACCTGGCAATTCGACGTGCCGACGGGGGCAATTGTCGCTGCCCAGGAGTTGACCCCGTCGGACCTGCTGCAACTCAGCGCCCAGGGTGTGGCCGGGGTGTGCATGGTCGAGGGCGGCTCCACCTCCCACGTGGCCATCCTGGCCCGAGGCAAAGGGATGCCGTGCCTGGTAGCGCTGGGCGCGGCGCTGTTGGAACAGGAACAGGGTCAGTCGGTGGTGCTGGACGCCGACGCAGGCCGCCTCGAACTGCGTCCCACCGCCGAGCGCTTGACCCAGGTGCAACAGGCACATGCCCAGCGAGCCGCTCGCCGCGCTCAACAACACGCCAGCGCCCACACACCGGCCCGCACCGTAGATGGGGTGATTGTCGAAGTGGCGGCCAACGTCGCCTCCAGCGCCGATGCGGCCGAGGCCTTGGCGAACGGCGCCGACGGTGTGGGGCTGTTGCGCACCGAATTCCTCTTCGTCGACCGCCAAAAGGCCCCGGGCGAAGCAGAACAGCGCCAAAGCTATCAAGCCGTGCTCGACGCCATGGGCGACAAGCCGGTGATCATCCGCACCATCGATGTCGGCGGCGACAAACAACTGGATTACCTGCCGCTGCCGACCGAAGCCAACCCGGTGCTGGGCCTGCGGGGTATTCGCCTGGCTCAGGTGCGCCCGGAATTGCTCGACCAGCAACTGCGAGCCTTGCTGCAAACCCGTCCGCTGGACCGTTGCCGGATCCTGTTGCCGATGGTCACCGAAGTCGATGAACTGCTGCACATCCGCCAGCGCCTGGATGCATTGGCCAGGGAATCGGGCCTGAGCGAACGGCCGCAACTGGGGGTGATGATCGAAGTACCGGCGGCCGCTTTGCTGGCCGAACAACTGGCCGAGCATGCGGACTTCCTGTCCATCGGCACCAACGACCTTTCGCAGTACACCCTCGCCATGGACCGCGACCACGCCGGCCTTGCCGCCCGGGTCGATGCCCTGCACCCGGCACTGTTGCGACTGATTGCCCAGGCCTGCGCCGGCGCGGCCAGGCATGGGCGCTGGATCGGCGTGTGCGGCGCCCTGGCTTCCGATCCGTTGGCGACGCCGGTGCTGGTGGGGCTGGGCGTGCGCGAACTGTCGGTCAGCCCGGCGCAGATCGGCGAGATCAAGGCGCGGGTGCGCGACCTCGATGCCGTCAAGTGCGCTTGCCTCAGCGCCGAATTGCTGAATCTGGGCAGTGCCGCTGCGGTGCGCCAGGCCTGTCATCAACACTGGCCCCTGGGCTGAGTACGTCGAAGAACAATAAGGGAGAACCGCCATGTACCAGCATTTCATCGAAGGACTGCAACGTCTCGGCCGGGCACTGATGCTGCCCATTGCGATCCTGCCGATCGCCGGCCTTTTGCTGCGCCTGGGCGACGCCGATCTTCTGAACATCGCCATCATCCACGCTGCCGGGCAGGCGATCTTCGCCAACCTGGCGATGATCTTCGCCATCGGCATCGCCGTGGGTTTCGCCCGGGACAATAACGGTACGGCGGGGTTGGCCGGGGCCATCGGTTATCTGGTAATGATCGCCACGCTGAAGGTGCTCGACGCCAGCATCAACATGGGCATGCTCGCCGGGATCATCAGCGGCCTGCTCGCGGGGGCACTGTATAACCGATTCAAGGACATCAAACTGCCGGAGTACCTGGCGTTCTTCGGTGGCCGGCGTTTCGTGCCGATTGTCACCGGCTTCAGCGCGGTGGGCCTGGGACTGGTGTTCGGCCTGATCTGGCCGCCGATCCAGCAAGGCATCAACAGCTTCGGCGCGCTGTTGATGGAAAGTGGCAGCCTGGGTGCATTCGTGTTCGGGGTGTTCAACCGACTGCTCATCGTCACCGGTCTGCACCATATCCTCAACAACATGGCCTGGTTCATCTTCGGCAGCTTCACCGACCCGCACACCGGTGCGGTGGTGACCGGCGACCTGACCCGCTATTTTGCCGGCGACCCCAACGGCGGCCAGTTCATGACCGGCATGTTCCCGGTGATGCTTTTCGGCCTGCCCGCCGCCTGCCTGGCGATGTACCGCAACGCCTTGCCCCAGCGGCGCAAAGTCATGGGCGGGATTCTGCTGTCCATGGCGCTGACCTCGTTTCTCACCGGGGTCACCGAACCGGTGGAATTCGCCTTCATGTTCCTCGCGCCGTTGCTGTTCCTGTTGCATGCCTTGCTCACCGGGCTGTCGATGGCCATCACCGACTGGCTGAACATCCGCCTGGGCTTTACCTTCTCCGGCGGCTTCATCGACATGGTCCTGGGCTGGGGCAAATCGAACAACGGCTGGCTGGTCGTCCCGGTGGGCCTGGCCTACGCGGTGATTTACTACACCGTGTTCGACTTCTGCATCCGCCGCTTCGACCTGAAGACTCCGGGGCGTGAAGAGGTGCCGGCAGGCGACAAACCGACCATCACCGAAAACCAGCGGGCTGCGGCCTACATCCAGGCGTTGGGCGGTGCTGACAACCTGATTACCATCGGTGCCTGCACCACGCGCTTGCGGCTGGACATGGTGGATCGCAACAAGGCGTCCGACGCCCAGCTCAAGGCCCTCGGCGCCATGGCCGTGGTGCGCCCCGGTAACGGCGGGAGCCTGCAGGTGGTGGTAGGGCCGATGGCCGACAGCATAGCCGATGAAATCCGCCTGGCAGTGCCCTCTTTCACTCGCCCGGTCACCGCGCCGGTACCGAATGTCCCTGTACCGACGACGCCAGCCGCCCTTTCCAGCACCGAAGCGCAACAATGGCTGGACGCCCTGGGAGGCCAGGACAACCTCCTGCAGCTCGATTGCGTGGCGACGAGCCGGTTACGGGTGCGGCTGGCCGACGACAGGAGCTTGTCGGAAAGTCAGCTCCAAAGGTTAGGTTGTCAGGGTATGAGCCCGCTGGAAGGTGGCGTCTGGCACTTACTGCTGGGGGAGAAGGCGCCGAGGTTATGGCAGGCATTGGATGGTCTGGCGCATGGTCGCAAGATCGATGCAGGGGCCTAGCCCCCTGTGGCGAGGGAGCATGCTCCCGCTGGGCTGCGCAGCAGACCCAAGGCGATCAACCCAAGCTCCCGCCAAGCCGGGGAGGCGCACTTCCAACAGTGCCTCCGCACCGCGCAACCGGGTAGCACAACTGTCAATTCGAAGATATTTCATCATGAGGTATGTGATTCGATTGGCGCCCTCGTTTCAGCTGAGGTGTCCAGATCATGAATAAAGGCAACGGTTTCATACGGGCGACAACTGTCGCGGTGGTGATAATCGGAGCGGCGTGGCAGCCAGGCAATAACGCGTGGGGAGCGACCCAGCTCTCCCAGCACCGAAAAGAAGAACCCTGGTACGAAGCCTGGCTGCAAGTCACGGCGGATCCAAGCGTGGATATCCGCAAGACCCAACCCTTATTGCGTTGGCGGACCGACCTGGACACGCTCTATCGGGGAGACACGACCAATCAAGGCCTGGAGGCTTTCCGGGACGGCTTGCTGCCCAAATCCGTGGCCTTCCCTGAGGCCACGTGGATGTACGACTGGTTCAAGCACGGGGCTGGGGCCCAGCGCTCGGTCTACAGCAGTACCACGCGTAGCCAGCGTATCGCCCAGAGCTTTGCCAATGAATGGGTATTCGAGTTCAAGGCCCCCCATGGCATCGACCAACAGGAATCGGGGGGGCCCATCATCGGCGAGGAAGAGATCAGCTACCCCGGCGGGGTCAAAGGGCAGTTTATCAAGCAGGCCTGCAAAAAAACCGACCTGACCGATTGCGTCGCCAACCTGGGCTATCATGAACCCTCCGGTCACGAGACGATGCTGGAAGTCGCGGCGACGCCCATCGATTGGAGCAAGATTACCCCACCAGAAGGCCTGGCCTGGGTGACGAACAAAGAATCTCTCTGGGCGGTGGGCTCCTTGAGAATCAACCCCGTACAAGGGGCGGATGCACTGACCAGTGGCTTACGGGCAAGAAACTCGCAACCACCGGTCTTGCGCTGGGCGAGCAGCCCGGAGTCTCCTTCCGTTCAATCGGTCATCGTGGCGTTTCGTGACTATAGCGACGCCAAGATCTGGGCGGTCACGGAAGCGGCAAACGGCGGCTGGGTGTATGAGGTCAGGCCCAACAGCGTGGCGGTGGATCTGTCAGGGGAGCATAGCGGCAACCGCCCAGGCGCCTTCGCCTTCATCGGCGGCATCAAGGGCGGGCTATTGATGAATGCTCGCCGGTTCGAGAAAGGCGTCACTGAACCAGTCGAGTGCATAGGCATCGAGAAAGAAGCCTGCCGTCTCGAGAATCGGCATCAATAGCCATGCAACCAATTGTGGCCGCGCCTGAGGGTTGATCATTAACCTCGCCCAATAAAAAACCCGCTGATTGAATCAGCGGGTTTTTTATTCGACGAGCGAAGGATCAGAAATCCTCCAACCGCCACACTTCATAGGCCTGCGTCTCGTAGGGATGGCTTTGCTTCAACGCATCCACCACCCCACCGATCAAATCATCGGCCACCACAAGCTCCACCTTCCATTCCTCGACCTGCTCGACCCGTCCCGCTTCGCCAATGAACGGCTGGCTGCCGTCCAAGGG
Organism: Pseudomonas sp. SJZ078; assembly: GCF_007828255.1. NCBI lineage: Bacteria > Pseudomonadati > Pseudomonadota > Gammaproteobacteria > Pseudomonadales > Pseudomonadaceae > Pseudomonas > Pseudomonas sp. SJZ078. The sequence continues at coordinate 20,153 of NZ_VIUG01000048.1, read as the reverse complement.
GCGAAACTGGCCCTGGCCCAGCACTTGCCAGGCGCAGTGGTCATAGTCGCCGATCCGCCCGCCACCGGCAGCGAATACGGCACTTTTGACCTCGTCCACATGGCTGGCCGGGACGAAGAAGCAGAGCTTGTACACGCCTTTAGTTCACCCAGACGCGGGCGTTGCGGAACATGCGCATCCATGGCGCGTCTTCGTTCCAGTCGTCCGAACGCCACGAGTTCTGCACCGCGCGGAATACGCGCTCAGGGTGCGGCATCATGATCGTCACGCGGCCGTCACGGCTGGTCAGGCCAGTGATCCCGCGCGGCGAGCCGTTCGGGTTGGCCGGGTAGGTTTCGGTGACCTTGCCGTGGTTATCGACGAACCGCAGCGACACGCAACCGGACAGGTCGGCTTCGAGCAGCGCTTCTTCGCTTTCGAATTCCGCATGACCTTCACCGTGGGCAATAGCGATCGGCATGCGCGAACCGGCCATGCCCTGCAGGAAGATCGAGTTCGACTCCTGCACCTGGACCATCGCCACGCGGGCTTCGAACTGCTCGGAACGGTTACGCACGAAGTGCGGCCAGAACTCGCTGCCCGGGATCAGCTCGTGCAGGTTGGACATCATCTGGCAACCGTTGCACACACCCAGAGTGAAACTGTCGGTGCGCTCGAAGAAGCCTTGGAACGCATCACGGGCGCGGCTGTTGAACAGCGCCGACTTGGCCCAGCCTTCACCGGCACCGAGCACGTCGCCGTAGGAGAAACCGCCACAGGCCACCATGCCCTTGAAGTCGTTCAGGTCGACACGACCGGCGAGGATGTCGCTCATGTGCACGTCGATCGCGTTGAAACCGGCACGGTCGAACGCCGCCGCCATCTCTACCTGGCCGTTGACGCCCTGCTCGCGCAGGACCGCCACTTGTGGGCGAATGCCTTTCTTGATGTAGGGTGCCGCCACGTCGTGGTTGACGTCGTAGCTGAGCTTGGCGCTCAGGCCCGGGTTGTCTTCTTCCAGCAGGACGTCGAATTCCTGATCGGCGCAATCGGCGTTGTCCCGCAGGCGTTGGATCTGGTAACTGGTTTCAGCCCACTGGCGTTGCAACAGGCGACGCTGGCCTTCGAAGACGGTATCGCCATTGAAGGTGATGTTGACGTGGGCATTGTTGATCGGCTGGCCGATCACCGAGACGCAATCGGCCAGGCCTGCCGCGCTGAACTGGGCGAGGATGTCCGGAGTGGCGTCCTGGCGAACCTGGATCACCGCACCCAGTTCTTCGTTGAACAGGATGGCCGGGATCTCGGCGGCGGATTCCGCCACGCTGTCGAGGGTCAGGCTCAGGCCGCAGTGGCCGGCGAAGGCCATTTCCATCACGGTGGTCAGCAGGCCGCCATCGGAACGGTCGTGGTAGGCCAGCAGGTGGCCGTCGGCATTGAGGCCCTGGATGACGGCGAAGAACGCCTTCAGGTCTTCGGCATCGTCGACGTCAGGTGCCTGTTTGCCGAGCTTGCCATGCACCTGGGCCAGGATCGAGGCGCCCATGCGGTTCTGGCCACGGCCCAGATCGATCAGGATCAGGTCGGTGGTGCCCTTGTCCATGCGCAGTTGCGGGGTCAGGGTCTGGCGGATGTCGATGACCGGGGCGAAACCGGTCACGATCAGCGACAGCGGCGAGGTCACGCTCTTGTCCACGCCGTCTTCGTTCCAGCGCGTGGCCATGGACATGGAGTCCTTGCCCACCGGAATGGTGATCCCCAGTTCCGGGCACAGCTCCATGCCGACGGCCTTGACGGTGTCGTACAGGCGGGCGTCCTCACCCGGATGGCCGGCGGCGGACATCCAGTTGGCCGACAGCTTGATGTCGGAAATCTTGCCGATGCGCGAGGCCGCAAGATTGGTCAGCGCCTCGCCGATGGCCATGCGGCCCGACGCCGGGGCGTCCAGCAGGGCCAGCGGCGTGCGTTCGCCCATGGCCATGGCTTCACCGGTGTAGACGTCGAAACTGGTGGCGGTCACGGCGACATCAGCCACCGGCACCTGCCACGGGCCGACCATCTGGTCACGGGCCACGAGGCCGGTGATGGTGCGGTCACCGATGGTGATCAGGAAGCTCTTGCTCGCCACGGCCGGGTGATGCAGGACGCGCTCGATGGAATCGGCGATGTCGAGGGTGGACGGATCGAAATCGTCGCCCAGCTCGGTTTCGCGAACGGCCGAACGGTGCATGCGCGGGGCCTTGCCCAGCAGCACTTCCAGTGGCATGTCCACCGGGCTGTTGCCGAAGTGGCTGTCGGTAACGGTCAGTTGCGGCTCGGCAGTGGCTTCGCCGACCACGGCGAACGGGCAGCGCTCGCGCTCGCAGATCGCCTGGAAGCGCTCGAAGTCGGCCGGGCCGACTGCCAGGACGTAACGTTCCTGGGATTCGTTGCTCCAGATTTCGTGCGGGGCCATGCCCGGTTCGTCGTTCGGAATGTTGCGCAGCTCGAAGCGGCCACCACGGCCACCGTCGTTGACCAGTTCCGGGAAGGCGTTGGACAGGCCGCCCGCGCCAACGTCGTGGATGAAGCTGATCGGGTTCTTGTCACCCAACTGCCAGCAACGGTCGATGACTTCCTGACAACGGCGTTCCATTTCCGGGTTTTCCCGCTGGACCGACGCGAAATCCAGGTCCGCCGAGCTGGTGCCGGTGGCCATGGAGGACGCCGCGCCGCCGCCCAGGCCGATCAGCATGGCCGGGCCGCCGAGGACGATCAGCTTGGAGCCGACCACGATCTCGCCTTTCTGCACGTGTTCGGCGCGAATGTTGCCCATGCCGCCGGCGAGCATGATCGGCTTGTGGTAGCCGCGCACTTCTTCGCCACGGGGCGTGGTGATGGATTGCTCGAAGGTACGGAAGTAACCGGTCAGGGCCGGACGGCCGAATTCGTTGTTGAACGCAGCGCCACCCAGCGGGCCTTCGATCATGATGTCGAGGGCGTTGACGATGCGCTCAGGCTTGCCGTAAGGCTTTTCCCACGGTTGTTCGAAGCCGGGGATCTGCAGGTTCGACACGGTGAAACCGGTCAGGCCAGCCTTGGGCTTGGCGCCGCGACCGGTTGCACCTTCGTCGCGGATCTCGCCACCGGAGCCGGTGGACGCGCCCGGGAATGGCGCAATCGCGGTCGGGTGGTTGTGGGTCTCGACCTTCATCAGAATGTGCACCGGCTCCTGGACCGCACCGTACTGGCGGGTCTCGGGATTCGGGAAGAAGCGGCCGGCAACGCTGCCGACGATCACCGAAGCGTTGTCCTTATAAGCAGACAGAACGCCTTCGCTGTGCATCTGGTAGGTGTTCTTGATCATGCCGAACAGGCTTTTTTCCTGGCTCTGGCCGTCAATGTCCCAACTGGCGTTGAAGATCTTGTGGCGGCAGTGCTCGGAGTTGGCCTGGGCAAACATCATCAGTTCGATGTCGTGGGGGTTGCGCTTCAAGCCCTGGAAGGCGTTGACCAGGTAATCGATCTCGTCTTCGGCCAGGGCCAGGCCAAGCTCGGCGTTGGCTTTTTCCAGCGCGGCACGGCCACCGCCCAGCACGTCGATGGCGGTCAGTGGCTTGGGCTCGGCGTGGCTGAACAGGCCGGCGGCCTGTTCCAGGTTGCCCAGCACGACCTGGGTCATGCGGTCATGCAGGCTGTCGGCGATCAGTCGGGCCTCGGCCTCGCTGAACTCACCGGCAACATAAAAGGCAATGCCGCGCTCCAGGCGCTGGATTTTCGCCAGGCCGCAGTTGCGGGCGATGTCGCTGGCCTTGCTCGACCACGGCGAAATGGTGCCGAAGCGCGGCAGTACCAGGAACAGGCGACCGGCCGGCTCCTGGACGGGAACGCTGGGACCGTATTTCAGAAGGCGCGCGAGCACCTGCTGTTCGTCGCCGGTCAAACCGCCGGTGACTTCGGCGAAGTGAGCGAATTCAGCATACAAGCCACTGACAGCCGAAACCTTCTGGCTCAGTTGCTCAAGGAATTTGCTGTGGCGAAAGGCAGAAAGGGCAGGAGCGCCGCGCAGGATCAACATCTTCGGGACAGCCTCGGGAAGGGGGTGTGCTTTGAGGCCGTGCATTCTAGCCTAAACCGTCGGCAACGGCACCCGAAACGGCATCCGCGATGCGGGCCGAATGTCGGTCTCTGCACCAAAACCCTTGTTGAACGTCCGTTCCAATGTTCGTGCCGAGATTTTTTTAATCGGCACAAAACCCGCCACGCGCCGGCCGGCTTGTGTTGCAGACATGTTTTGCAACCGCTAGCAGACTGGCCTTTCGCTGTCGAGATATGGCGGCAAGGGCCGTTTGCGTATACTGCGCAGATGTTTTCCCCAACGGCTTTGCGTCCGCGGTACGCCAGATGGCTGATCGCAACCGGACTCTTCCTGGTGCTCAGTGGTTGTGTTGAGAAACCCAACACACTGGAGCGCGTAAAGGAGGATGGCGTGCTGCGGGTGGTTACCCGGAACAGCCCCGCCACCTACTTTGAGGATCGCAACGGTGAAACCGGCTTCGAATACGAGCTGGTGAAGCGTTTCGCCGACGATTTGGGCGTGGAACTGAAAATCGAGACCGCCGACAACCTCGACGACCTGTTCAGCCAGATCGGCAAGCCCAACGGCCCGGTACTGGCGGCCGCGGGGCTGGTCAGCAGCGAGGCGCGCAAGAAACAGGTGCGGTTCTCCCATTCCTACCTGGAAGTCACCCCGCAGGTCATCTACCGCAACGGCCAGTCACGCCCCACCGACGCGGCGGCCCTGGCGGGCAAGAAGATCATGGTGCTCAAGGGCAGCACCCACGCCGAGCAACTGGCGCAGCTGAAACAGCAGTATCCAGGCATCGAATACGAAGAATCCGACGCCGTCGAAGTGGTCGACCTTTTGCGCATGGTCGATGAGGGCCAGATCGACCTGACCCTGGTGGACTCCAACGAAGTGGCGATGAACCAGGTGTACTTCCCCAACGTGCGCGTGGCCTTCGACCTGGGCGATGCCCGCAGCCAGAGCTGGGCAGTGGCCCCCGGCGAAGACAACAGCCTGCTCAACGAGATCAACGCCTACCTCGACAAAGTGCAGAAGAACGGCACCCTGCAACGCCTCAAAGACCGCTATTACGGACACGTCGATGTCCTCGGCTACATGGGCGCCACCACCTTCGCCCAGCATTTGCAGCAACGGTTGCCCAAATACGAGCAGCACTTCAAGACCTACGCCAAGCAGGAAAAAGTCGATTGGCGCCTGTTGGCCGCCATCGGCTACCAGGAATCCCTTTGGCAACCGGCGGTCACGTCCAAAACCGGTGTGCGCGGCCTGATGATGCTGACCCAGAACACCGCCCAGGCCATGGGCGTGTCCAACCGCCTGGACCCGAAACAAAGCATCATGGGCGGCGCCAAGTACCTGGCCTACATGAAGGATCAATTGGACGAGAGTATCCAGGAGCCAGACCGCACCTGGTTCGCCCTTGCCGCCTACAACGTCGGCAGCGGTCACCTGGACGATGCCCGCAAGCTGGCGGCCAAGGAAGGGCTGAACCCGAACAAGTGGCTGGACGTGAAGAAGATCCTGCCGCGCCTGTCCCAGAAACAGTGGTACAGCAAGACCCGCTACGGCTACGCCCGGGGCGGCGAGCCGGTGCATTTCGTGGCGAACATCCGCCGCTACTACGACATCCTGACCTGGGTCACGCAACCGCAGCTCGAAGGCAACCAGGTGGCCGAGGGCAACCTGCATGTGCCGGGCGTCGACAAGAGCAAGCCGAACCAGGAAAGCCCGCAGCTCTGATGGCTGTGCACCATCCGATGCTGTGATGAACCTGTGGCGCGGGAGCAAGCTCCCTCGCCACAATGAATCAGGCAAGCCTTAAGTGAGCAGCCACATTGGGTTTATGGCTGCGGTCAGGACTTGGCGGCAGCCAGGATCAGCGCCTTCATCTCCGCCACCGCCGACTTGAACCCGACAAACAAGGCATGGGCCACCAGCGCATGGCCGATGTTCAGTTCGTTGATGCCCTTGATGGCCGCCACAGCTTCGACGTTGTGGTAATGCAGGCCATGGCCGGCGTTGACGATCAGGCCCTGGGCCAGGCCGAACGCGACACCGTCAGCCACCCGCTGCAGCTCATCGGCCACATCCGTGGGGGTCTCGGCATCGGCGTAGCGGCCGGTGTGCAGTTCCACGGCTGGGGCACCGACCCGCTTGGAGGCCTCGATCTGCCGCTCGTCGGCATCGATGAACAACGACACCTCGGCGCCGGTTTTCGACAGCCGCTCCACCGCCGCCTTGATCCGCGTTTCCTGCCCGGCCACGTCCAGGCCGCCTTCGGTGGTCAGTTCCTGGCGCGTTTCCGGCACCAGGCAGATGTGCGCCGGACGAATACGTTCGGCGAACGCCATCATTTCTTCGGTCACGCCCATCTCGAAATTCATGCGGGTTTGCAACACATCCTTGAGCAGCAGCACATCGCGTTCCTGGATATGACGACGGTCTTCGCGCAGGTGCACGGTGATGCCGTCGGCGCCCGCCTCTTCGGCGTCCAGTGCGGCCTTGACCGGATCCGGATAGCGGGTACCGCGGGCCTGGCGCAGGGTGGCGACATGGTCGATGTTCACGCCGAGAAGAATGCGATTGCTGGTGCTCACGAAAAGCGCTCCTTGAATGGACAGAGATTCGGCCCACAGCATACGGGTTGATCAGGGCTTGCGAAACAGCTCGCGACTGACCAGCGGCTTGCCGCCCAGGTGAACCGCCAAGGCCTGGCGCATCAGACGCTTGGCTGCGGACAGCGCGCCCGGCGCACTCCAGTCGGCCTCGGCCATGGCCAGCAGCTCGACACCATTGAACAGGCCGGGCTGCAACAGGTAGACACGCTCCAGGCCGGCATCCACCTGCAAGCGGTACAGGCCATCGGCGGCAATGGGCTCGCCGTGCAGATCGGCGTCGAGAGCGAATCCATAGCCCAGGTCATCCAGCAACCGCCATTCGAAAGATCGCAGCAACGGCTCCAGCGGCCGCCCTTCGGCCAGGGCCAGTAGTGTCGCGGCGTAATGGTCGAAGACGGCGGGATGGGGATCTTCGGCAGGCAACAGACGGATCAGCAGTTCATTGAGGTAGAGGCCGCTGAACAAGGCTTCGCCATTGAGCCAGGCTGCGATCCCACTGCTTTCCATGCGCCCGACATTCTTCAGCTCGCCCCGCCCGCGGAATTCGACCTCCAAGGGAACGAACGGCCGCGCCAGCGTCCCGGCCTTGCCCCGCGCCCCGCGCAATACCGCCCGCAACCGCCCTTGCGGCGTGAGGAAATCCACCAAAGCACTGCTTTCGCGGTAGGCGCGCGAATGCAGGACGTAGGCGGCTTGGGCGATGGGTTGGGTGGGGGACAAGGAAATGAAGTCTCGCTGACGAAGCACAATTTTATAAACGATCCAAAACCAATGTGGGAGCGGGCTTGCTCGCGAATGCGGCGTGTCGGTTGACAATGATGTCGACTGACAGGACGCATTCGCGAGCAAGCCCGCTCCCACAAGGTTCGTGGTGTACCGCTGGGCGAATTACAGGTCGCCGTAACCCAACGACCGCAACGCCCGTTCATCATCCGACCAGCCACCCTTCACCTTGACCCACAGGTTAAGCATGATCTTGGAGTCGAAGAGCAGCTCCATGTCCTTGCGTGCCTCGGTGCCGATGCGCTTGATGCGCTCGCCTTTGTCACCAATGATGATTTTCTTCTGACCGTCACGTTCGACGAGGATCAACGCGTGGATGTGCAGGGTCTTGCCCTGCTGCTTGAACTCTTCGATTTCCACGGTGATCTGGTACGGTAGCTCGGCGCCCAGCTGACGCATGATTTTCTCGCGCACCAGTTCAGCGGCGAGGAAACGGCTGCTGCGGTCGGTGATCTGGTCTTCGGGGAAGAAGTGATCGTTTTCCGGCAGGTGCTCGGCAATTACCCGCTCCAGCGCGTCCAGATTATGGCCGTGCTGGGCCGAGATCGGAATGATCTGGGCGTTGGGCAATTGCTCCTGCAACCAGCTCAGGTGCGGCATCAGCTCGGCCTTGTCCTCGATGCGGTCGGTCTTGTTCAGTGCCACGATCAGCGGACCGGTCACGTACTGGACGCGTTCGAGAACCATCTGGTCTTCTTCGGTCCACTTGGTACGGTCGACCACGAAGATCACCACGTCGACGTCTTTCAACGCCGCCGAAGCGGTCTTGTTCATGTAGCGGTTCAGGGCCTTTTCGCCACCCTTGTGCATGCCCGGGGTGTCGACGTAGATGGCCTGCACGTCGCCTTCGGTCTTGATACCCAGCATATTGTGGCGGGTGGTCTGGGGCTTGCGCGAGGTGATCGCCAGTTTCTGGCCCAGGATATGGTTCAGCAATGTGGACTTGCCCACGTTCGGCCGGCCAACGATGGCGACATAGCCGCAACGGGTAACAGTTGTATCAGTCATTGCCATTCTCCACGCCCAGGGCGATCAATGCTGCGGCGGCCGCCACCTGTTCGGCGATACGACGGCTCACGCCCTGGCCACGGCTTTTTTCATTCAGTAGGACCACTTCGCATTCGACGAAGAAGGTACGGCAGTGCGGCTCGCCCTGGATGTCCACGACTTCGTAGCGCGGCAGCTCGCAACTGCGCGATTGCAGGAATTCCTGCAAACGGGTTTTCGGATCCTTGTTGGTGTCCACCAGCGTCAGGCTGTCGATTTCCGAGGTCAGCCAGGCCAGCACGCGCTCGCGGGCCTTTTCCATGCCAGAATCCAGGTAGATCGCACCGATCAGGGCTTCCAGGGCATCGGCCAGGATCGACTCGCGACGAAAGCCGCCGCTTTTCAACTCGCCGGAGCCCAGGCGCAGGTAGTCGCCCAGATCGAAACCACGGGCCAGTACGGCCAGGGTCTCACCTTTTACCAGGCGTGCGCGCAGACGCGACAACTGGCCTTCGCGGGCCAGCGGGAAGCGTTCGAACAGCGCCTCGCCAGCGACGAAATTGAGGATGGCATCGCCGAGAAACTCCAGGCGTTCGTTGTTGCGCCCGGCAAAACTGCGGTGAGTGAGGGCCAGGAGCATCAGCTCCGGGTCCTTGAAGGTGTAGCCGAGCTGGCGCTCGAGGCGGCTTAGAGAAACGCTCACGGTTTACCCACGCTGAGTTCGTGGCTGGATTCCACCGCCAGGTCGGCAACGCGCCGTTGGCTTGGGACAATTAACGCTGTGTTCAAAAATGACGTCCTGACTATCGTTGGCGCCTTGTCCAGGCTCCAGAAATGCATTCGGCGCTGTGTTCAACAGCGCCGTGTGTGTTTACTTGATCAGGCCAACCCGCGAGAAGTTCGGCAGGTGTCCGAGCTTGGGTTCCGGCCAGCTCATCCAGACCGCGAAGGCCTTGCCGACGATATTGCGGTCGGGAACCATGCCCAGCATGTCCTTGGGAATGTTCGGATCATCCCAGTAACGGCTGTCGTTGGAGTTGTCGCGGTTGTCGCCCATCATGAAATAGTGCCCGGCCGGCACCGTCCACGAATGGTCCGGCGTGGCGCGGTAGCGGCTCATTTCCTTGCGGATCAGGTGCTCGACCTCGCCGAGTTTTTCCTGGTAGAGCTCGGCGCTGCCCAAAGTGCCCGGCTCGGAACCGAGCAACTGTTCGGCTACCAGTTCACCGTTCACGAACAAGCGCTTGTCGGCGGTGTAGCGGATCTTGTCGCCCGGCAGACCGACCACGCGCTTGATGTAGTTGACGTTGGGGTCGCTGGGGAAGCGGAACACCATCACGTCGCCGCGTTGCGGATCTCCAACCTCGATGATTTTCTTGTCGATCACCGGCAGGCGGATCCCATAGGAGAACTTGTTCACCAGGATGAAATCGCCCACGTCCAGGGTCGGCTTCATCGAGCCGGACGGGATCTGGAACGGTTCCACCAGAAACGAACGTAGCACCAGCACGATGAACAGCACCGGAAAGAACGACTTGCCGTATTCGACCAGCAGCGGTTCCTTGTTGAGTTTCTCGACCACCACACCGTCAGGCTGGCTGACGCTGCCCTGATAGGAGGCAATGGCCGCCCGGCGCCGAGGCGCCAGGAACAACAGATCAATCAACGCCAACAGACCGCAGACAAACACGGCGATAACCAGCAACAGCGGGAAATTTAGCGACATAGGACCTAACTATCCAACCTGAGCACCGCAAGGAAGGCTTCCTGTGGAATTTCCACGTTACCGACCTGCTTCATGCGTTTTTTACCGGCCTTCTGCTTTTCCAACAGCTTGCGCTTACGGCTGACGTCGCCGCCGTAGCATTTGGCCAATACGTTCTTTCTGAGCGCCTTGACGGTTGTACGCGCCACAATCTGCCCGCCAATGGCGGCCTGGATTGCCACGTCGAACATCTGCCGCGGAATCAGTTCCTTCATCTTCTCGGTCAATGCACGACCTTTGTAGTGCGCGTTGTCACGGTGCACGATCAATGCCAGGGCATCGACCTTCTCGCCGTTGATCAGCACATCCAGCTTCACCAGATTAGCCGATTGATAACGATCGAAATGATAGTCCAGCGAAGCATAGCCGCGACTGGTGGATTTCAGGCGGTCGAAGAAGTCCAGCACCACTTCGTTCATCGGCAGGTCGTAGGTCACCTGGACCTGCGAGCCGAGGAACAGCATGTCGTGCTGCACGCCGCGCTTTTCGATGCACAGGGTAATGACGTTGCCCAGGTGCTCTTGAGGCACAAGGATGTTGGCCCGCACGATCGGTTCGCGCATGTCTTCGATGGCCGACAGGTCTGGCAGCTTGGACGGGTTGTCGACGTAGATGGTTTCACCGTTCTTGAGCAGCAGCTCGAAGATTACCGTCGGCGCCGTGGTGATCAGGTCCAGGTCGTACTCGCGCTCCAGGCGCTCCTGGATGATTTCCATGTGCAGCATGCCCAGGAACCCGCAACGGAAGCCAAAGCCCAGGGCGTCGGAGCTTTCCGGGGTGTATTGCAACGACGAGTCGTTCAGGGTCAGTTTCTGCAGTGCTTCGCGGAAATCCTCGAAATCGTCGGAACTGACCGGGAACAGGCCGGCATAGACCTGGGGCTGGATACGCTTGAAACCCGGCAGCACATCGACATCCGGGGTTGAGCTCAGGGTCAGGGTGTCGCCGACCGGCGCCCCGTGGATGTCCTTGATGCCGGCGATGATGAAGCCCACTTCACCAGCCTTGAGGTCGGCGGTAGCGGTGTGTTTCGGGTTGAATACACCGACGCTGTCCACCAGGTGGACCTTGCCGGTGGACTTGACCAGGATCTTGTCGCCCTTCTTCACGCGGCCGTGGCGCACGCGAACCAGGGACACCACGCCCAGGTAGTTGTCGAACCAGGAGTCGATGATCAACGCTTGCAGCGGATCCTCGATGTTGCCGGTCGGCGCGGGAATGGTGTTCACCAGGCGCTCGAGCACTTCATCCACGCCCAGGCCGGTCTTGGCGCTGCAGGTGACCGCGTCGGTGGCGTCGATGCCGATGATCTTCTCGATTTCCTCCTTGACCCGCTCCGGCTCGGCCTGGGGCAGATCGATCTTGTTCAGCACCGGCATGACTTCCAGGCCTTGCTCGATAGCCGTATAGCAGTTGGCAACCGATTGCGCCTCGACACCCTGGCCGGCATCGACCACCAGCAACGCCCCCTCACAGGCCGCCAGCGAACGGCTGACTTCGTAGGTGAAGTCGACGTGGCCCGGGGTGTCAATGAAGTTCAGTTGATAGGTGACGCCGTCTTTGGCCTTGTAATAGAGAGTGACGCTGTGGGCCTTGATGGTAATCCCGCGTTCACGCTCGAGATCCATGGAATCCAGGACCTGGGCTTCCATCTCACGCTCGGTCAGGCCGCCGCACATCTGGATGAAGCGATCAGCCAGCGTCGACTTGCCATGGTCAATGTGGGCGATGATGGAGAAATTGCGGATATGACTCAAATCACTCACGGATCAACACTCAAAAAGGCTGCAGGCAGGGCCCGCCGAAAAATAGCCGGGAATTGTACCTGATACAGCGCGCAAGCGTCACGTTCGCCTGTCGATGAGGTTTTTTGCCGGGGAGGTATTCGTGGCGAGGGGATGTATCCCCTCGCCACAGAGCTCCTGGGATTACCCAGCCCGGCGCAACAGCCAGAGTCCGGCCAACGCACAGACACCCGCCGGCACCAGCACCGCGAACAGTGGCGAGAAACCGAACACCAGGCTCGATGGCCCCAGCAGATCCTGGGCAATGCGGAAGGTGAAGCCCACCAGCACGCCGGTAAACACCCGCTGCCCGAGGGTGACCGAACGCAGCGGACCAAAGATGAAGGAGATGGCCATCAGCACCAGGGCAGCGGTGACCAGCGGTTGCAATACCTTGACCCAGAAAGCCAGCCAATAGCGGCCGTTGTTCAGGCCCTGGTCGGCCAGGTAGTGGATATACCCCCACAGGCCGGTAATCGACAGGGACTCCGGCGCCATGACGACTGTGCTCAGCAGCTGCGGGCTGATGGCGACGTCCCAACGCTCCTGCGTGCTCGCGACCACTTCGGTGTTCTTTTCATGGAACAAGGTGGTGGTGACATCGCTCAACTGCCAGTGATCCTCGGCAAACTGGGCGCGCTTGGCGAAGCTCGACGACAGCATGTGGCGTTGTGCGTCAAAGCGATACCGGGTCACGCCATAGAGGATACCGTTGGGCTGGACCGAGTTGATGTGGATGAATTCATCGCCCTGGCGGTGCCACAGGCCATGCTTGGCGCTTTGTGCATCGCCACCACCCTGGGCCAGGGAACGGTTGGCCTGGGCGGTGTTCTCGGTGGCCGGCGCGATGTATTCGCCAATCAGGACGCCGACCAGCATCAGCACCAGCATCGGCTTCATCACCGCCCACACGATCCGACCGACGGAAACCCCGGCGGCCCGCATGATGGTCAGTTCGCTGTTGCTGGCCAGACTGCCCAGGCCGATCAGGCAGCCGATCAGAGCTGCCATCGGCAGCATGTCGTACAGGCGCCTTGGCGCGGTCAGCAGCACATAGCTCGCCACGTCTGCCAGGGTGTAGGTATCGCTGACGTCGCTCATCTCATCGATGAAGGCAAACAGGGTCGCCAGGCCAAGGATGATCCCCAGCACCGCGAGGATCGCCATGAAGACGCTGCTGCCAATATAACGATCGAGTTTAACCACGGGCCACCTCCAGCGCGCTGCGACGGCTCGCCAGCTTCAGGCGCAGCGGCTCCCAGTAGAGCAGCCCCAGGCCGATGGCCAGGAAAATCGAATGCACCCACCACAGGCCCAAAGCCGGCGGGATCTTGCCTTTTTCCAAGGCGCCGCGGGCGGTAATGAGGATGGTCAGGTAAGCCATGTACAGGAGAATCGCCGGGAGCAGCTTGAGAAAACGACCCTGGCGCGGGTTGACCCGGGCCAGCGGGACCGCCATCAGGGTCACGATAAACACCAGCAATGGCAGCGACAGGCGCCATTGCAGCTCGGTACGCGCACGGATGTCATCGTTGCCCAGCAGGGTTGCGGTAGGCATCGCGTCGCGGTCGGTGACTTCCTCGCTGGCTTCGGGCTTGGGCAGCAGCACACCGTAGGTGTCGTACTTGATGGCCCGGTAGTCGGCCTGCCCCGGCTTGCCGTCATAGCGGTAGCCGTTTTCGAGGATCAGGTAGCGGTTGCCGTCGGGATTGATTTCCTGGCGCCCCTTCTCGGCCACCAGCACGGAAATGCCGCGATCCTTCTGGCTGTTGGATGACAGGTTCTTCTGTGTGATGAAGACGCCGCCAAGATTGATCCGGTCATCCGAAAGCTGTTCGGTGTAGGTGACGCGGGTACCATCGCGCAGCGCCTGGAAGCGCCCCGGCACCAGGGTGTCGAATTCGGTCAAGGCGTCCTGCTGGTTGATCAGCAACTGGAACTGATTGGCCCCTTGGGGCGCCAGGCTCATGCTCAGCCAGGCCACCACCAGCGCCACCAGCGTCGCCGGGAACAGGGTAATGCGAAACAGCCGCTGCTGGCTCATGCCGGTGGCGGACAGGACGGTCATCTCGCTGTCCAGGTACAGGCGACCATAGGCCAACAGAATGCCGAGGAACAGCCCCAGCGGCAGGATCAGTTGCAGGAAGCCTGGCAGGCGGAAACCCATGATCAGGAACAGGGAGCCTGGATCCAGCGCGCCGGAAGCGGCCTGGGCGAGGTACTTGATGAAACGCCCGCTCATGATGATGACCAGCAGCACGGCGCTGACCGCGCTCAGGGTCAGCAGGACTTCGCGGGATAGATATCGAAAGACGATCAAACCAGACACTCCAGGATTGTCAGGCTAGGGGCCAAACAAGCAATCGAGCCACTCGCCATCACGAGCCGCCGAAAAAAGAGCCGCATTATCCTGTGATTGGAGGCGCCTGTCACTTCGCACGCTTTAAACCGGCGGCTGAAGCCGCAAAGATAGCTGTCTCAAGGGTTGTCAGCTTCGGGCCCCCGGGTTCAAACTGCGGCCTTTGTCTGCGGCGCGATACCGTGACGTTGCTTCACTCGCTACAGTCGGCGCCCGACATCTTGACCATTCACTCAGGGATCCGGACATGGAACTGGTTGTAAAAAGCGTTAGCCCAGAAACGTTGAAAACCGCCACCCTGGTGGTTGCCGTCGGCGAAGCCCGCAAGCTCGGCGTCGTCGCCTCCCAGCTCGACGCCCTGTGCGGCGGCGCCATCAGCGCCGTGCTCAAGCGCGGCGACCTCGCCGGCAAGGTCGGCCAGAGCCTGCTGCTGCACAACCTGCCCAACCTCAAGGCCGAGCGTGTGCTGCTGGTCGGGGTGGGCAAAGACGCCGAACTGGGCGACCGTCCGTTTCGCAAGATCATCGCCAGCGTCCTGGGCACCCTCAAGGGCCTGGGTGGCAGCGATGCCGCATTGGCGCTGGATGAGCTGGTAGTCAAGGGCCGCGACAGCTACGGCAAGACCCGCCTGCTGGCCGAAACCCTGGTGGACGGCGAATATCAGTTCGACCGGTTCAAGAGCCAGAAGGCCGAACCCCGCGCCCTGAAAAAAATCACCTTGCTGACCATCAAGGCCGCCCAGGCCGAAGTCCAGCGCGCCGTGACCCACGCCACCGCCATCGCCAACGGCATGGCTTTTACCCGCGACCTGGGCAACCTGCCGCCGAACATCTGCCACCCGACGTTCCTCGGCGAGCAGGCCAAGGCCCTGGGCAAGCAATTCAAGGGCCTGAAGGTCGAGGTTTTCGACGAGAAGAAAATCAAGGACCTGGGCATGGGCTCCTTCTACTCCGTCGGCCAGGGCAGCGCCCAGCCGCCACGCCTGATCGTCATGCAATACAACGGCGGCAGGAAGTCCGAGAAGCCCTACGCGCTGGTCGGCAAGGGCATTACCTTCGACACCGGCGGCATCAGCCTCAAGCCCGGTGCCGGCATGGATGAGATGAAATACGACATGGGCGGCGCCGCCAGCGTGTTCGGCACCCTGCGTGCCGTGCTCGAGCTGCAACTGCCGATCAACCTGGTGTGCATCCTGGCCTGCGCCGAGAACATGCCTAGCGGCACGGCCTCGCGCCCGGGCGACATCGTCACGACGATGAGCGGCCAGACCGTGGAAATCCTCAACACCGACGCCGAAGGCCGCCTGGTGCTGTGCGACGCCCTCACCTACTCCGAACGCTTCAAGCCGCAAGCGGTAATCGACATCGCGACCCTGACCGGTGCTTGCGTCGTCGCCCTCGGCGCCCACACCTCGGGCCTGCTGGGCAACAACGACGAACTGATCGGTCAACTGCTCAGCGCCGGCCAGCAAGCCGACGACCGCGCCTGGCAGTTGCCGCTGTTCGACGAATACCAGGAACAACTGGACAGCCCGTTCGCCGATATCGCCAACATCGGCGGCCCGAAAGCCGGGACCATCACGGCAGCGTGCTTCCTGTCGCGCTTCACCAAGAATCTGAACTGGGCGCACCTGGACATCGCCGGTACGGCATGGACCAGTGGCGGCAAGGAAAAGGGGGCCACCGGTCGTCCGGTTCCACTCCTGACCCAATACCTGCTGGACCGCGCCAAGGCCTGACACCCATGATTGCCGATGGCGCCGTCTACGGACGGCGTCACCGGCAGCTCAGGAACCGCAATGACCAAAGTCGATTTCTATATCCTGCCCAGCGCCGATCCCTCGGCCCGGCTGGATTTCGCCTGCAAGCTCACCGAAAAAGCCTGGCGCATGGGCCATCGCATCTACCTGCATTGCAGCGATGCCGCCCAACGCGAAGCGCTCGACGCACGCCTGTGGGCCTTCAAGGGCGAAAGCTTCGTGCCCCACGGCCCGGCCGAAAGCGAACCCGAAGGGTGGATCGTGCTAGGGCTGGGGGATGACTGCGGCCAACACCAGGACCTGCTAGTCAACCTCGATCTGAAAGTACCGGCCTTTGCCCCACGCTTTGCCCGTGTGGCGGAAGTGGTGGTGGAGGATCCGGCCATCCGACAAGCCGCGCGGGAGAGTTTCCGTTTCTACCGCGAACAGGGCTATCCTCTGCAAGACCACCGTTTACAGCGACTCTGAGCCTACGATGGATACTCCAAAATCACCGCCAAAGCCTCCGCATCTGCTGGATGACCTCGAATCGATCCGTCAGTTGCTCGGCGACGACACCCTGCAGCCGCCGCTGCTGACCGACACGGTCGCGCATGAGTCCGTGCATGAAGAACAGATTCCCCTGCTGTTCGAACCGATTTCCGGCCAGCCCGAGCCCAAGCCGGCACCCAAGGCCGATCCCAAGGGCCCCGATGCCCTGCTGCACCTGGACAGCGAATTGCGCGCCGCCGCGCAGTTGATCATGCAGGACGTGATCGACGACTTCGCCCCGCACATCGAGACCGAAATCAAGCGTCGGCTGGATGCCAGGATGGAGCGGCTGCTCGCCGCAGCTACGAGCGGCAAGCTTTAAGCTGCAAGCAAAAGCCAGTCTCTCCTCTTGCAGCTTGCAGCTTATAGCTTGCCGCCGGCCCGGCGGCTATACTTCCCGGCTTTTCCTGAATAAATGCCAATAGGGTCCCGCCGCGCATGGATAAGACCTACCAGCCGCACGCCATTGAAACTTCCTGGTACAACACCTGGGAGTCCGAGAATTATTTCGCTCCGCAAGGCGCGGGCGATTCCTACACCATCATGATCCCGCCGCCGAACGTCACCGGCAGCCTGCACATGGGCCACGGCTTCAATAACGCGATCATGGACGCCCTGATCCGTTTTCGTCGCATGCAGGGGCGCAACACCCTGTGGCAGCCGGGCACCGACCATGCCGGTATCGCCACGCAAATGCTGGTGGAGCGCCGCCTCGAAGCCCAGGGCCAGAATCGCCACGACCTGGGTCGCGAGAAATTTCTCGAGAAAGTCTGGGAATGGAAAGACGAGTCCGGTGGCAACATTAGCCGTCAGATCCGTCGCCTCGGCTCCTCCGTGGACTGGAGCCGCGAGCGCTTCACCATGGACGACGGCCTCTCGGAAGCGGTGAAGGAAGCTTTCGTGCGCCTGCACGAGGACGGGCTGATCTATCGCGGCAAGCGCCTGGTCAACTGGGACACCAAGCTGCACACCGCCATCTCCGACCTCGAAGTGGAAAACCACGACGAGAAAGGTTTCCTGTGGAACCTGAAATACCCATTGGCCGATGGCGCCAAGACCGCCGAAGGCAAGGATTACCTGATCGTCGCCACCACCCGTCCGGAAACCATGCTGGGCGACTCGGCCGTGGCGGTAAACCCGAACGACGAGCGCTACAAGGCCCTGATCGGCAAGTTCGTGGAACTGCCGCTGGTCGGCCGCCGCATCCCGATCATCGGTGACGATTACTGCGACCCTGAATTCGGCACCGGCTGCGTGAAAATCACCCCGGCCCACGATTTCAACGACTACGAAGTCGGCAAGCGCCACAACCTGCCGCTGCTGAACATCTTCGACAAGAACGCCAACGTCTTGCCGGCCGCCCAGGTGTTCAACCTCGACGGCACCCTGAACGAAAGCATCGACGGCAAGATCCCGGCCGAATACGCCGGGCTCGACCGCTTCGAAGCGCGCAAGCAGATCGTCGCGGCGTTCGACGCGGCCGGGCTGCTGGTCAGCGTCGACGATCACGGCCTGAAAGTCCCGAAAGGCGACCGCTCCGGTACCATCATCGAGCCGTGGCTGACCGACCAGTGGTACGTGTCCACCAAGCCGTTGGCCGAGCCGGCGATTGCTGCCGTGGAAGACGGTCGCATCCAGTTCGTGCCCAAGCAATACGAAAACATGTACTTCTCGTGGATGCGCGATATCCAGGATTGGTGCATCAGCCGCCAGCTATGGTGGGGCCATCGCATTCCTGCCTGGTACGACGAGTCGGGCAAGGTCTACGTCGGTCGCGATGAAGCCGAAGTCCGCGCCAAGCACAACCTCGGCCCGGGCGTTGCACTGCAGCAGGATAACGACGTCCTCGACACCTGGTTCAGCTCTGGCCTGTGGACGTTCTCGACCCTGGGTTGGCCGCAGCAGACCGAATTCCTGAAGAAATTCCACTCCACCGATGTACTGGTTACCGGCTTCGACATCATTTTCTTCTGGGTCGCCCGGATGATCATGCTGACCATGCACCTGGTGAAGAACGAGGACGGCACGCCGCAGGTCCCGTTCAAGACCGTCTACGTCCATGGCCTGGTACGCGATGGCCAGGGCCAGAAGATGTCCAAGTCCAAGGGCAACGTCCTCGACCCGCTGGACATCATCGACGGCATCGACCTGGAAACCCTGGTGCAGAAACGCACCTCCGGGCTGATGCAGCCGAAACTGGCGAAGAAGATCGAGAAGGCCACCCGCGAAGAATTCGCCGATGGCATCGCCAGCTACGGCACCGACGCCCTGCGCTTCACCTTCTGCTCCCTGGCGTCCACCGGTCGTGACATCAAGTTCGACATGGGCCGCGTCGAAGGCTACCGCAACTTCTGCAACAAGATCTGGAACGCCGCGCGCTATGTGCTGGACAAAGGCGAAGACTGCGGCCAGAACGGCGAAGCCTATGAGCTGACCCTGGCTGACCGCTGGATCATTTCGCAACTGCAACGCACCGAAGCCGAAGTGACCCGCCAACTGGACCAGTTCCGTTTCGACCTGGCCGCACAAGCCTTGTACGAGTTCATCTGGAACCAGTATTGCGACTGGTATCTGGAACTGTCCAAACCCGTGCTGTGGGACGAAAATGCACCAGCCGAACGCCAGCGCGGCACCCGTCGCACCTTGGTGCGCGTGCTGGAAGTGGCGTTGCGCCTGGCGCATCCGTTCATGCCGTTCATCACCGAGGAAATCTGGCAGCGCATCGCGCCACTGGCAGGCGCCCAAGGCAAGACGATCATGCTGCAACCGTGGCCGGTGGCCAACGAAAGCCGCATCGATCCGGCGGCCGAAGACGACATCGAGTGGCTCAAGACCTTCATGCTCGGCCTGCGCAACATCCGCGCCGAGATGAACATCGGCCCGGGCAAGCCGCTGACCCTGTTCCTGAAGAACGCCAGCGCCGAAGACCTGCGCCGCCTCAACGAAAACGAAGCGCTGCTCAAGAAGCTGGCCAAGCTTGAATCGGTGACGGTCCTGGCTGCCGGCGAAGAAGCGCCGTTGTCGGCCACCGCCCTGGTGGGCGAGATGGAAGTACTGGTGCCGATGGCCGGCCTGATCGACAAGGCCGCCGAACTGGCGCGCCTGGACAAGGAAATCCTGCGCTTGAAAGGAGAAGTCCAGCGGGTTGGTGGCAAGCTGTCCAACGCCGGCTTCGTCGACAAGGCCCCGGCCGACGTCATCGAGAAGGAACGGGCCAAACTGGCCGAGGCGGAACAGGCCTTGGGCAAGCTGGCCGAGCAACATGCGCGGATTGCCAGTTTGTAACGGCAAGCTGCAATGAACGAAGGAGGCCCTGGTGGCCTCCTTCTTTGTCTTGCCACTTTCTCCTGAGCACTGGAAATCTCCTGTGGGAGCGGGCTTGCTCGCGAAGACGGTGGGTCAGCTAACCAACGAGCTGACTGATCCACCGCCTTCGCGAGCAAGCCCGCTTGTGTCTTGCTCTGCGATTAAACTGATGGTGAGAGCGGTGAGTGGCAAGCTGAATGCCCGGAGTGCTTAAAG
>NZ_VIUG01000047.1:0-33089 GCF_007828255.1 Pseudomonas sp. SJZ078 | reverse complement strand
GTATAAAGATTTCCCTCGGCGCTCTCAGTCCCGTTGAGTATCGTGAGAGCCTGGGCTTCGCGGCATAACCAGTCCAAGTTTTTGTCCGCATCCCCCCCACTGGGTCAGTTTTCGGTCAGCGGCAACAAGCAAGCTCTTAATTGGCTTGAGGTCGATAACGCATGGTGGCTATCCAGTTGGTAATGATTTGGGGGGGCTTTCCCGCAGGTAGGCGAGGTACTGAACGAAAGAAGCAAGAGCCCTTGGTTACTTGGGGCTTTTTTAGGGGGGCGGTGCGCGATTGCAAGTAGCCGAATCTTCATTTGGCCACCGTCTATCTAGTGTCCGGCTTTTTGGCATTTCTCATCTTGCGCGCTGGGTGAGTTGAGTGATGCATCGGCCTACCATCGACAGCTTCGTGTCCTATTCACTGGAGTTCATGGGTTAAAAAGCGTCCTACGTCGCAGGTTGGATGTACTTTCTGAATTGGGCGATTGTCGATATCACTGCAGTGGCGCTGTATATGCAATATTGGGACACTTTCGCTGTGGTGCCGCAATGGGTGTCAGCCCTGGTGGCGCTGGCATCGTTACCGTGATGAAACTGATTGGCGTCAAATGGTTCGGTGAAATAAAGTTTTGGTTTGCCTTGATCAAGGTTGCCACTCTGACGCTGTTCTTGGTGATTGGTTCGATCATACTCGGTGTCGGAAGTTCGGTCGGTCATCCAATGGGCAGCCGATCACTGATAATGGCGGCTTCCTTCCCCATGGAATGCTGGTGCGCTGATGTTGGTTCAAGGGGGCCTCAGTCGGAGTAAGGGCCGGGGGTTTAACTATGGGCGACAGAACGCCCTGAAGTTGAGGGCGCAACGGGTTAGCAGCAGAAGTACCAAGGCGACAGGTACATTGACACGTACCGCCTGTCTAAAAAGTGAAGCCAAGCAATTTGGCAAGATCAACATCCAGGACGGTACCAAAGGCGGCCGTTCAGGCGCGTCAGCACCTCGTTGGATTACGGTAGATGATCATATTCGTGACGTACTGAGCTTTGCCGAAAAGGTCTTGCCCGACGGTAGCCGCAACCTGCTGGCACCGAACGAACGCTACCCATAGCAGGGTTAGCAGAGCAGTCTGCAGCGAGCAGACCGGGCAGAGTGCATCGTGGACGTTAGCGCCAATTTCCGCTGACCTTGATTTTCACCCTTCAAGGTCAGCTCCATCACAGCAGCCTCCAAGGAGAGCTGATTTTGGTACAGCCGTTCAAGAACATCAGAAAGTGAATATTCGGTGGGCATTGGTTCGACTCCAATCGAGGACGCAAGAGCGTAGCAGCGGAATGGGCGAAAACCAAAGGGGGTGAGCGAGTACTTGCCGAGATTTAGTGACAGCAATCGGCCGATTCTGTTGAAAAAATCGGATTTTCAGCCTGCGTAAAATCAAGCACGGCTACCACGGGAGAGCCGACTCACCACTTTGTGTGGTTTCTCAGCCTTTCGTCGACCTCGCTGCGTCGTTATTGGGTTTTGCAAGCCTGTGAAACGTTGCCGAGTTCCTCGGCCAGGTTCAACAAGCCCAACTTGTGCTTAACAATCGGTTGATTTACAACGTTCATGCGGGGCTACTTCATTTGGGGTGGTGATTGCTCGCACAACCATCAAACCCGGTAGCCCCTCACCGGGATCGTCGAAGGCTTACGTTGCTCTGTTTTCCTAATGGATCTCCAGCCGAGTTGTCGTGGTTTCGCTCGTTGGACGAGAACATTTTGATCTATAACAATCTGCTCGCCTCCATCCTCGCCGAGCTGATCGTTGAGAATGGTGAGGGATCAGGCGAGTGCACGCTGGACGACCAATAGCATTTCCAGCAAGGTAACTCCTCGAGCTTCGACCGTTTCAATTGCCGATTTGGAATTGACACCTTCGCCACCGGCACGAACGTCAGTACCCACAGCCAAGGCTCCTCGCTGTCAGGGCAGAGGTCGGAATCACGCGATCAGGGAGGTCATGCGGCGCTCTTCGATGAGAGCGACATGCGCTCAAGCAAGTTATGGCCACGCAGAGCATGCAGCAGCACCGCACCGATGTGGCCGATCACGAACAGAGCCAACACCACACAACCATAACGATGAGTGATAAAGAAAAATTCGATCAGCGCAGGATCTTGCAATGGCTGCGGGATGGACAGCAAACCGAATATCTCGATGGGGCGATCCATCATGAGCGCGCCGGTGAATAGTACTTGAGCTGTCGAGATGTAGAGTGCTATGTGTCCAGCCTCAACCAGCCACCGGTAGAACGGGGAGAATTCTGAGGGTAGTGAAGGACTTGGGTGGACCAACCGATAAGTAAGGCGTACCAGGAGTAGGGGAATCAGTAGCGCAGTCAGCGAAACATTTAGGCTGTGAATAATACCCACAACCGGTTCAGGTATTTGGATGAACGAGACACCAAAGCCACTGATACTGGTCCAGATTATTACGACTGCAAAGCACCAATGCAGCAGTGCACGGGGTTTTGAATATCTTTCAATTGTTGCCATGGCAAATCTCTTCAGATTGAGAACGCACAGCGGTCCGTGCTGCATTTTCTACTTTACGTTTCTAAATTATTTACGAATCCAGGCTGTTCATAAGTCGAACCAATACCAGGCTCGAACTGAATAGCGGTCTGACTGGAATCTACAAATGCTGGCGGCTTCAAGCAGTGGCCGGAACCAAAAGCCGGGCAAATGTGACAGAGTGGCTGCCTGGTCACAGTCAGGCGTTTCCGGGGAGGGTGTAGGAAATTTCCCGCGTCACAAGAGCGGTTAGAGTGGTCACCTTTAAGGTGTTGCTTCGGTAACCGACGCAACCGAATCAGCGGCGAGGCTGATTGCTCTTGCGCGCTACGATGACGAACCAGGCCTGGTGCATAGCGTGGTGGGCACGGCCACCAATGAGGCAGATGTCACGCAGGTCGATAAGCTGCTGCACGGCGACGGAAACGTAGTCTGTGCCGATGCCGGTTATGCCTGAGTGGAGAAACGCCCCGAGCATGAAGGTCTCCAAGTCATCTCGCAGATAGCCGCCCGGCGCAGCACCTACCAGAAACTGGGCAGCACAGCGTCCTATATAAAGCCAAGCGCAGAATGAGTGAGTAATATGAGCGTTCTTGATTAACTCGCCACTTTCAAAAACGGCGTGGCCGAAGTCCACCAGGAACACATGACTACTTCAGACCGTCCTTAGTGAGAGCCCTGGCTGTGTTGAAGTGTAAAAGTCGCTGTAGTTGACTTTGTCAGCCGCTTACCTTTGATCTGCTCGCTGAAGGTGTGTTCTTCGTGCATTTCCCGCTTCTGGCTCGGTAGCAGTTCACGCCAGAATAAGCTCCGGGTTTCGATTTGGCTGTCGGTGCCGCCTTTGGCGAATGCGCCCTGAATCGAGCAGGTGTCCGAGTAGTTGCTCTTGAAGTGCAGGGTGTCGATGTAGATTTTCTCGATCTTGTCAGCGTGCCCCAGCGCGACGATGACCGAGCCTTCGTCCATGTTGATCTCGCGGCCCGAGTTGAGGATGTTGCTCATGTGGCCGAAGTGTTCATCGGAGTATGCAAGGGCGCGGCCATAGTTAAGGGCTGCAACCAGATCAGACCTGTTCATTGCCGCCGCACGGCGCGCTACCCCGTCATCCGGGTATGTTGAGGCGCGTAGGTAGCTGAACTCGAGATAATCTTGTGACCAGATGGGCAACGGTCAGGTTTACTAACTTCTCGAAAGGTACGGCGTAAGCTATCACTCTTCTTGTCTGCCTTTTAACAGGTGGCTGGAGATGCGTCACCGGCAAGGGCCGGCTCGGCTTAGAGCTGAAGTAATCGGAACCGGGCAATTTTGTTGATTTCTGCCAACGCGCAGTTGAACTCGACGTCTGCCGGGTTGTGGATGCGCGCCTCGAACGCGACGAGGATCTGGTGCCGGTCGCTGCCTTTTACCGCCATGATGAAGGGAAACATGAATTTGGCTTTGTAGGCTTCATTCAGTTCGACGAAGCGTTGGAGTTCCTCGGCCGTGCAGTGGTAAATACCGGCGCCTGCTTGTTCATGGGTGCTGGCTTCGGTCAGGTGGCCCTGGATGGCTTCTCTGCCGGCCAGCTCTGGGCGAGAGTTGATCAGTATCAGTTGTCTGGCGTGGTCGGCGCTTAACAAAATGTCACTCATGCGCTGGTGTAAAGTGTTGATCTGGTCGTCGCTGGCGTCCAGACCCAAGTCGTAAACTCTTTCGGCAATCCAGGGCGAGCGTTCATAAATGTCAGCAAGCGCTGCTACGAACGCTTCGCGGCTCAGGGTAGATGGCGTGAAAGTCTTGAAAATGCTCATTTTGAGGCCTCTTGACTAGAGGGGAGGCGCCAGTGGCTTTGGCTTCTGATGACAATAAAAGGTGTCTCGCAATACACCCATTATTTTGCAGGCCTGTGAAACGTTATCGTGTTCTCCGGCAAATTCAATAAGCTCAACTTTTGCTTAACAATTGGCAACGTTCATGTGGGATCAACTCCCTTGCGTTGGTGACTCTCGCACACCAAAAAAGTTCGGTTGCCCCGTTCTTTGTTCAAAATGGGTTTCATCAAGTTTAGACCTTTACAGCTCAGATCTATTTCTGGAGTCGATGTGTTGTCGTGTCATGTTGTTGCGGTTTCTCCTACTTGTATTGTGGCGAAAAAAGTCTGCTGTAATTTTTGCTGCTAGTTGCTGATCCTCTTCATCCTGAATTGAGTCCATAACCGATGCTTGCTAACCAAGGGGTATACAGTGGGCGGGTACGTTCAGTGATAAGCCCACAACTATCAATGGTTCTGGTGTCGCGACGGAAAATCGCTTCGTAAAAGGGGGCCCTAGTATGCTCAGCCAAAAATCAAGCCCGGTGCTCTTTTCTGCTCTTAACTCATGGTTTCTCCTCTAATCGCACCGCTCCAGGGCAATTAGCCCGTATACAGGCGCACCTCTCCTGCACTCAGCAATCGCTTTCGCACAATCTACAGATTCGACAACGCGAATAAAGTCGTCTGCTGAGCGATATTTTTCGCCAAACCACGAAAGCGCACTTTCGTATAACCAGACTGACGCTTGATCACGCGAAATGGATGTTCAACCTTGGCTCGTAATTGAGCTTTGGTGTATTCGATTTTACGACGCACCTGAGCGATCAAGCTCTTCATGTTGTATTTCTTATACGTGCTGGGGTGGGCGGCAATCGACCAGATCATTTGGCGGTCCTGATGCTCAGGACGTTTGTGCACGCCGGTGTAACCGGCATCGCCAGAGGAGTAAGTTTCCTCACCGTGTAACAACTGATCGACTTGAGTCACGTCCGCTACATTCGCCGCCGTGTCGACCATGCTATTGCACCAAGTCGGATTCGGCATCGACGCCAATGTGCGCTTTCTTTCCGAAGAAATACATATTCCCTTAATGAGATGGTCAGCTCGGCTCGAGAAACCCGGTGAGTCTAGACTTACCGGGTTTCTCTCTTTACCGAAGGAGGATCTCTCATGAACACCGTGACGCTTCTGGGTATCGACATCGGCAAGAACACCTTCCACTTGCATGGCCAGGACGCCAGAGGAAATCAGCTCTTGCGCAAGAAGCTCAATCGTAGCCAATTGCTGCCGTATCTGGCGCAGTTGCCAAACTGCAAAATTGCCATGGAGTCCTGCGGCGGTTCGCAGTGGCTGGCTAGGCAGATTGAGGGCTTAGGCCACCGAGTGCAATTAATCGCGGCGCAGCATGTGAAGGCCTACGTCACAGGCAACAAGAATGACTTTATCGATGCAGAGGCCATCTGCGAAGCAGCGTCGCGACCCAGAACCCGCTCGGTTCCGGTAAAGACCCTTGAGCAGCAGATCCTGTCGACCGAGCACAAGCTGCGCATGTCTTGGGTGGATAATCGCACGGGAATCATCAACCAGGTGCACGGCTTTCTGCTGGAATTCGGCATCATTTTCCCCGTTGGATATGCTGCTCTGGAGCAGGTACCCGCGTTAATGGAAAACCACGAACTGCCGATTCGACTGCGCAATGCGGTTGAGCGAATGCTGCTCGACATTCAACGCCTGACTCGAGATATCAAAGCGATCGATGTCGAGATCAAACAGCAATTGTCTGAGGACGCAGCCGGCATGCGCTTGTTGAGCATCCCCGGCATCGGCCCTCTCACCGCTAGCGCGCTGCTGGCCGACGTCGGCGACGCTTCGACTTGCAAAAGCTCGCGCGACTTTGCTGCCTCCCTCGGGTTGGTGCCTCGACAGTATTCAACCGGGGGCAAGACGAGCTTGCTCGGCATCAGCAAACGCGGCGACAAGTATCTGCGCTGCCTACTGGTGCAAGGCGCTCACGCACTGATGATCCGAATCGACAAGCGAAACGATGCCCTCGGAGCTTGGGTAAGAAAGCTTTTGGCTAGCAAGCCCCCGAACAAGGTCGCCTGTGCGCTAGCCAACAAAATGGCAAGAATCGTCTGGGCTGTATTGGCCCGAGGCGGTAGCTACAACGTGCAACAAATGGTTTGACCTAATCGAGTTACTACCGGCTTTTGCGACGACAGTGATGATGACGATAAACGGCAGACATCCCGACTGAAAACCTGAAGACCAAGACAGTCTTTTTAACGGCTGATCCCTTTATCAAGGACAGTTGGGAGCGACTTCTCATCAGGGGCCGAGCGCTAATAACCGTGCTCACCATGAGCCCGAATACATTAGCGCAAGCATGCTTTACCGTTCATCAAGCTGGGTTGCAGGAGGTGGGCTGACCATACATTCTTGGTCTGGTGCATTTCCGGGTCCCGCTTGCCGTCCTTGTTCTTGGTCGAACTCGGCGTATGAATGATCGTCGCATCGACACGGTGCCTTGGCGCAACAGCAGGCTACGGTCACCCAGATAGCCGTTGATAACCTTCAAAATCCCGCCCGCCAACTCATGTTTTTCCGGCAGGCGCCGGAAGTTGAGGATCGTGGTTTCATCGGAAATACAATCCAGGTGCAGCCCGGAAAACTGGCGCAGGATCGTGGTTTCGTAGAGTGTTGCTTCCATTGCCGGATCGCTGTAACCGAACTAGTTCTGCATCAGATGCACCCGGCAACATGGCCGTCAACGGATATGCCGGACGCCCACCTTCACCCTTCGGATTTACGGCTCAATCAAGGTAATTAAACCCTTCCACGGCACGACCTTATCCATCCTCGATCAGGAAGCGCTCACGGCGGGTCTGCTTACGTTTGCCGGCATATTCAGCATCGGCCAAGGACATCTGTTTCATCGGGGCTCAACCGTTCGGTTCGTGTGAGGTGCGTATTTCACCAGAGATGGAAGTCTTTTTCAGAGTTCCCCTAAGCACCGAGATGTCATCTGGAACGATCAAGGCGAGTTGTACCTGACCGTTAGTCGAATGTAAAATTGTCACGATGATATTGTCGCCAATACGTCAACCTTCAAGGGATCGCTATGCGGTCCAAAATGGAGCGAGTTATGCTGATTTCGGTAACAGAGGTTAAGAGCTGGCCGAGCTCCGAGCTAGTCAGTGATGCTGAATCAGGAAGCGAGGGTGGTTTTGATCAGATATTGTCAAGATGTCGTCTATCTTGAGCCGATTAGCGTTTTGATTGATATGCGATCTCGAAAGGCTCTACTTCCAGCAGTCCATTTCGCTGCAACCTCAAAGGCAACGACCTACCAGTCAAAAAATCGCAACCAAGTCGGGCCGACATGATCGCGGTAGACATTTCAGCCCTGATAGTCTCGTACTCCGCGAAACGGAAATTGATATTTGTGCAGTGGTAATAGAGGTCAAAGAAGACCTGCTTATCTCGGCTGGCACTGTCGCCGAAGCTCTACTAATGCTGCTTTCCGACGGGTTGTCTATGACGAGAGGAGAGATCACTGGATGATCTGGGGGCTTGTTATCGTGCCGGCTTTATCTGGATGTCGTGTAGCCGAAATCCATGCGCGTTGGCCCTACCTCAATCATTTTTTCCAGGCGCCACCACAGACTTATTGGGCCACGCTAGCGTGGAAGTGGACCAGTTTCAACAAAGCAACATGACTGGATATGGCAAGTATTCAATAACTTTATTGGGCTAACAAGGATAGGAGTTCGTCATGAATCAATCTCATCGTCTGCGTTTATATGATTTATTAAAAAACGGATGCCATGCAGTCTTTTGCCGATTTTCGCAAACAGGTGGCAGACGACCTGAGTTGGCATGAGAGCAAGGTGTACTAATACTGACGGTCATCCTCCCTCAACAGAGAGAGGCGGTAAAACAAACTGGGCTAGGCTGAGTGTAGGTCAACCAAAAAATTGACACTGCGACCTTAAAGTCGCACAGTAAAGCGCACACAAAGTAAACAGGAGATTTAAATGGACAGTGTTATACCTATTTTTTTGTTGGCGACAGCAGGGCTGGTATCTGGAATAGTATTAGCAGTCGATCAAGAACGCATTCCAGTTGATATCGAGATCTGTAACAATATAGCAGAGATTATTACTACGGCTGGACCCGTTGTATGCACCTCCACTGTCCTATCTACAACGGACTCCGTGATTGCGGGCAAGCTCCTCGGGCTCCCCGCAGGGGAAGCCTCTTATACCATAAGCGCCACAAGAAGCAATGGGGATATTCTAGATTTACAACAAAGCTCTACTGAGGGTATATTTAGTTTATATGTTGACCTTGCCATGTTAGCTGGCGCTGACATTTTATTATCTGCCCGCAAGGGCGGGATCGAGTTACCTCCGACGAAGCTGGTGGTTGGTCAAATACCGCCAACGAGCTGTATGGAGACAGTTAATAATCGTGACTTTTTGACTACAAAGAATAAAAACAATAAGGGCGCTCAAGCGCGGGCAGAGTACCCATTTTGTGGCACGGGAGGGGGGGTTTTTTTTCCAGCAACCATGCTGGAGAATACAGTTGCGATCTTTAAAAATATCAGTGGCGTTTATCTGGGAGATGCCTATTACTATGTGAATGGTTCATCTGTTGGCCTCGCGGGTTTTAGGATGAAGTTAGGTAATGATTTGTATCTGGTCGGCCATACCTACCCACTCTTAAAGCCTACCGATAAGAACGTTGAAGATATCGACGTAACCTACATTAGTACTGCCCTTGATAGCGAGTACGAGTATATGAGGGCCTATTCTTATCCAATTACACAACGAGCAGCATCGAGGTGAGTCATGATATCGGTAAAGTAACGGCTGCCGGTGAACAGTACGATCGACAAGGAGCTGAAGACCCGAGACCGCGCGCCTTCGTGGCCTGCATTTTCATTCGACGCATCCGGCGCCGCACGCATTTCGGCTAATTGTTCAATGCTACGGCTCTGCGCGACCATTGCGACGAACTCTGACTTCGACAACCCCGCGAAAGCGGGTTTTTCTTTGGGTGCGCCAGGTATGGCGCGTTGCGCGCAAGCGCAACCAGCTTGGCTGTGGTGGCCACGCTGATGACTTGGAAGTCCTCTGCGCACCCGGCAAGAGGAAGTGTTAGCCCAGAGGCAAGCAAGGGTGTCGCGGGTGACTGCGAATCCGAAGGAAGCCCGAGGCAAAATGCTGGCCTGACGAACAGGAAGCGGATAGAGGCGGCGCAGCGGGGTTAGACGGCCCAAATCATCGAAGCCCAATACTTACACAGAATACTGTGACGTAAATCCGACAGGCATAAGCAGAAAGGTCGCGCGAACTATGCGCTTGCCAGTGTGCTATCGAGCGTCGATAGGCGACGGGATGAGCGTGCAGAACTCAACCGAAGCCGTAGCCGATCAGGTTATGTCGCCAATAGGCGTCAGAATCTCGTCGAATGTCGAAAAAAGCAGAAATCTCTCCTCAAGAGGGCTATAACCCCAAGTCCCGGACGGAATCCGGGGCTTGCGGCTGGTAGTGCGCAGACATCGGCGGCGTCTGTGACGTGGACGAACGCGGAGCCGGACACGCTGAAGGAGCGGGTGCTTGCACCGGTAACCTGCGGCGTGTGTATCAACGTGTGGTCAGCAACAAGGGCGCACCGGGTGCCGATGGCATGACGGTGGAGCAATTGGCGGACTACACGAGACAATATTGGCCGATCCTCAAGACTCGGTTGCTGGCCGGTGAGTATCACCCGCAAGGTGTACGCACCGTCGAAATCCCCAAACCCAAAGGTGGAACACGGCAGTTGGGCATTCCCTGTGTCATGGATCGCCTGATCCAACAGGCTCTGCTGCAGCTCACGCCGAACTTCGATCCTCTGTTCTCGGAGTACAGCTACGTCTTTCGTCCGTGCAGAAGCGCTCATCAAGCCATCGAAACAGCCCGCGCCCATGTGGCGACGGCTCACCGCTGGTGCGTGGAGTTTGATTTGGAGAAGTTCTTCGATCATATCCGATCCATAAACCCCGCATTCCAAGCGAATAGCTGACAACGGATGCAGTGCTCCCGATTTCGATCAGGAGCCCATCACCATGATGCGTCCCAATGCTCGCGTTGAAAAAGTGTACCTTTACCCAAAGCCGGTAGACTTTCGAAAATCCATCGATGGCCTGGCTGCGTTGGTCGACTCGGTATCAAAGTCGCGGTGTTTGACCCTGTGCTCTTTGTTTTCCTGAATCGACACCGCAATCGGGTCAAGGTGTTGTATTGGGAGCGCAACGGCTTTTGCCTTTGGCTCAAGCGCCTTGAGTCTGGATGTTTTAAAACTTCACCCGACGCCACCGACGAGGCGATCGAGTTGACGGTGCAAGAACTGAACTGGCTGCTCGACGGCTTTGATCTCTGGCGCAATCGTACTCATCAGGTTTTGACGCCTCGTTTCGTCGCCTGAACCGGTATAATCCGGGCGATGGTTTTCCTGCCCGATTACCTTTCTGATGATCCTGTTCTGCTCAAGCAGTTGTTGCTTGAGGCACTGACTCGCCAAGCAAAAACAGCCCAAGTTCTGGAAGCCCATGAAGGCCACATCGTCGATTTGAACGAACAGATCAAGCTATTGCGCGACTGCTTGTTCGGGCGCAAATCAGAACAAACGGTCGAGCCCAATACCCCGCAACTGGCGCTGTTCAACGAGCCTGAAAGCGAGCCGACGCTTCAGTCTGCGAAATGGTTGCTCCAGCTCCGCGCCGTGGCAAGCGCAGGCCACCGTTGGCTGACATGCCACATATCGAAGTCATCCACCTGTGCCTGCGGTTGCGCAAAGCATGTGATCGGTGAAGAAACCAGCGAACAGCTGGATATCGTGCCGATGTAGATCCGGATCATCAGATACATCCGCAAAGTCTACGGTTGCCGGGGTTGTGAAGTTGCCCCGGTCACCGCTGACAATCCCGCCCAGTTGATCGAAAAGAGCATGGCCAGCCCGAGCGTATTGGCTAGGTTGTTGACCACCAAGTATGTCGATGGCCTGCCACTGCATCGTTTCGAAACGGTGTTGAGTCAACATGGCATAGATACTGCGCCGGACGCTGGCGCGTTGGGTGATCCAGTGCGCATGGCCCATGCGCGTCGCAATAAAGCCGTTTGTGATCGGTCGTAAGGCCTGGCTATTCAGCGACACGCCCAAAGGCGCGACGGCCAGTGCCCAGATCTATAGTTTGGTCAAAACTGCCAAGGTCAACGGCCAAGAGCCTTATACATGGCTGCGCCACGTACTGGAGCGACTGCCGCATGCGCAGTCGGTAGCTGACTACGAAAGCACTATTGCCGTGGAATTGCTCACCGGAAATGCCACGATAAACCGTTATCCCATCCGTAGGTAGGCAGTTTATGGTTCGGTTACGAATCAAGCTCGATTCTGCTGCTCAGAATGAAATCGCGAGCGCGATGAGGAATGAATGCTGCTCAGTAACTCCTTCATGAAATGTCCGCCCTGCAACAGGGGAAGATGAATAGGCCAAGTTTGGCATACACCTTTAGTGATAAGGGGGGCTTCGTCTACTCT
Organism: Pseudomonas sp. SJZ078; assembly: GCF_007828255.1. Classification (NCBI taxonomy): domain Bacteria; kingdom Pseudomonadati; phylum Pseudomonadota; class Gammaproteobacteria; order Pseudomonadales; family Pseudomonadaceae; genus Pseudomonas; species Pseudomonas sp. SJZ078. The sequence continues at coordinate 21,171 of NZ_VIUG01000047.1, read as the reverse complement.
CGCCCTATGAGCAGTATCGCGAATATCAATTGAACAACCACTGAGCCCGCTTGAACAAGCGAGATCGCACTCAGGGAAATTTCCTACAAGAATGCAGGACTCGACCTACATATTACGCATATCGTAACTGTCATCTTTAGATAGTAGGCCCCTATTTAAATTTGGTTTTAAATACAACTCACACCATGCCGATAGTCCTTACAGGTTGTAATCATGCTAAAAAACACGCTACGTATCTTGATCGCTGACAAGCAACACCTTCAACGTTTCTACATGGCTTGTAATTGAGATTCTGGTGTACTAATGTGGTCACAGCATTTTGTCACATGTTGTGCAACAGGCTGCTAGAGTAGATGTTCGATGAGATGATTGGCGCTGGTCGACCTATTGAGTGCCGTTATTACCACCTTGCCAAGGGAACTGCATATGCACACTGAGGAACAGAAAATCTCAGCAAATATAGCGAAAGCTTGTACACTTTTTTCACGGGCGTTATCGATAGAGTTTTTAGCGTCTAAGCGCAAAGAAGCCAACATGTTGTCCAATGATGAATTGGAAGAGCTGTGTGATGCCATAGAGAATGCTCAGTTACAGTTGGATCGCTTATACTTCCGATATTTCGGAAATGGAAATGTTGGTGCTGCAAGAATAGCTGCACAGAAGACCGAATCACAATAGACGAAATCTATTTGTACATCTTGCTAGTCGACTCGATGCCGGCTTTACGCACCCTACGCGGCGGCACCCAACAAGGTCTGTATGATACTATAGCGGTGACGTAGTGCTGCTATGTCTGAGGGCGCTTGCTTGCCAGCATCGCAGACGCGGGTTCGGATGCAATTACAGTGTTGTCCTCACTTAATCGGCGTTGCCAATACCTCGTTGCCATATCATCTTCGCAAGGATGAAGCTCAATGGGGAATTCGCCATTTGATGAATATCTCTTGGTCGAGACTATTTAGCGCATCGCATATTTCATCGGCAGTAAGGGGACGGCGAACACACCTTCCTCGCCCTTAATGCTGGAGTTCGGAAGGTGTGCTGGCTGGACGCTTACAGATAAAAATCCAAAATGATATATTCGCAAGAAAAACCGCATAGTTGGCAATGATCGAAAACGCTGTTTGTCCAGGCTGGAACTAATTATGACATCGCAAAACGTTGTGCTCACCCCTCACCAAAAATAAATTAACCGCGCATTAGTTTAGTCCGGATTTTTTCAAAGTTCCAGCGAAGGAATGTTGGGGATGCATGCGCCTACCTCTCTACTCGCAAATAGTCGATCACAAAGGGCAAACCTGGCTGTGCAAAGCCAGCCCATTGCCTTCCAACGCATCCATAGCCTGGATTTGTACACAGCTGGAAACCACTAAATTTGCAACCTCCGAGCCTCTTTAAAAAAATGGGCGCCAAAGCGCCCGCACAATTAACGCGTAAATCTTAATCACACCTTTAATCGCGAGAATTCATAATCACATCACTACAACTAAAAAAGGTCTCACGCGCCGGATCCTCATTACGTTCCCACATGACAAATAGGATCGCTTTGTTGCCGCTGACATACCCATCAGGAAGCTTAACATCTAAATTATAACGACCTGGAACGATACTTTTATTTTTACTGTCCGGCGCCTGTTCCCATTTAACATCCGGTGACTCCTTAAGCGCATCCCATTGCAGGTGATCCTGATCAGTCAAAAAAACCCTAAACTTGCTTGGATCGTGCATCTGGCTGGCGATATAAGTCAATTGAACACGTCCCTCCTTTATATCCATGTCTGTGGTGTGCCAAGCATCATTGCGATCGTTGATACTGTCATAATCCGCTAACCCGGCAGAACAAAGTTTTCCATCAGGGACAAGGTCTTTTGGCTTGGTCGGGGTCTGAGAGTTTGCAAGGTTCTGGGAATAAGCATTCCAGTTATTAAATAGCCTGGCACGCTTCCAATCTTCATCACCCGCGTCCTCAAAGGATTTTTTGCAAGCGGCATTCTTAATGCCGCCACTACCATTGCCATAGTCCTGCTGCGAATAACAATAGTATTGTCGTGAAGGGGGACTCTCCGATGTACCATGCATGATTTCCGGCGACTTTTTTTCGATAATTTTTTCCGCTGCCTGCACAGAGGCGCACAAGCTAGAGAAAACAAAAATACTACTCATAGCAAGCTTATAGCAATTCATGATTCTCTCCATAATTTACTCAATCGTCCATACCAGATTGCAGTTTCAATCTACGTAACGAGCGTAGTCTAGAAACAAAAATATGAAATATTTACCAAAAAATATTTTTATTTTAGGTATACCATTTCTCCGTACAATAAATGTGGACATTGCGTCTCATTGATGAAAATGTTGATCTCATCAGACCTGATGTGTTGGTGATGTTGCTGACGACCAAATACGTCGATGGCCTGCCACTGCACCGCTTCGAAAAAGTGCTGGGCCTCCACGGCGTCGATATTCCACGCCAAACCTTGGCGCGCTGGGTGATCCAGTGCGGCGAACACCCGTTATCTTGTTTGACTACTCGACCAGCCGGGTGCAGGAGGTTGTGTCGCGCCTCGAAAGCTATCGCGGCTACCTGATGACCGATGATTACGCCGGTTACAACGCTTTGGGCGCGCAGTCCGGTGTCGAGCGTTTAGGCTGTTGGGCACATGCGCGACGCAAGTTTGTCGAGGCGCAAAAGGTGCAGCCCAAAGGCAAGACCGCGCGCGCGGATATCGCCCTGAATCTGATCAACAAGCTGTACGGTATCAAGCGAGATTTAAAAGAAGTCGGCGATGAACATCGCCATGAAAGTCGACAGCATAACAGTCTGCCAGTGTTGGCGCAGTTGCATGCCTGGCTGGAGAAAGCCCAGCCACAAGTGACGGCGCAAAATGCACTGGGCAAAGCCATCAGCCACCTGGCCAGCAACTGGATCAAGTTGGTGCGCTACACCGAAGCCGGTGACTTGCCGATCGACAACAACGCCGCCGAGCGTGCGATCCGGCCCTTCGTGATCGGGCGCAAGAATTGGCGACACGCCAAAAGGCGCGACGGCCAGCGCTCAACTTTACAGTTTGGTCGAGACAGCTAAAGCCAACGGCCAAGACCCCTATGCGTGGCTGACGACGGCTTCTTCGGTTGAGGATTACGAAGCTTTACTGCCCTGGAACTGCTCACCGGTATCGCATAGTTAAACGCGCTATCCATCTTAATGGCTGATGGGGTTTACGGTGAGTTTAAAGAATACGAGTGGAGCAACGATCATGGAATACGACGATAAACTGATTGAGGAAGCCGTGCTTGCCCTGTTGGCAACCTTCAGTTTTGATAACGGCAATGCTTGGAAAGGGTTCGACTTCGAGACCATGAGCCGATTGCATGAACAGGGTTTCATCAACAATCCGGTAAACAAGAACAAGTCGATTTGGTTGACGGCTGAAGGGCTGGTGCGCGGTCGGCAGGTAGCCGACCGGTTATTTGGGGTAAGAACTCAAGTGGAGCATGAATCCGACTTAGATAGCTGACTTCATACCATGGCCATACGGTAGGTGGGGTTTATGGATCGCATAAGATATTTCATATGTAAGAGGCCGGCGAACACATCTTCAGAGTTCGGCCGATATACTTGCCCGGTGATTAGTATCGATACATTTGGCTTGCCACCGAACCGATGGACATGCAAGCGGGTACCGAGACCGCGTTGGCTGGGTGGTCGGGGGAGGTACGGCAAAGCAGCGCTGCACTTATCTGTTCGCCAACCGCCGCGCCACTCGTATGAAAGTCCTGGTGCGTGATGGGCTTGGCATCTGGCTGGCAGCTCGTCGGTTGAACCAAGGCAAGTCGCACTGTCCAGGAATTCACCATGGCTTTGAGATGGAGTTGGATACCGAGCAACTTAAGACCCGATTAATTGAGCAGATGATTGTTTGCCGGGTCGCTTCGCAGTGGCAAACGGGCGGCGGCGATCATGAGTCCGATCCAGTCGGCACGCATGAACGGGCATGATCCGTATGCCTATCTGAAAGATGTGCTGACACGGCTGCCGACACAGCGGGCGAGTGAGATTGGTCGATTGTTACCCGATCACTGGCGACCGACGTAGTGGCCAAAAGGTGTGTCACTACAGGTGGGGAATTGCACTCCTCTTGACCAAGCATTTGCGTTGCACTTGCCCATCTGTTCGTATCTTCAACGAAATCGGCCAATAGCGGTCGATCGACTGATTGGACTGGGACGATTACGCTGGCGTTATTCACCTGCACGGAACAGCTATGACACAGGTATACCAAGGAAGCTGCTTATGCGCTGCCGTTAGTTACGAGCTACTCGTCTCACCAAAAGCAGTGAGTCATTGTCATTGCAACCAGTGTCGCAAAGGTCACGGGGCAGCATTCGCTTCGTACGGCAGCATTCCGCGTAGCGCGCTTCGAATACTTCGCGGTTCCACCAGCATTAAAACTTATGCTTCGTCAGAGACGGTATTACGCGAGTTCTGCATGGACTGCGGTTCGACTCTGTTCTGGCCACGATCTGAAGGTAAGTTTGCCGACTGGGTCTCGATAGCGTTGGGCACGCTTGATACGCCCTTCCTGCCTCAAAAGCAGAAGCATGTTCATGTCGACTCCGCAGTCCTCTGGTTCAAATCATCTAACCTATGCCCTCAGGTCGACTGACGGCTTTGGGTCGCTTTCTGCCGGTCTCAGTCACCAAGTGTGCTGGTCAAGTCCAATGCAAACGATAGGTCAAGTCGAATACGAATGGTGGGCAAGCCTGTGCAATACCCAGTTGAGAACAATATGAAAGTTCGAAAAGCCTTACTAACCGATGCAGAATCGGTGTCCAAACTCCTAGGCCAGTTAGGCTACCAAACCTCGCCAAAGCTAATCCGAGATAAGCTTGAGGCTTTAGAATTTAGCGCTCGCGATACCGTGCTGCTGGCACAAGACGGTAAAAATATTATCGGCGTCATAAGCTTACACGTACTTGAACTGTTTCATCAGCCGGGTAGGCTCGGACGCATTACCTCCCTTGTCATTGATGATGACTTCCGAGGACAAGGAGTAGGGGCAATGCTATTTCCGCTGCTGACGCGTTTTTTACAGAGCAACTTTGCGTCCGGGCTGAGGTGACTAGCAGTGACCACCGAATACCGGCTCACACTTTTTATCAGCAGCAAGGTTACACGGTCGACGAGCGTAGGTTTGTCAAACGGTATGATTCTTCCGGGGCATAGTAAGTTTAAATTCGGCGAGCACATCACCTTGATCAAATATAAAACTGGTGAGCAGCGTGTATTGCCCGAACGCTTACTTTTTTCACACAAACTCCCCTGGCTCATCAAATCTTTGACTGATGACTTTTAAGAACCCGTAGGAATAACCAGAGAAAAATCCCTCAACTCAGGGGGATTTTTCCTACATAGAAAACCCTAGTGTCTCTGTAAGGTTCTGGCACCTGCGGCGGGGCTGCGTAGAACAATCCTATGCACTCACCCAGGCCGACGATGTTTCGTCGCTCAATCTTGATGAGTAGTTTGGAACTTACTATGAAATACAACGCCGTTAAGAGAAGTACATTCACTGGGTGTGCTTCGTCATTGCTCCTGCTATCAGCCATCGTTGCCTCTCACGGCGCGTCCGCTCATGGTTACCTCGAAGTGCCTCCTTCACGCGCATTGATGTGCCAGAAAGGCGAAAACAAAGACTGCGGTGGTGCGCAGTACGAACCGCAGAGCGTGGGCGAAACCTACAAAGGCTTTCCTGCTGGCCAAGGTGGTGCTCCGGGGCAAGGTCCTATTGACGGAAAAATCGCCAGCGGCGGTAACGAGCGATTTTCCGCCCTTGACGTCCAAACAGCCACTCGCTGGCAGATGACTGAAATCAAAGATCGTAACATTGCTTTCAAATGGCAATACACCGCGGTACACCCGGCCACCAAACATGAATATTTCATCACTCGCGAAGGTTGGAACCCGAACGAGGCGCTCTCGCGCGCCTCGTTCGAAAGCACGCCGTTCTGTGAGATCGATGGCGGTGGTGAGAAGCCAGAACCGGGTACCCCGCATAACTGCGTCATTCCCGACAACAAGACAGGCCAGCACGTGATTCTGGCGATCTGGACCGTGGAGGACACCTCTATGGCCTTCCACAATGTGACGGACGTGAACATTCTCGCCGAAGCGTCACTGCCGGGCGGCTGGTCGGCGGTGGGCAGCATCGCGCCTTCGGCCCCACTGCTGACGGGTGACAAAGTCAAGGCCCGTGCCTTCACCGCCAGCGGCGAAAGCAGCGCATACAGTGTGGAAATCAGCATCGACAATGTTGAAGAAGGCAAGCCTGGGAACTGGTCGTTCAAACTGGCCGAAGCGATCAACAAGGCGCATGCCGACATCCGCGCGGGCGTCCGTGACGACGAAGGCAACATTACACCAGTCAAGGGTACGAACAGCTTGTACGCCCAGAAAGAAACTGGCGTAAGCCGTTATGAAGTACAACTGGACATGAAGGAAGACACCGGCGCTCGCCTGGAGATTGCTTCCCTGCAGCCTGAGTACGAACTTGTGAAGGGCAACACCAGTCTGGAATTCTCTGTGCAGAGTACCCGCAAGATGAATCTGGAAGCGGCCCTGTTCGATGAAAAGAACAAACAGGTCGGTGCGCTGACTCAGACCGTGGGCGACGGCAACAGCCCGTTGAAACTGGATGCTCGCAGCGCACCAGGAGCTCATACCCTGACGCTGACGGGCACCACTGTCGATGGCCGGACTACCCGCCAGGATACCGCCAGCGTCATCCTAACCGGTGAAGCCGCGGGTACCGAATACGATTTTGTGTTCCCGGATGGCATCAAAGGCTACCTCGAAGGTACGAAAGTACTGCAAGAGAAGACGGGTGAAGTCTTCCAATGCAAACCTTTTCCTTACTCCGGCTGGTGCACGACCTTTAGCGGAACAGCTAACGGCTATGAGCCGGGTATCGGTTCCAATTGGCAAGACGCTTGGGACAAGTTGTAAGTCCTGACAGGCAGGGCTTCAGGCGGTCCGCAGGGTTGCCTGAAGCCTTCAAATGAGTAGCAAGTGATGATGCTTTCAGGTTATTTCAAACGACGGATACTGCTGCACTGGGTATCAGCCATTATTATTTTATGGACGCTGATGTCCGGCTTTTATGTGGCTTACAGTCCGGTGTCCACTTCAACCAAACAGTGGGTCGGCTCGCTCAATGTGTCCCTGACAACTCTGTTCATTCCGCTGTTTGCGTGGCGGCTTTTTTCCGAGTTGGACATTCGCGGGAAGGTGTTTTCATTTAAAACATGCTTGGCCCAGGCAGTTCACGCGATAATTTACCTGACCATCAGTCTCGTGCTGGTGACCGGCATATTGATGATGACAACTTCCATCAAAATGTTCGGCCTCTTACAGATTCCCCAGCCGTTGGAGGACCTGCGACTGACCGAATTGGCCTTCAAGATCCATATCTTGTCCTGTATGGCACTGGCGATGCTCGTCGCGTTGCATATCTGTGCGGTGGTCTGGCATGAGTCTTCGGGGCGCGGGGTACTGCGGCGGATGTCATTCAGGAAATTTCCGAACGCACTCATCCAGTGAGCGCCAAGATGATTTTCTTGCACTGGTCCGGCCACCATCTGCCGAAGGCGTTGCTGGTGCTTGTGCCTCTGCTGTACGGAGGGTTCCTGGCGGAGCGGGAATGGCGCTTTCGTCAGGAACTGCCCAGCCGGGTGCCGGTGGTCGCCGCCCCGGCGATCCCTCAGTCTCGCGTTCCACTCAACGTGCAAGCCGTGGCAACCGTGCTCGGCCTGACGCCTCAAGAGGCCCAATTATCCAGTGCCGAACCAATCACCTTGCAAGCCAGCTTCGTCTCGGACCAGGGGTTATCGCGGGCTTTACTGGCTGACGCTACGAGCACGCGGATATATCAGGTAGGTGAACGCTTGCCCGGTGGCAGTGTGCTACGCCGGGTCGAGGCCACCCATGTGCTGTTGTGGCGCAACGGACGGGAAGAGAAACTGGCCCTGAAAAAGATAGGCCAACCTTTGCTGCGTCAGCTAGGTCCTGAAGTCGGGCGCCAGACTGTGCCTTATTCTTCGCAATACATACGCCCGGTGGCCGGGCAATCAGAGTGAAAAATTCATGAACAGCTTTATTCGGGGCCGCGTATCGCGCGTCCTGTTCGGCCTTGCCGTGGTTTGCCCACTGACGATCCACGGTTCGCTGCGGGCCGAAGAGGCTCATTGGCAACTGGCGATGAATAATGCGGAGTTGCGTGACGTGGCCGAGGAGTTCTCAACGATTCTGGGCAAGACTGTGGTGCTTGATCCCCGGGTGTCGGGGCGTATTACCATCATGTCCCGCGAGGCATTGGACCGCGAAGGTGTACGTCGGTTGTTCTATTCGGTGCTCGATGCACACAACTTCACGGTGATCGACGAAGGCGAGCGGATCCTGATCACCCCGGTTAGCGATGCCAAGACACGCGCCGGTAACGATGCAAAAAGCGCCACACCGTCGCAGTTCGTCACGCAGGTCATCGCACTTCAATCGAGTATTGCCGCCGACATCGCCGGGCTGGTTCGGCCACTGGTATCGACCAACGGTTATCTCGGCCCCTCGGCGTCGGCCAACGCGCTGGTAGTGACCGATACCGCAGCCAATGTGCGACGTATTACCCGGGTGGTCCGGGAGTTGGATTCGGGCGCCAACCGGAACCATACGGTGGTGCAATTGCGCAATGCCCAGGTCTCGGATATCGCCCCTGTAATGGAGGCCTCCGGTAGCAAGCGTGACGGTGATGCCATCGGTACGCTCATTGCTGATCCCCGCAGTAATCGGCTGGTGATTATCGGTACTCTGGCGGCACGACAACGTCTAGTCGAGCTGGCCCGGACTCTGGACGTACCGGCAACCGCCCCCCAAGACAACGCGAGAGTCATCCGCCTGCGCCACAGTAACGCCAAGCAATTGGCCGAGGTGCTGGATGCCGTCGGACAGGATAACAAGGTAACGCAGGCAGTGCCTGGGGCACGAGAAAAGCCTTCGGATACCTCGTTCATGATTAAGGCCGACGAAAGCCAGAATGCCCTGGTACTGATCGCCGAGCCGGCCCAGGTGCGAACCATCGAGAACATCGTCCGCCAACTGGATCAGCCCCGTGCGCAAGTGCTCATTCATGCCGCCATCGTTGAGATTTCCGGCGATATTTCCGAAGCGCTGGGTATCCAGTGGGGCCTGAATACAGGAAGCGCAACGGGCCTCATCAACTTTCCCGGCACCGACATTCCAATTGTTGGGGGCCTAACGTTCGAGGGCGAGAAAACCGCGCCGGAAGGGGCGCTCCTGCGTCTGGGCAGCGATCGTTTCAGTGCGCTGATTTCGGCGTTGGCCAGCAACACCCGTAGTAATCTGCTCTCCACACCGAGTCTGCTGACTCTGGATAACCAGGAATCGGAAATCATCGTCGGCCAGAACGTTCCGTTCAAGACTGGCTCCTACGCCACTAATAGCAGCGGTTCCGAAAACCCATTCACCACCGTGGAGCGCAAAGACGTCGGTATCAGCCTAAAGATCAAGCCCTTCATCAATGAAGGCTCGACTTTGCGCCTTGAGGTAGAACAGGAAGTCTCAGACATCGCACCCTCGGTCTCCGGCGTTGACTCCTCGGACCTGATCACCAACAAACGGGCCTTAAAAAGCACCATCTTGGCGGACGATGGCGAAATCATCGTGATCGGCGGCCTGATTCGCGACAGCGTTCGTACCCAGGAAAGCGGCGTGCCGCTGCTGCGCAGCATTCCCTATCTGGGCGCGCTGTTTCGTTGGACCCGGGACACTCAGACCAAAAGCAATCTGATGGTGTTCCTACGGCCCACCATCGTACGCAGCAAAGAAGATCTGGCCGACGTGAGCCGCGGGCGGTATCACGCACTGCGGGAACTGAGCAAACCGGGAGCGCGGCAGAGTAATTCGTTGCTGCTGCCTCGGGAGGCCAGTCAGTTGTTCGAGCCCCCGGTTGATGGGCCAACGACGGAACTGCGTCGGCAGAAATCGGGTGATCAATGAGTGACGCACAAGCACCGTTGCCTTTCGGTTTCGCCAGACGCTTCGGTGTGCTGCTCGATGGCGAAGGTTCGGCGATGAGTTTGGTGGTGCGCCAGGACACACCGTTGACGGCGGTGGCCGAAGCCCGGCGCTTGTGCGCCATGGAGCTACCGATCCTGGTCTTGGAGCCGGCTCAGTTCGCCACACGTCTGGCCAGCGTCTATCGCCAGGGGCAGAGCGCCGCCGAGCAGGTCGCCCAAGGCCTGGATGAGGAACTGGACCTGCTCAGCTTGGTCGACCAGGTGCCACAGACCGCCGATCTGTTGGAACAGCAGGGCGACGCGCCGATCATCCGATTGATCAATGCCCTGCTCAGCGAAGCGGTTCGCGAGCATGCCTCGGACGTGCATCTGGAGACCTTCGAGAAGTATCTTTTGGTGCGCATGCGAATCGACGGTCAGTTACAGGAAATGCTGCGTCCGCGCCGGGAGTTGGCGAACTTGCTGGTGTCGCGGATCAAGGTCATGGCACGTCTGGACATCGCCGAAAAGCGTGTGCCCCAGGACGGGCGAATGGCCCTGCGACTGGCGGGCCACGAAGTCGATGTACGGGTCTCGACCCTGCCTTCGGCCCATGGCGAGCGCGTGGTGTTGCGCCTGCTCGACAAGCAGGCCGGGCGCCTGGATCTGCAGCGCCTGGGCCTGCCCGACGACACCCTGACCAGCTTGCGCCAATTGCTCGGAAAACCCCACGGCATCGTGTTGGTGACCGGCCCCACCGGCTCGGGAAAAACCACCAGCCTGTATGCGGCGCTGAGTAGCATCAACGACCAGGCTCGAAATATCCTTACTGTCGAAGATCCTATCGAATACCACCTGCCAGGCATCGGCCAGATGCCGGTCAATCCGAAAGTCGACATGACCTTTGCCCGTGGCTTGCGGGCCATTTTGCGCCAAGACCCAGATGTGGTGATGGTTGGTGAAATACGTGATCGAGAAACCGCCGAAATCGCGGTCCAGGCCTCCCTGACCGGGCATTTGGTGCTCTCGACTTTGCACACCAACAGCGCCGTCGGTGCCGTCACGCGACTGGTGGACATGGGCGTGGATGCCTATCTGCTGGCATCATCCCTGGCCGGAATCGTAGCGCAGCGGTTGTTACGGACCTTGTGCCCATCCTGTAAGACCCCCTATGTTGCCGACGTCACCACCTGTCGGCGCCTTGGGCTCGAAGCCGGTGCCGCGCCACGGTTGTTCAAGGCCCAGGGTTGCGATCAATGCCAGAAAGGTTATCGCGGGCGCTTCGGTATCTATGAATTGGTGAGTGTCAGCGCTGCGTTGTCGGAACTGATTCATCAGGGCGCCACCGAACAGGCGCTGGCTCTTGAAGCGCGCAAGACCTCCCGCAGCCTGTTTCAGGATGGGCGCCAGCGAGTTCTGGAAGGCCTGACCAGTGTCGATGAACTGCTACGCATCACTCAAGAGGATTAGCGCCATGCCGACCTTCGACTATCGGGCGGAAGATGCCCGTGGCCGCCGCTGTAGGGGCCGGGTGGAAGCCGACAGCCCTCGCCATGCGAGGCAGTTGCTACGCGAGCGTGGCTTGTTACCCAGCGAATTGCTGGAAGTCAGGGAGCAACTGACAACGGGGTCCCGGCGAGTCGGGGTACGTTTGAGTTCAGCCGACCTGGCGCTGCTGACCTTACAGCTCTCCACCCTGATCCAGGCCGGGCTGCCTCTTGAAGAGGTCTTGGGTGCAGTTGCCCAACAGAGCCAGAAGCGGCGCGTCGCTGGCCTGCTGGCAGCAGTACGAAGCCGGGTGATGGAAGGCCATGCTCTGGCGACCGCAATGGGCGCATTCCCTCAGGCCTTTACCGAATTGTACTGCGCCACCATCGCAGCCGGCGAACAGTCCGGCCACTTGGGCCAAGTGCTTGCACAGTTGGCGTCTTATACCGAGGCACGACAGGCCTCGCGTCAGCGCATTCAATTGGCATTGGTATATCCGCTGATCCTGATGCTGGCGTGCGTTGCGATTGTCAGCTTCCTGCTGGGCTATGTGGTGCCGGATGTGGTGAAGATTTTCGTCGATAGCGGCCAACCGTTACCGTGGCTTACCCAGGCGATGATCGCCTTGAGCGACGGGTTGCGCCGTTATGGTCTGCTGATGTTCGGCGCGCTGGCCGGAATGGTCGGGCTGTGGCGCTGGAGCCTGCGCCAGCCAACGTGGCGACTGCGCTGGCACCGGTTGTTCCTGAAGCTTCCCGTGGCGGGCAATGTGCTGCGCACGATGGAAGCGGCACGCTTCGCCAGCACCTTGGCGATCCTCAGTAAAAGTGCGGTGCCTTTGGTGGATGCCCTGCACATCGCCGCCCAGGTGATCGGCAACTTGACTATCCGTGCCCGCATGGCCGATGTCGCCCGTTCGGTCCGCGAGGGTGGGACCCTGACTCGTGGCCTGCAGCTAAGTGGCGACATCCCACCGCTGATGCTGCACATGATCGCCAGCGGCGAACGCGCGGGGGAACTGGACAACATGTTGGCTCGCGCCGCCGAACAGCAGGAAGCCAACCTCGCAGCACGCATCGCGCTGGTCGTGAGCCTGTTTGAACCGGCCATGCTGGTGGTGATGGGAGGCGTCGTGCTGCTGATCGTCATGGCCATTTTGCTTCCTATTCTGAGCCTCAACCAATTGGTGAATTGATCCATGAAACTTCAAAACAAACGGCCTGTACGTCATCAGCGTGGCTTTACCCTGATCGAAATCATGGTGGTGGTGGTCATCATCGGCGTCCTCGGTGCCATTGTGGTGCCGCAGTTCATGAGCCGACCCGATCAAGCCAAGGGCACGGCCGCCCGGACCGATATCCAGGCGATTGCCACGGCCCTGGAAATGTACCGCCTGGACAACTTTCACTACCCTACAACCCAACAAGGCCTGGAGGCGCTGAACAAACGCCCCTCCGGCACACCCGCGGCAAGAAACTGGAACCCTCAGGGCTATCTCAAAAGCTTGCCGATCGACCCTTGGGGCACACCCTACCAGTACCTCAATCCCGGACAGAAATCCCTTGATGGCAGCTATGACCTGTACTCATTCGGCGCCGATGGCGTGCCGGGTGGAGACGGGTTTGCTGCTGACATCGGCAATTGGGCTGAGTGAACATGTACCGTCATTGCCGGGGTTTCACCTTGCTGGAGCTGATGGTCGTCATCGTCCTGATCGGGGTATTGCTAGGCACCGTTGGTCTCGCTATCGGCAAGGACTCGGCGCGTCAGGCTCGGCAGCAGGCCCAGGATTTCATTCGCGTAGTGCAGCAACTGCGTGAACAGGCGGTGCTGGATGGGCAGGAATATGGCTTGCGCATGCAGTCAGGCGCTTATCAGGCGTTGCGGCTTGAGGCCCTGGACTGGGTCCCTGCGGCGACCTTGCACCAGTTGCCTGAAGATCTCAAGTTTGAGCTTGAAGTGGACCGCCATGTGCTCAAGCTCAATGACGCGCCGGGATCGCCTCAGCTGTTGCTGCTCAGCAGCGATGAAATCAGTCCGTTCCGGTTGTTCATCCACGCGGGTGGTAAGACCCTGGCGCGGGTATTCAGTGACGGCTTGGCTGAGCCGCTGATCGATGAGTGAGCATCACAGGTCTCGCGGGGTCGCCGTCAACTGCAAGGGCTTCACGTTGCTGGAGGTGATGGTTGCGATGGTTATATTCGCGACGCTGGCCGCCGCAGTGATGTCGGCCAGTCAATTCGTGCTCAGGCAAAGCGCTGGGCTGGAGACGCGTCTATTTGGTGTTTGGCTGGCGGATAATCAACTGAGCGAGTTGCGCCTGCAATCGGCCGCGGCGTTAGGCCAACAACGTTTGACGCGACGCCTTGATCATCGCAATTGGATCCTGGAGCAGTACATAACCCCGGCCCATGAGCCGCGTCTGCTCAAAGTCGACATCCAAGTCCGCATTGAAGGGAACCGGACGCTCGTGCACCGCACCACCGGTTGGATAGACACCCGTGATGAATAGACAGTCGGGCTTCACCCTATTGGAACTGGTGATTGCCATCGCCATTTTTGCCCTGCTTGGCCTGGGTAGTTGGCGCTTGTTCGATGGCGTTGTCCGCACTCAGCAGGGTGCCGGGAGTCATGAGCGTGAAATCAGAGCTTTGCAGCGTGCAGTGGGGATTATCGAGAGAGACGTATGGCAGTCCGTTGCCAGCTCTATCAAGCTGACTCCGCAAGGTTTGCAATTGCAGCGTAGCCAATGGCGCAACCCATTGGATCAACCTCGTAGCGAGCGGCAAGCGGTGCACTATCGACTCAAGGGTGGCGCGTTGTGGCGGGACAGTCGCGGCGAAGGAGTCGACATCGTGCAACACCAAAAACTACTTGACGACGTACACAGCCTGACTTGGCGTCTGTTCGACCCGAAACGGGGCTGGCATGCCGAGACAGGGGGCGCCAGCTCACCGCTGGCATTGGAGCTGATCATGTCTACAGGGCGCTTCGAACAGATCCGTCGCGTGTTGCCGTTGCCGGAGAAGTCGCCATGAATCAGCAGCGAGGCGTAGCGTTGATAAGCGTGTTATTGGTCTTAAGTCTGGCGTTGCTGCTCACCGGCGGCATGTTGCGCAGTCACCGACTGCTGTTGCAAAGCAGTGCCCAGCAGTTGCAACAGGTCCAACTGCGTCAGCTGGCGATGGCGGGTGAATCCTGGGGACGGATGATATTGCAAAGCAGTGCGATAACAGCGTCCGGTCCCGTGAGTCTGAGCCAGGACTGGGCTCGGCTCGGACACGCACTTGAGGTTGAGGACGCCGAAGTCCACGTCGATGTCGAGGACTTGTCCGGGCGCCTGAACCTCAATGCCCTGCTGGGTCAGGGTCAGATCGATCAACTCACTCTCGGTCGCTGGAAGCGCTTGCTGCAATTGCTGAATTTACCTGAGCTGTCGTTGCCACAGGTCGGGCTGGTACAGGAGTTAAGCCAATTGCGCCTTTTGCCTGGCATCGACGGCCAAACACTGCAACGCCTGGAACCTTGGGTCGTGCTCCTGCCCCGGGAGGCAAAACTGAACGTCAACACTGCTTCGGAATTGCTGCTGATGACCCTTGACGGCATGGAAGCCGGACCGGCCAAGGCGGTGATAGACAAGCGCTCAAGCACGCCATATGCCAGCGTGCAAGCTTTTACCGGCGATCCACTGTTGTCCGGGTTGGGCATCGGCAGCCATGGGCTGGGGGTCAGTAGTCGCTGGTTCCGAATCACCGTGGATGTAGCGTGGGGAAACAGTCGTCTGCGCCTGGCCTCGGACATTGAACGTAATCCCGCTACCGGCCGCTGGACTGTTCATCAGCGCCGTTTTCTACCGACTATCACCTAGAGTAAGCCCCTTTGACGAAAACCTGGCTTTACCTGACAGCCGAGGGCCTGGTTTCGCCCTCCGCCGATTGGCCGTGCTGCCTGTGGTCACCCGACGGCGAGCGACGCCGACTGCCCCTACATGAAGCTGCCGTTGAATTGAACGGGCAAGCCGTCGATGTGCTGCTGCCGATGGAAATGTGCAGCGGGTTTCGCAGCGATCCATGGCCCTCGCGACGCCAGCCCGGACCGCAGGCCCTGGCGTTTGCCATCGAAGAACAATTGGCGGAGAACTTGGAGGCGCTGCATATCTGCATCGGTGCGCGGGATCGAGAACAACGTTATCCGGTGATAGTGGTGCAACGGACGCGGTTCCAGGCATTGCTGGCGTTGCTCAACGAGCACACCGTCGATGTTCGTACGATGCATGTCGACGCCGATCTGCTACCCGCTGATAAGGCCTATGGCGTGCGCTGGTTCGATCGATGGCTGCTGGGTGGCGCATTGCCGGCGCGAGTGGCACTGTCTGTCCGGTCTTTGGCCACGCTCAAGTCCGGCCTGCCGGAAAACATGAGCTGGAAAGACGAGGGGCAGGATCGCACAGGCATAGATGAGTGGCTGCTTGGTGCCGCTGGACAGCCGGTCAACTTGTTGCAAGGCGAATTTCGCCGACGCCGTCGGCGCCTACCGTGGCGCGGTGCGGCGGCGGCCGTGTTGGGGATGTTAGTACTCAGTTCGATGTTCAGTGAGGCGCGTGTGCGCTTTCTTGAGCGCGAAGCCCGAAGCTTGTACACCCAAAGCGAACAGCGCTTCAAGTCACTATATCCGGAGCAAAGCCGGATCGTCGATCTGGCTGCACAGTTCCAGGTATTGCAGAGTCATCGCGGTAAAAGCCAGAACACACAAATCACCCGTCTGGTCGGCCTGACGGACCAAGTGATCGGCGCAAGCAACGTTGAGGTGCAGCGTATAGATTTTCGGGAGGATGAAGGCTGGAAAATCCAATTGACCGCCACCAGCTTCGTCGAGCTTGAACAACTGCGCGAACGTGGGCAACAAAGCGCAATGTCTCTCACCCTGGGCAGCGCCAGCAAACAAGGCAACCGGGTGCAAGCCACCCTCACCTTGGAGAATGGATGATGGACCACAGTGCATGGCTGGTCCTGAAGCAGGGTTGGAGACGAATCACGCATCGTGAGCAAGAACTTCTGGTGCTCCTCATCGGGTTTGTGCTGGTGGTCGGGGCTTACTTTTCAATCTGGCAACCCACTCGGCAACGGCTCGATGTGGCTGAACGACAATACCTGCAGCAGGCAGAGCTGGCTGCCCAAATCCAGCGCGCCGAACCGCGCAACGGTGCAAGCGTCGTCACCAGCCCGTTGTCGGTGCAAGTAAACGACAGTGCTACTGCGGCAGGGCTGGATATCACGGAAATGAACGTCGACGGAGAAGCACTGCGGCTCATCGTGAGCGGCGACGCCAATCGCCTGCTTGATTGGCTGGATCAGTGCGAACGGGACGGCGCCACCTTGCAATCACTGACATTGGAGGCTCGAAAGGGAGAGCTGCATGCGCAGGTCGTATTGCGTCAATGACCCAAACCTAGACATTGCATAATTAAGCATGAATCACCTGTTGGGCCCCGTGTTGATTTTCAAGCTCCCCATGGGCAGAGGCCATCGTCGCGGATAAGGACTACAACAGCGAGAGAGTCAGGGAGCTGGTTGCGCTACAAGAGGCTAAGGCCGTAATCCCGAGAAAGCGGAACTCCGTGAAGGGTAATGCGGATCTGGACAGAGGTCTTTACCGCAATCGGCACCTAGTGGAAACTTGAACGAGGCCCCTCAGCAAATTTAAATCCTTGCTTCGGAGCGTGAGCTTTCCTCCACTCCCGCCCCGCCAGAGTCGCAACGAGGGAGGCACTATGTCCGACGCCCTCAGGAGGCGCTAATTAATTCCAAAATCTGCTCTGTGCCTCTGTGCCTCTGTGCCTCTGTGCCTCTGTGGCCAAGGTATTTTCCGGGTAAAAGCGTGAATTAATTAGCCCTCCCTATTGCTTGTTACACGTGGAATATCTGTGAGGCAGCCATGTATTTACATGGGATCCGTCTCAAAAGCGCTGTAGATTACCTCTGGCGGTGAGGGGTACAGGTGATCACGTTATTCGCCCTATGAGTCTGTGGCTGGCGCGTCGACATTTGCTGGCCAACTCAGGACAGGCGGGGCTGTAACAGGGATCTAGCTGCTGCGAGTCGTTCGCAGCAGCTAGATCCAATTGGCTGCTTTCAGAAGCGGCGAGAGTTGAAGTCGGTCAGAGGCACTTGGCTATTTCAGATCATCAGAAGTTTCATGACAATAATGTATGTTAAAATCGGTTGGCTTGGGGTTGTATATCTTGAATACATAGGTCTGGCTCGCCTGAAGATTGAACTCTGCCGTAGGCTGCGACGGTAATGAAAGACTTAGTGTTGTAATGGGGCTGGGCGATCCATCCTTATATATATCAACAAGTATTCTCTCCCACGTCGTTTTCAACAGAGATAGTTTTACGGTGTCATCTTTAGAAGGTGTAAATTCTCCGAGTTCTGTGGGCACTCTACCAGCAAAGTCATTAAAATGAATGCTCCAATCGGTCGATTGGTTCGTAATCTGGAGTACTGTGTTAGGAGCACCCTTAAAATAAACGTTGGTCCTCTCGTTTGGCGCCAATGAAAATTCTATAGATTCCTGCCCAGCAATTGATATGAATCCTTCTTTAATTACCTCGCCTGTGTTCTCTCTTTGTGCTCGGCAATATAGCTCTGATACAATTGAAGGGAGTTCCGGTGTGCCTTCAACTATGGATAGAGAAATCACGCCATTGGTTGCTTGAAACGGCTGGAAAAGTTTGAAGTCATTCGCGAGATTGTTATTGTAATAATGTATGTCGTCGCAAGTCTTACCCTTCGGGGCGCTTGGCTTTTCGGGAAGAAATTGCACACTCGACTCGATGCTGGTGTTGTCCACAATAATCGCGTCGATATCATTTGATTGGCTTGCACTCTTCTGCATGAGTCTGCTCCTGGATGAGTCGCGCTGGGCGATTAATGTTCCCGAGCGACGATACTTTCTTGATGGGCGTTGGTTCATACAACGTGAGAAACACTAGGACGGTTTGTCTATATCGTCAAGAAACAGGGGGGGCTCGTGCCGGTTTTAGGTTCTGTACGAAAAGTATTGTCGTAGGTATTGCAGCGCACAAGCCAGCGTGACCATCGCGCCAAAACTTCTGGCGAGCTTGTCGTAGCGGGTGCCGATTCTCCGGTGCTCTTTGATCCAACAAAATATCTGCTCAATGATGTTCCGTTGCCTGTATTTCGGGCGATCAAATAGCAGGGGCAGTCCTGGCTTGGGATTGCGTTTCATGGTGCGCTGCGGAATCGCCGGCTGCATCGATCTGTTTGCGGATGCGCTCACTGTCATAGCCCTTGTCCGCGACGATCACTTCGGCAGAGGGGAGCTGCGCAATCAGTTCGGGAGCTGCAGTGCAGTCGTTGATGTCGCCTCCTGTGATCTCGAAAGCCACCGGCAAATCCTGCGTATTAACCGCCAGATGAATCTTGCTCGTGAGCCCAGCGCGGCTTTTGCCGATTGCTTGAGGTTGACAGCTGGCGGCACCCGCACTGTGCTGATGAGCTTTCACATAGGTGCCGTCGATGAACGTCCACTCAAAGTCAGGCTCCTTAAGCAAGGCGTTGAAAACGCTGAGCCACTTGCCGGCCGCCCACTAGGCGTTGATGCGCTTGTAGACCGAATTCCAGCACCCGAAGGCGCTGGGCAGGTCTCGCCAGGACAGCCCACGCGCATCCGATAGAGCATGCCCTCAACCGTCATCCGCAAATCTGGCTTGTGATAAATCGCTTGCTGAAACAGAATTTTTTCCAGCTTCGACCAAAGCTCATCACTGAGCATCAATCGCGGCATCGCAAACCCGCAGGGTCCTGGTGTAAGGACCTCAATTCTGCGGGTTTGCTCTTCTTCCTCAATGCCCCACCGAAAAACGTCAACAGGCCCTAGGAAAGTTCCTTTGCAGGAAGGGCATTTCGATAATCCACCGGAGATCAATATTCCTTGGGTTGCGATATTCATGAAGCTCCCCTGCGTGAGTAATGAGCCGCGTGTTCACGTGACCGCTGCATGCGCTGGCGACGCGGGAGCAGGCGCCGCATGCCAAGTACGATTCCGGTAATGCTGATCGCGAAGCTGGCCATCTCATAGCCGTTCATATTGGGCATACTACAGTTGCTGATCACCACATCGAAATGCTCGCGGTGCCAGGCTTCCAGCCCACTGAGTCCATCCGCGGCCTCTACCATGCGGTGCCCCAGAAGGCCCAACTGCTGCGCCAGCAGCAGGCGGTTGGGCGGGTAGTCGTCGACAACCAGCACCCGCAGCCAGTCCGCCTGCGTATCGATGTTGGGGGCGACTCGACACTAGGGGAGGGCGGCTCCGGCAGGGCGTCGAAGGCGAAACGCACCCGCACGGCCGTGCCCACTCGAGGGTACTGCTTAGCGTCAGGTCGCCGCCCATCATTTCGCTCAGGCTACGGCAGATCACCAGACCGAGGCCCGAGCCGTTGCGTGCCTGTGGCTGGTCACGGGCCTGGGCGAAAGGGCTGAATAGGTGGCGCAGATCACCCTCGGCGATGCCGATGCCGCTGTCCTCCACCAGCAACTCGACGCATAGGCGCGGATCTCCGCTGGCCGGCAGCGCGTGCAACGTTATCCACCTTAAGTCAGTGTCCACTCAGTCCGGGACAAACCAGGATGCGCTAGGGCTCTGTGCGGGTGAAGGCGCTGGGCATCAGCTTGGCGGACGAGAAGGAAATCCTTGGCCTGTGAGCGAGGGTACCAAGTTCTGGTTGTAAGTGGTGACCGAGCTGCGTAATCGCGGCGTGCAGGACATCTTCGTCGCCTGCGTGGATGGCCTGAAGGGCTTTCCCGAGGCCATCGAGGCGGTGTTCCCGCAGACCAGCGTGCAGCTATGCACCGCGCACATGGTCAGGCACAGCCTGAACTACGTGTCCTGGAAGCGGCGGGCCGAAGTCGCCGCTGACCTCAAGCGGATTTACCAGTCCAGCCCGCCAGACGAGGCGAACTGCGCCTTGGCGAATTCGAGGCCAAGTGGGATGATGACTACCTGCCGATTGGTCAGTCCTGGCGGCGCAACTGGTCACGGATCACGCCGTTCTTCGCCTTCCCGCCGGCGATCCGCAAGCTGATCTACACCACCAACGCCATCGAGTCTGTAAACATGAGCCTGTGCGAGATCACCAAGAACCGCGGCTCGTTTGGGCTCTAACCTGAGGGATCCTGGTATCAAGTTAGAGTATAGCCCTACCTGACAATAGCGCTTGACGGTGCGCGATCTTAAGGGTTCTGTCGGATGGTCATCTTCTCCCTTGGGGGGAGTTGGCTCAATTTAGGTGTCATGAAATCCACGAGATTACTGGGGCATTTTTTTGCAGAAAATTAAATTGTAAAATTATCTTAATGTCGAAGGGACTTCCTACACGTACCCGGGAATTTTCCGACGTTCATACAAAAAATATTTGTATCTACTATTCCGAGCATTGGTGGGCATTTTTTTTGTAAATGGGGTGACCATGTTGGCGCCGACGCCGAATTGATCCCTTGGGGATGCGGACAAAAACTTGGACTGGTTATGCCGCGAAGCCCAGGCTCTCACGATACTCAACGGGACTGAGAGCGCCGAGGGAAATCTTTATAC
>NZ_VIUG01000046.1:0-35228 GCF_007828255.1 Pseudomonas sp. SJZ078 | reverse complement strand
ATCTCCCACGGTCTGTACTGCGGCTAACAGTCAGAATCGAGCCTTGTCCCTCTTCCTCCCTTCAAGTCCTACCATACAAGCGAGCCTGCTCGCGAAAGCGGTGGGTCGGTTTGCAATGATGCTGAGTGGTGCATTCACCTGTGCCTCAACCACTGTAGAAAGCGGTTTCTCTTGGGCTCCACGGTTTTCTGCATGACCACGGTCTCGCGGATTTCCTCGCGCTGGCCTTGCAGGTTGCTCAAGGCCGCTTTCAACTCGCCGAGGTGTACCAGTTCCCGGCACAGGGCGTTTTTTTCTATGCGGAACAGCCGGCCGCTGGTGATGCCACGGAATTCGCCTCGCGACGGATTGGCGGCCAGAATCCCCTCCTCACCGAGGATTTCCCCTGGTCCCATGCGTCCGGCCTCGACCATTTTCTCGCCGTCATGGATCGAGACGGAAACCACTCCGCTACTGATAACCATCAGGCAATCGGCAACCTCACCGAATGCCAGGATCACCTCATCGGCCTGATAGTCCACCGGAGCCATGTCGTCGGCCAGACGGGCGCGCTCATCGTTATCCAGCGCGCGGAAAATACGCACGTCCTCCAACAACTGGCGCTGGCGGCTCCAGGGCTCAGCGCCCAGCCCACTGCCCCAGATGACACCGGAGGCTTCGAGGTGGCGATGGGCAAGGTCGAACATCAGGTTGCAGACTTCCGTCTTGTGCCTGGCCGAGGCGATGAAGCCCTTGAGCTCATATTCGGTGTATTCCAGATGGGAAGCCTTGACCGAGGCCTTGGCGGAGAACGCCGGCAGTAACGCCCGGGTGCCATGCAAGGCTTTTTCCAGGGCATCGATGACGCGACGCGGGCGCACATGGCTGGGCACTGCGATGCAGACGCTGACGCCGTGCGCGTCCCCTGGCCGGCTGAAATTGAGCAGGCGCGCCTTGGCCGCCAGAGAGTTGGGCACCACGGCCATGCCGCCCGTATCGGTCATCAGGTGAGTCGAGCGCCAATCGATCTCCACCACCCGGCCCTTGATGCCGTCGATGGAGATCCAGTCATCGATCTGATAAGGCTTGGTGGTGTTGAGCACGATGCCGGAAAACATGTCGCTGAGGGTGCTCTGCAACGCCAGACCCACGACGATCGCCATGGCTCCGGAGGTCGCCAGCAACCCTTTGACCGGTAACTGCAAGACATACGCCGCGGCGCCGATAATGCCGATCAGGAAAATGACCGCGCCCATCAGGTCCTGGAGCAAACGCGCGCTGTGGCCAACCCGGGACAACAGGCCGTTGCCCAGCAGCACCGTCAGCGTCCTGGCCGCGAACAGCCACCAGCCGATGCCCAGCACGGTGCCCATCAGGTTCAGAATCGCATCGTCGGACCATAGCGGAGGTTGCAACGGGCTGATGCCGCCGGCGGTCATGACCCAGCAGAACATCACGAAAACGCCGACACGTGCGCACATCCGCAGATGACGTCGCGAAGCACCGATGAACTGCCACAGCGCCAGGTCGATCAAAATAAGAATGACGCCACAGACCAGCGGATGATGTTGCGCAAACGTGATCATGACGGACCTCCCCGGCGCGTAACCGGATGCACTGTCATGCACTGTAAAGGACGGGCCTACGATGGACATTTCTACATCGGTGCTAGCGGTTCATACCTGGGTATGAGCGCTCGGGCACTCAAACATGTCCCAAGTGCGCGTTTTCCGGGCAAACAGTCATTTACGCACCTGGCCCACGCCACTCCAGCTGTCTAAAGTGGGCTTTTTTTCCCTTGCGGTGTTTTCATGAATCTCTGGTTCCGACTGTTGCTGATGCTGTTTCGTCGTCCCTGGCGCAAGCCGACGGCCCCCCTGGACACTACCGTGGTGCGCATGCGCGTATGGCCGCTGGACCTGGACCTCAACCGCCATGTCACCAACGGCCGCTACTTCACCCTGGCCGACGTTGGCCGCATGGATTACGTGCTGCGCAGCGGCGCCTACAAAGTGGCGCTGCGCAATCGGGCGGTGCCCATCGTGGGAGATGTCTGGGGCAAGTTCCGGCGGGAATTGAAACTGTTCGAAGCGTTCGAGGTGCATACCCGGCTGCTCGGCTGGGATGATAAATGGACCGTCATGGAGCACCGTTTCATGAGCCGCGGGCGTGTGGTCGGGGTGGTGATCATGCGTGGTCTGTTCCGCTCGGCCAAAGGCACGGTGGCACCGGGTGAGTTTGTCCGCGAACTGGGCTTGGCCCAACAGTCGCCGGCCATGCCGCAATGGCTGACGGCCTGGGCGCAAAGCTGCGATGACTTGAGCCTTGGGCTTCGACTGGAAGAAGGTGTACGCATCGACGCACGTTAGCCAGCCCCCCTCGCCACAGGTGTTCACCCTTCCCCTCGGCCAGGGGCATGCCCCTGGCCGATCCCCGCCTATACTCTTCTGCCAATCCCCCCTGGGGCCT
This sequence comes from Pseudomonas sp. SJZ078, assembly GCF_007828255.1. Taxonomy (NCBI): domain Bacteria; kingdom Pseudomonadati; phylum Pseudomonadota; class Gammaproteobacteria; order Pseudomonadales; family Pseudomonadaceae; genus Pseudomonas; species Pseudomonas sp. SJZ078. The sequence goes on along the minus strand of NZ_VIUG01000046.1, from coordinate 32,780 downwards.
GCACTTCCAACAATAAAAAGCAGAGGTGGAACATGGTCTGGCAACAAGTCTACGATCCCTTCGGTAATGCGGTGCTGTCGACGCTCCTGGCGGCGGTCCCGGTGGTGGTGATGCTGGCGTCCCTGGCGTTCTTTCATATCAAGGCCCACTTGGCGGCATTGCTGGCCCTGGCGTCGGCGCTGCTGATTGCGATTTTCGCTTTCGGCATGCCGGCCGGCATGGCCGGTTCGGCGGCGCTCTATGGCGCGGCCAATGGGTTGCTGCCCATTGGCTGGATTGTCCTCAACATTATCTTCCTGCACCGGCTGACCACCGAAAACGGTTCGTTCAAGGTCTTGCAGGACTCCCTGGCGCGCATCACCGACGACCGGCGCCTGCAACTGCTGCTGATCGCCTTCTGTTTCGGGGCGTTTTTCGAGGGGGCGGCGGGCTTCGGTACACCGGTGGCGGTGACCGGGGCGATCCTGATCGGGCTGGGTTTCTCACCCCTGGCCGCCTCGGGCCTGGCGCTGATCGCCAACACCGCGCCGGTGGCGTTCGGCGCCTTGGGCACTCCCGTCATCACCCTGGCCAAGGTCACCGGGCTGGATGAAATGGAGCTGTCGATGATGGTGGGCCGGCAGTTGCCGTTCTTTTCGGTGATTGTGCCGTTCTGGCTGATCTGGGCCTTCGCCGGCTGGCGCAAGATGTTGGAGGTCTGGCCGGCGATCCTGGTGGCCGGCGTCAGCTTCGCCATCCCGCAGTTCGTGGTCTCCAACTACCATGGGCCGATGCTGGTGGATGTGGTCGCCGCGCTGATTTCCATGGCCTGCCTTACCGGGTTCCTCAAGGTCTGGAAACCGGCCACGGTACATACTTCCGCAGCGTTGTCGGGGCGCCACGACGATTCGAAGATCGACGCCAGTGAAGAACAGCCACCGGTGACCGGCACGGCGTTTTCCAGCGACAGCCGACCGGCGGTGCTGCGGGCCTGGATGCCGTGGATCATCCTCACGGTGTTCGTGTTCGCCTGGGGTACTCAGGGCTTCAAGAACCTGTTCGATACCCGCCCGGCGATCGACCCACAAACCCAGTCGGCCAGACTCGACCCCCAAGGCAAGCCGATGCGCGAGGCGAATCCGCTGTTCTCGCCCATGGTGACCTTCACTACCCTGCACCAGCAGATCGAAAAAGTCCCGCCCGTGGTCCCGCAGCCTAAAACCGAGGAAGCGATCTACAAGTTCAACTGGTTCACCGCCACCGGCAGCGGCATCTTCCTGGCGGCGATTCTCGGTGGGTTGCTGATGGGCTACTCGATCCCGCAACTGCTGCGCCAGTATCTGCGAACGTTGTGGGTGGTGCGTTACTCACTGATCACCATCGTGGCGATGCTCGCGCTGGGGTTCCTGACGCGCTATTCGGGCCTGGACGCCACCATGGGCCTGGCCTTCGCCGCAACGGGCATTTTCTACCCCATGTTCGGCACCCTGCTGGGCTGGCTCGGCGTGGCATTGACCGGCTCGGACACCGCTTCCAACGTGCTGTTCGGCGGCTTGCAACGGGTGACTTCAGAGCAGTTGGGCCTGAGCCCGGTATTGATGGCCGCCGCCAACAGTTCCGGCGGGGTCATGGGCAAGATGGTCGATGCCCAGTCGATCGTGGTCGCCTCCACCGCCACCCGTTGGTATGGCCATGAAGGGGAAATCCTGCGCTACGTGTTTTTCCACTCGGTGGTGCTGGCGATCCTGGTGGGCGGGCTGGTGACGCTGCAGGCGTATGTGGAGCCGTTCAGTCGCATGGTGGTTGGCGGGCATTGACCGGCACGTCTACCGATCATTCCCACGCGCTGCGTGGGAATGATCGAGCTGACTTTTACTGAACGTTCTTCAGCTTGACCACATCCCCGGACACCGACGTGGTGTAACCGGTCAGGACCCAGGCCCAGAACCAGTTTTCCTGCACTTGGGTGTTGATCATGGCGTCGCCGCCCTTGGCCTGGATCGCGGCGGTCTGCGCGCGTACGAAACGGTTGTTCTGGCGGATCGGGATTACCCCGAACAGTAGCAAGCCGGTGGCCTTCGCTTCACTGTGGCCGACAACGGTGTACTGGCTGCTGTCGTACTGCTGGGTCTTCATCGGGGTGCCGGTGCAACCCGCCAGGACCAGGCCGAACAGTGCGGTGGCGACAACTTTACTGAAACTTTTCATGACTACTCCATGGGGAAACGCCCGGGATCCATCTCTCGGGCGGCGCGTACTCTACCCGATCAACATCAAATTGACATTATCTACGCGCGACACCCAGCCCCACCCTGAACCCTCCAGTTAGAGCCATTCGTCAGTTGCTCCTGCTATCCCCTCCAGCGAATCAGCACCGCGTCGATAACCAGACGATTGCGCCACGGAAGGCAAATCCTGCCCTTGCCGGCTGACATTGATCTGCACCGGCTGTACCGTTGGAGCGCTTGACCATGATTGACCTGACTGTCTGGAACATCACCCTGCCGATACAAACCCCGGCCCTGACCATTGCGACCAAAGCGGTTCCGACCCTGCGCAACCAGTACTTCACCAACACCGGTGACAAGATTGTGTTCTGGGCCCCGGTGACCGGCTCCCACACGGGTAAAAGCGAGTTCCCGCGTTCCGAACTGCGGGAGACCTCAAAGGACGGCAAGCTGCGCAACTGGCGATACAACAGCGGGATCAACACCCTCAAAGGCACCCTGGCCGTGAATCAGGTGCCCTCGGCCGGTCGCGTGGTCGTCGCGCAGATCCACGCCAAGGACGCCCCTGCCCCCCTGCTCAAGCTCGTCTACCGCTTCACCAAGGGGGTCGGCAACCTGGATGTCGAATACCGGGTCAAGCCCAAGGATGCAAAAAGCCCGGTGATGTTCACCGTGCCGAACGTTGCCTTGAACAAAGTCTTCACCTATTCCTTGCAGATGGACAAACAGGGCAAGGTCTCCGTGCTGATCAACAACCTGGGCAAACAGGTGAAGCTGGACCCGTCCTGGTATGGCTACAACTTCTATTTCAAGGCGGGCGTCTACACCCTGGACAACGTCGGCTATGCCAGCGAAGGTGGAAAAGTGACCTACACCAAACTGGACGTCAGTCATCTATGACCGACGCCCAGCCCGGCGCCAAAGTTTCAGGCCTTTGAGGGGACGGCTGCCGCTTGCCGGCCACTGAAGGCAAACAGGAAGCAGACAAACACCAGCAGCGCAAACCCGGCCGGGAACAGCCAGATGCTGGTCCAGTCATGAGCGCCCGCCTCGGCAAAATGATCGGTGACCTGCCCCGCCACCCGAAAGCCGATCAACATGCCCAGGCCATAAGTCGCCAGGGTAATCAACCCTTGGGCTGAACTGCGCAGATGCTCCGGCGCCTTGGCGTCGGTGTAGATCTGTCCCGAAACAAAAAAGAAGTCATAGCAGATGCCATGCAGGGCAATGCCGGTGAACAGCATGAACGCCAGGTCAGCGTTGTTGCCGTAGGCGAACAGCAGGTAGCGCAACGCCCATGCCAGCATCCCCACCAACAACGCCAACTTGATCCCGAAGCGCTGGATGAACAGCGGCAACAGCAGCATGAACAGCACCTCGGACACCTGCCCGATGGCCATCTTCGCCGTGGGGTTGGCCATGCCGGTTTCGGCCAGGAACGGGTTGGCGTTCTGGTAATAGAACGCCAGCGGAATGCAGATCAGGATCGAGGCGATGAAGAACACCAGGTAACTGCGGTCCTTGAGCAGCCCCAGGGCATCCAGGCCCAACAGTTGCCTGATTCCGCCGCCGGCTTCGGCCTTGAGCGGCGCAGTGGCCGGCAGCGTGAGGCTGTAGATGCCCAAGGCCAGCGAAGCGATCGCCGCCATCAGGAAGGTATTGCGTAAACCGCCCGCCGCAATGGCTTCCCGTGAATCCCAGGCGAACACGAAACTGATGACCACCCCCGCGACGATCCAGCCGATAGTGCCCCACACCCGCACACGGGAGAATTCCAGCGCCGGATCGCGCATCTGCCGGAACGCCACGGAATTGACCAGGGCCAGGGTCGGCATGTAGACCACCATGTACGCCAGCACGTAGGGATAGAAACCGCTGAAGTCCCGCGCCGAATACAGCTGATACAGCAGCACCGCGCCCAGCAGGTGCAGCACTGCCAGAATACGTTCGGCATTGAAATAGCGGTCGGCGACCAGACCGATCACGAACGGCGCGATGATCGCACCCCAGGACTGGGTGGAAAACGCCATGCCGACCTGTCCACCGCTGGAGCCCAGGGTGCTGGAAAGAAAGGTCCCGAGGGTGACGAACCAGCCACCCCAGATAAAGAACTGCAGGAACATCATCACGCTCAAGCGTGCGTTCATCGTGGTCATGACAGTCACCGTCTGTTTGTTGTTCTTGTATGCCAGCCCGTTGGTAAAAAGCTTTTTTGTTGAGAGGAGCTTTTGTGGCGAGGGATTTCATTCAGCTTTGCCGTCGTTTACCCGGACAGCCCCAACAGCCGCCGATTGGACGCCTCATCCGCCCTCACCCCGGCAAAATCATCGAACGCCTTGCGACTCTTGTTGATCATGTGCCGTTCAATGAACGCCGCCCCTTCGGCGGCGCCCTGTTGCGAATCCTTCAGGCAGCACTCCCACTCCAGCACCGCCCAGCCGCTGAAGTCGTACTGGGTCAATTTGCTGAAGATCGATTTGAAATCGATCTGCCCATCGCCCAGGGAACGGAACCGGCCGGGGCGATCCACCCAACCCTGATAGCCGCCGTACACCCCGGACCGGGCATCAGGACGGAACTCGGCATCCTTGACGTGGAACATGCGGATGCGCGCGTGGTAGCGGTCGATGAAACCCAGGTAGTCCATCTGTTGCAGCAACAGATGGCTGGGGTCGTAGAGGATGGCCGCCCGTGGGTGATGATCGACGGCTTCCAGGAAGCGCTCGAACGAGGCGCCGTCGTGGAGGTCCTCGCCGGGATGAATTTCGTAGCACAGGTCCACGCCGGCCGCCTCGAAGCCATCGAGAATCGGCAACCAGCGTCGGGCCAGCTCGGCGAACCCTTGCTCGACAAGCCCGCTCGGGCGTTGTGGCCATGGGTACATGTACGGCCACAACAGCGCGCCGGAAAAGGTCGCATGGGCCTTGAGCCCCAGGCGTTGGCTGGCCCGGGCCGCCAGCTTGAGCTGGTCGATGGCCCACTCGGTCCGGGCCTGGGGTTGGCCGCGCAGATGGACCGGGGCGAAGTCGTCGAACAGCGCGTCGAACGCCGGGTGTACCGCCACCAGTTGGCCTTGCAGGTGCGTCGACAGTTCGCTGATCTCGACCCCGGCCGCTGCACAGGTGGCCTTGAGTTCATCGCAATAGGCCTGGTCGTCGGCGGCCCGGGCCAGGTCGATGTAACGCGTGCCCAGGGTCGGCAGTTGGATGGCTTTGTACCCTTGTGAGGCGGCCCACCGGGCGATGTTCGCCAAAGTGTCGAACGGCGCCTCGTCGGACATGAACTGGGCCAGGAAAATAGCCGGCCCGCGCAGGCCGCCCGGTGTTTGATCGGCGGTATTCACAGCAGCGATTCTCCGGTCTGCAGCGCGGTCCACTTCGCCTCGCCACGATGATTGATGAGGGCGGCCTCGATAAACGCCATGCCGCGCAAGCCGGTTTCGATGCCGGGTACGCCAGGTGCATCGGGACCCTCGATCCGTTCGCGAATGGCCCGGGCGAAATCGCCGTAGAGGTTCGCCATGGCTTCCAGGTAGCCCTCGGGGTGCCCCGCCGGCAGACGCATGCGGCGCGTGGCGGCCTCGCACAACCAGCGCTGGCCGACGCCGCAACGCAGGATGCTCAGGGGTTGGTCGAGGGCACGATGAATCAGGCTCGACGGTTCCTCCTGGCGCCATTCCAGGGCGCCTTTGTCACCATAGACGCGGATCTTCAGCGGATTCTCTTCACCGGCGCAGACCTGGCTGGCGATCAACACGCCACTGGCGCCACCACTCATGCGCAGCAACATCGCGGCGTCATCGTCCAGTTGCCGACCGGGAATGTGAACGCCCAAGGCCGCACAGAGTTGTTCGACGTGCTGCCCGGCCACGAACTCCGCCAGGGAAAACGCGTGGGTGCCGATGTCGCCGATGCAGCCGCCCAGGCCGGACTGCTGGGGGTCATCGCGCCACCCGGCCTGTTTGTTGCCCTGCCCGGCGACGTCCTGGCTGAGCCAGCCCTGGGGGTACTCGACCAGCACTTTGCGCACGGTGCCGATCACGCCGGTGCGCACCATCTCCCGCGCCTGCCAGACCATGGGATACCCCAGGTATGTGTGGGCCAGACCGTACAGGCGGTCGCTGCCTTGCAGCACGTCCTTGAGCGCGAGCAGCTCACGCAGATTCAACGCCGCGGGCTTTTCGCTGAACACATGGAAGCCCGCCTTCAACGCCTGGCTGGCAATCGGAGCGTGCAGGTGATTGGGGGTGACGATAACCAGCAGCTCCATGCGCCGGTCCGCGGGCAATGCCGCTTCGGCGTCCAACAGTTGCTGCCAGTCGCTGTAGCAGCGGGAAGCGGCGAGCCCCAGGGCCGCGCCGGTTTGTCGATTGTTGCGGGCATCGCGGCTGAACGCCCCACACACCAGCTCGAAACCGCCATCCAGGCCCGCGGCCTGGCGATGGGCCTGACCGATGAAAGCGCCCTCTCCGCCGCCCACAAAACCCAATCTTATTTTCGGTGCTACAGGACTCATCGCGATTCTCTCAAGCCGGGGCTGACGACAATGTAACCGGTTACATCACAGCGGAATCTAGGCGCAGTTCTGCGACATGTCAAACCCCAGGTCTTCAAGCAGGGACGTTTGTGAGGCGCCCAACCTGCGGTAAGCTCCCCTTCGCGCCGCTATGTTCCGGCGCTCGATCGAGGTGCTCTTGTCCAATATCCGTGAAGTGGCCCGGCTGGCCGGCGTGTCGGTGGCTACGGTGTCCAGAACGCTCAAATCGCCCGAACGGGTGCTGCCCGAGACGCGGGACAAGGTCAACGCGGCGGTGGAACAGGCCGGCTATCGGCCGAACCTGATGGCCGTGCAGTTCCGCTCCCGGCGCACCGGCAACCTGGTGATCCTGGTGCCGGCCATTGCCAATACATTCTTTGCCCGGGTCATCAGCGGTGCCCAGCAGTCCGCCCAGGCGGCGGGTTATCGGCTGCTGTTGTGCGACACCCGGGGCCAGGCAGAAGTCGAGCGGGAATTCGCCGCGCTGGTCTATGCGCACCAGGCCGACGGCGTGATCCAGTTGCGCGCGAGCAATCCTTTCGCGTCACTTCCCCCAGGCGCCGAAGCCCTGCCGCTGGTCAATGCCTGCGAAGTGGTCAAGGGTGCCGACTATCCCACCATCAGCCTCGACAACCGCGCCGCGGCTCAGGCCATGACCGAATACCTGATCGGCCTCGGTCACCGCCGCATCGGCATCATCAAGGGCCCCCGCAGCAGCCCCCTGACCCTGGACCGCGTGGCCGGTTACGAGGACGCCTTGCGTCAGGCCGGCCTGACCATCGACCCAGGCTTGATCTGCCACGGCGACTTCACCCTGAATGCCGGGTACGACGGGGCCGGTGCGATGCTGGCGCTGGCCGAGCGACCCAGCGCGCTGTTCTGCGAAAACGACGAGATGGCCATCGGCGCACTCAAGCGCATCAAGGAATCGGGGTTGCGGGTGCCCGTGGACATTTCCCTGGTGGGGTTCGACGACATCCCGTTCGCGGCGTATTGCGATCCGCCGCTGACCACCATTTCCCAGCCTGCCGAGACTTTTGGCCGCAAAGCCGTGGAGATGCTGATCGCGCTGATCGAGAAAAAGCCTATCCCACAGCAGCACGTACTGCTCCCATTCGAGCTGACAGTTCGCGGCAGCAGCGTAGCTCCGGGTCCCGGCACTGCCTGACCAGGCACATCGGTTCTATCGACTCGCCATCGGCCCCGTTTCAACTACAGTGGAAGGACTCTGCATAAAGCCATAACAAGACGGAGAGTTTTCCATGCGAGTCAATAAGCGCTTCACCCTTCTGGCCGCCGCGGCAGCCTTGGTGGTCACGACCACGGTCCAGGCCGCACCGGTGTACATCAACATCCTGACGGGGGGCACCAGTGGGGTCTACTACCCGATCGGGGTGGGGCTGTCGCAGATCTATAGTACCGGCATCAAGGACGCCAAGACCTCGGTGCAAGCCACCAAGGCTTCGGTGGAAAACCTCAACCTGCTGCAGGCCGGGCGCGGAGAATTGGCCCTGGCGCTGGGCGACTCGGTGGCTGACGCCAAGAATGGCGTGGAAGATGCCGGCTTCAAGGCCCCCCTGACCAAACTGCGCGCCATTGCCGGCGCCTACCCCAATTACATCCAGATCGTTGCCAGCCAAGAGTCGGGCATCAAGACGTTGGCCGATCTCAAGGGCAAATCCATCTCCGTGGGGGCGGCGAAATCCGGCACCGAGTTGAACGCGCGGGCCATTCTCAAGGCAGCGGGACTGAACTACAGCGACATGAAGGTCCAGTATCTGCCCTTCGCCGAATCGGTGGACCTGATCAAGAACCGTCAGTTGGACGCCACGCTCCAGTCTTCGGGGCTGGGAATGGCGGCCATCCGCGACCTGGCCTCGACCATGCCGCTGAACTACGTGTCGATCCCGACAGAGGTGGTGACAAAAATCGGCAACCCGGCCTACCAAAGCGCAATGATCCCGGCCAATACCTATGACGGCCAGACCGAAGCCGTGCCCACCGTGGCCATCACCAACATCCTGGTCACCCGTGAAGACGTTTCGGACGAGGTGGCCTACCAGATGACCAAGCTGCTGTTCGAAAACCTTCCCCGTCTCGGTAGCGCCCACTCCGCAGCCAAAGACATCACCCTGGACAAAGCCGCGAAAAACTTGCCTATCCCCCTCCATCCCGGTGCCGAGCGCTACTACAAGGAAGCCGGCGCCCTGTAGGCCGATCCGGCACAGCGGCGACGATCGTCGCCGCGCTCTCCCGGTTCGCACCTTCGATGCAGGCAAGAGGACACCCTTGATGAGTGAGATTCAGCCCGGCATTCCTGCCGACCCTCGGGACTGGCCCAGGACACTGTTCTACGTGGCCCTGCTGTTTTCGGTATTCCAGATCGTCACCGCGGCGTTCGCCCCTGTCTCCAGCCAGGTACTGCGTGCCGTGCACGTGGGTTTCCTGTTGTGGGTGGTGTTTTTGAGTTATCCCGCCCATGGCATCGGTCGCCCCTGGCAACCACTGGCATGGGTGTTGTCCCTGGCCGGCCTGACCACGGCCCTGTACCAATGGATATTTGAAGCCGATTTGATCCAGCGTTCCGGTGACCTGACCGACACGGACCTCATCGTCGGTATCGTGCTGATCGTATTGGTATTCGAAGCCGCTCGGCGGGTGATGGGCATCGCGCTGCCGTTGATCTGCGGTCTGTTCCTGGCCTATGGGCTGTTCGGCGAATACCTGCCGGGTGATCTGGCCCATCGCGGCTACGGCTTCGATCAGATCGTCAATCAATTGTCCTTCGGCACCGAGGGGCTGTACGGTACGCCGACCTACGTGTCGGCCACCTACATTTTCCTGTTCATCCTGTTCGGCGCTTTCCTTGAGAAAGCCGGGATGATCAAGCTGTTCACCGACTTTGCCATGGGTCTGTTCGGCCACAAGCTCGGCGGCCCGGCCAAAGTCGCCGTCGCCTCCTCCGCCTTGATGGGAACCATCACTGGCTCCGGTATTGCCAACGTGGTGACCACCGGGCAATTCACCATCCCGCTGATGAAGCGCTTCGGCTACAAAGCCGCGTTCGCTGGCGGCGTGGAAGCCACCTCCAGCATGGGCAGCCAATTGATGCCGCCGATCATGGGTGCCGTGGCGTTCATCATGGCCGAGACCATCAATGTGCCGTTCGTTGAAGTCGCCAAGGCCGCCTTGATTCCCGCGTGCCTGTACTTCGGCTCGGTGTTCTGGATGGTTCATCTCGAAGCCAAGCGCTCCAACCTCAAAGGCTTGCCCAAGGACCAATGCCCCAGCGCACTGGACGCCGTGAAAGACAACTGGTACCTGCTGATCCCGCTCGCCGTCCTGATCTATCTGCTGTTTTCCGGGCGCACGCCGCTTTTTTCCGGCATGGTGGGGCTGGCGCTCACCGCCATCGTGATTCTCGGCTCGGCAATCATCCTGCGCGTGTCGAGCTTTGCCTTGCGCTGCGCTTTCTGGATCGCGTTGGGCATTCTGTGCGTGGGTTTTTTCCAACTGGGCATCGGTGTCATCTTTGCGGTGATCGCGGTGTTGGTCATCGTCTGCGGGTTCATCAAAGGCGCGCGGGAAACCCTGACCATTTGCCTCGATGCCCTGGTGGACGGCGCGCGACATGCGGTGCCGGTAGGGATTGCCTGTGCCCTGGTGGGCATCATCATCGGCGTGGTATCGCTGACGGGTGTGGCGTCGACCTTCGCCGGTTATATCCTGGCCATCGGCAAGGACAACCTGCTGCTGTCGCTGATCCTGACAATGCTCACCTGCCTGGTGCTCGGCATGGGCATCCCCACCATTCCCAATTACATCATCACCAGCTCGATCGCCGCGCCCGCCCTGCTGGAATTGGGCGTGCCGCTGATCGTGTCGCACATGTTCGTGTTCTATTTCGGCATCCTCGCCGACCTCACGCCGCCCGTGGCGCTGGCTTGCTTCGCGGCTGCGCCCATTGCCAGGGAGACCGGCCTGAAAATCAGCTTCTGGGCGGTACGCATCGCACTTGCCGGCTTCGTCATTCCGTTCATGGCAGTCTATAACCCGGCACTGATGCTTCAGGGTGACAACCTGTGGATGACCGCTTACATGCTGATCAAGACGATGCTCGCCGTCGGGCTCTGGGGCATGGCGTCTACCGGCCATCTGCAACAGAAGATGCCGATCTGGGAGCGCCTGCTGTGCTTTGCTGCGGGCGCCTTGCTGGTCGTCGCGTTGCCGCTGACCGATGAGATTGGCTTCGTGCTGGCCGGGCTGTTGATTTTCCAGCACCTATGGCGCTCGAGACGCATCGGACGGGCGCTGGCGTGATGGGTTTATGCCTGGGTCTGGCCGGTGTGGTCTGGGCCCAGCTTCCCCCGCGGGATTTCACGCTGGCGTGGAATCACACCATCGAGAAAATCCGCTGGGAGGAAGACTACCGGGTTACCGCGCAGGGGTTGGTTCTGGGGGAAGCCAGGGTCAAAGGCAACGGCGCCGGCATGGAGGTCCCCGACGGCGCCTGGCTGAAAAACGGCAGCTGGCATTACCTGCGCCAACTACCGCCGCTGCAACCGCTGAGACTGGGCCGTACACCCCAGGCTGGCGATTACCAGCTATGTTTGAATGGACATTGCAAACCCATGAGCCATTGGCTGGGGCCACCTGCAGCAGATCAGCCATTCGTGGAATTGTGGAGTTGCGGCTCGTCCTGAACCGAGCCACTGCGGCGAGGCTTTTCATCCCTCGCCACCGCGACCGGCGTGATGGTTGTTGTCCAAGCCGTTCAATCAACTGAATGTGGCGCCCCGGGTATTCACGAACAACGAATACAACGAATGACTGCCGGCCATGAACAAGCGATTACCCTCCCGCCCGCCGAAGCAGACATTAGGACAGCGTTCCGGCAGGGAAATGTGACCGATGGCTTTGCCTTCCGGGTTGAATACCCGTACGCCATCGAGCTTCTCCAGGTCAGCCTTGGGGTCGCCGTTACCGCCCCAACCGCACCAGAGGTTGCCGCTTTCGTCGCACTTGATGCCATCGATGGCGGCGTAGTCCAGGCCTTCGATGTGCTTGCGCCGCTCGCCCAGGGTACCGTCGTCCTTGACCGCGATTGCCCAGATCAGACGGTTCGGCTTGGCCCTGCCCTCTACCACATAGAGAGTTTTCTCGTCCGGGGAGAAACACAGGCCGTTCGGCCCCGCCAGGTCATCGATCACCCGGCTGACCTTGCCGGTTTCGCCGTCGATGCGGTACACCGCGTGTGGCTGGGACGGGGTGACCTTGTGGCCTTCGTAGTTGTTGCCGGTCTGGAATGGCGGGTCGGTGAACCAGACCGAACCGTCGCGCTTGCACACGATATCGTTGGGCGAATTGAAAGGCTTGCCTTCGAAACTGTCCGCCAGCACCGTGATGGTGCCGTTGTGTTCGGTACGGGTGACGCGCCGTCCCTCGTTCGAGGTGGTGGAGCCTTCGCACACCAGCAATCGCCCTTGGCGATCACGGCACATGCCGTTGGAGAAATTGGCGTTCTCGCGGTACACCGACAGACCGCCGGTAATCTCATCCCAACGCACAATGCGGTTGTTGGGAATATCACTGACCAGCAGGTAGCGGCCGTCACCGATCCACACCGGCCCTTCGGCCCAACGCAGGCCCGTGGCGAGTTTTTCCACGCTGGCGTTGAAGAGGCGCAGGTCCATGAAGCTGGGATCGAGAATGTTGATCAATGGGTCGGGGTAGCGCTGGCTCAAGGGCTCCGCCTGGCTGAGCCCGGGCAGGTTCCCAAGGGTGGCGGCAGCGGCCGAGACCACCAGGGATTTTTTCAGGAATACCCGGCGGCCTTGGTCGGCAGGGCTTGTCTGCTGTGAAGTTTCCATCGTGCGTCGCTCCGTTAATTATTATTGGACGGGGCGACAGTTTTACTACGTGATAAGACATCGTACAAGAATACTGTCTTTACCCACGATTAAATAGTATGAACACCTGAGCGCTTAAAACCGCCAGATTCTAGATTATTTTGGACACTACGATTTCTTCGCGACTTGTCCCACCGGACAGGATGCGGTACAAATCCCAGATGTTGTACGACAACAATAATCCAATCATCGCTCCGAAGCTCCTCGCTTCGGCGGCCGTTCTCTTGAGAAATCCTGCCATGCCCCGCGCCCTCGCCGCTTCGGACACTCCCGCTCCGTTTCCACGCCATATCGCCGTGCTCGTCCTGCTGTGCATGGGGTGCGCCTTCGCCGGCAACCATGTGGCGGCGCGGGTGGCATTCGATGATGGCGCCGGCGTGTTACTGGCGATCCTGATGCGCTCGGGAGGGACGCTGCTGGTCCTGGCCCTGATGGTGTTGTGGCAGCGCCAGGGCCTGCGTCTTCCACCCGGCGCCTGGCGTTGGCAGTTGTTGCTTGGACTGTTGATCGGCACGCAAAGCCTGTGTCTGTACTCGGCCGTGGCGAGGGTCCCGGTGGCGCTGGCGTTGCTGGTGGGCAATGTGTTCCCGATTCTGCTCGCGCTGTTGACCTGGGCATTGGGCGGCCCCCGTCCCACCACACGCACCGCCGCGCTGATGGGGATGATTCTGGTGGGCCTGGTGTTCGTGCTGGAGGTGCCGGCGCGGTTATCGTCCGGGCAGGACGTCGGCCCGCAATGGTTGCTGGGCGTCGGCCTGGCTTTCTGCGCGGCCTGTGCGTTCGCTTGCGCGTTGTGGATCACCGATCACAAGCTGTCCCAGGTACGCGGCTCGGTGCGCAGCCTGCTGACGATTTTCATTGTGTTCAGCAGCGTCAATCTCGCCGGCCTGAGCGGCGTCCTCCCTGGCGGCTTCAACCTGCCGGCCACCAGCACCGGCTGGCTGGCCCTGGCCACCCTGGTGACGCTCTATGGCACCGGATTTATCGTGTTGTTCATTTCCGTGCCGCGCCTGGACATGCCGCGCAATGCCCCGGTGATGAACGTCGAACCGTTGGCGACCCTGCTGATTGGCTGGTTGGTGCTGGACCAGATGCTCAGGCCCGGCCAGGTACTCGGCGGCGCCATAGTGGTGGCCGGGATTGTGCTGTTGACCTATCGCAAGGTCGAACGGGTCAAGGTGACCGAGGCCGGGGCGGTTGTGCAGGACTGAACCATCAGTCTCTCTATTCTTGTGGCGAGGGGGGGGTTGTGTGCCGCTGCTGAAACTTGTTTTCCAAGCCGCAGTCCTACCCCAGCCGTGAACACCTCGCCGTCCTGTGCGAAGCGCTTTGCGGCTGATCGGCGACAAGCCTGGCGCCCGCGCCACTCTCCCTCTTGAGCCGTCCGCCCCATGCGCCACCTCGTTCGCTCTTGCCGTTTCGTTTCGCTTTGCCTGCTCCCCTTGCTGCCTCGCCAGCCCTGTCCACGCCCGGGGCGAGAGACAACTGGTGGACGCCATCAACGACTACCGCAGCCAGTCCCGCCGCTGCGAATGGCGCACGGTTCGGGCCTCCCCGCCCTTGGTACTGCGCTCGCGCCTGGCGTTGCCGATCGGCTTTCGTGACGGTTTGCGGGGGGAAAGGCTTGCTCGCGATGAAGGCGCCTCGGTTTTAGCACGAACCGAATTGGGCTTCATCGCGGGCAAGCCTTGCTCCCGCAGTCAGAAACGAACGCCAGCCGCCGGCACCACATCAATCCGCGACACCGCGCTGCTCAGACGCCCAAGCCTCTCATTGTGGTTGGCAATGATCTGCTCCGCCGCCAGGCTGCCGTTGTCCACGGTGGTGTGGGCATCGGCCACCAGGACCACTTCATAGCCCAAGGTGTGGGCCTGACGCACCGTGGCGTTGACGCAGTAGTCGGTCTGCATGCCGCAGATCACCAGGCGATCGATGCTTCGGGCCTGTAGCAACGACAGCAGCTCCGTCTGGTAGAACGCGTCCGGTGTGGTCTTGCGCACCCGCAGGTCGTCGGCGGCGGTCAACAGGCCGTCGGCCAGTTGCCAGGCCGCAGAGCCGTACAACAGCGGACCTTGCAGTTCTTCGTGCTGGACCAGGATCACCGGCAACTCCAGAGCCCTGGCCCTGGCGCTGAGGGCGTTGATGGTCCCGATGACGCGCTGGCTCTCGAAACATTCTTCTTCACCGGTGCACAGGGCGCTCTGGACATCGATGATCAACAAAGCGGTGCTCATGGTTTTCCTCTTCAAAACAGTGACGAACAACCAGGGGGCTGCCGGAGTCTGCGGCACCCCCATCTATTTAATAGCCTAACGATAATCCGGTGTTGCGACGTGGATCGTTGGCCCCATAGAACCGATTCTTGCCCACCGGCTTCCCACCCAGCGACGGTGCGCCCACCAGAATCGCGGCAATGTGGTTGGGGTCCTGGGGACCTGCGAACTTGTGCCCCCAGCTTTCCAGGATCTTTTGCGTGTCGGGGCTGGCGGCGAAGGTTTCCAGGTTGGTCTGCTCGGGCATCCACTGCTGATGGAAGCGCGGCG
Organism: Pseudomonas sp. SJZ078; assembly: GCF_007828255.1. Classification (NCBI taxonomy): domain Bacteria; kingdom Pseudomonadati; phylum Pseudomonadota; class Gammaproteobacteria; order Pseudomonadales; family Pseudomonadaceae; genus Pseudomonas; species Pseudomonas sp. SJZ078. The sequence continues at coordinate 17,585 of NZ_VIUG01000046.1, read as the reverse complement.
CGTCGACGGCTTCCTGCAGGTTCATGCCGTAGTCGATCACATTGAGGATCGTCAGCAACGTCGCGGTGATGATCCGGCTGCCGCCCGGCGTCCCCACCACCATGACGGTCTTGCCGTCCTTGGTGACAATGGTCGGGCTCATGGACGACAACGGTGCCTTGCCCGGCGCGATGGCGTTGGCCTCCCCCTGCACCAGGCCGTACATGTTGGGGACGCCGATCTTGGCGGTGAAATCGTCCATTTCGTCGTTGAGGATCACCCCGGTCTTGCTCGCCATGACGCCCGCGCCGAACCAGTCGTTGAGGGTGTAGGTGACGGAAACGGCGTTGCCCCACTTGTCGACGATGGAGTAGTGGGTGGTGTTGCTGCCTTCGTGGGGTGCCACGCCGGGTTTAATGGCGTGCGAGTCACCGGCCTTTTGCGGTTCGATGGCAGCCCGCAGTTTGGCGGCATAGTTTTTATCCAGCAGATGGTCGATGGGGTTCTGCACGAAGTCCGGGTCACCCAGATAGCTGTTGCGGTCCACATAGGCATGGCGCATGGCTTCGATCTGGTAGTGCATGCCCTGGGCCGAATGGAAGCCCAACTCTTTCATCGGATAGCCGTCGAGGATGTTCATGATCTGGCACAGCACCACGCCGCCGGAACTGGGCGGCGGCGCCGAGACAATGTGGTAGCCGCGATAATCGCACTCCACCGGCGCCAGCTCGCGGGTCTTGTACTTGTCCAGGTCGGCCTGGGTGATGATGCCTTTGTTGGCCTGGCTGGAGGTGACAAGGGCATCGGCGACCCAACCCTTGTAGAAACCATCGGCGCCCTTGGCGGAGATTTCCCGCAGGGTCCTGGCGAGGTCTTTCTGCACCAGCTTCTGGCCGACCTGCATCGGCTCACCGTTGTGCAGGAAGATCGAACCCGAATCACGCATGTCCTTCTTGAACACGTCGGTGGCCGTCTCCAGCAGGTCGACATCCCCCTGCTCCAGGGTAAAACCGTCCTCGGCGAGGCGGATGGCCGGGGCGATCAGCTCGGCCCGGGGTTTGCTGCCGTACTTCTTCAGCGCCAGCTCCATACCCGATACCGTGCCGGGCACCCCCACCGCCAGGTGCCCACGAGTGCTGAGATCGGGGACAACGTTGCCGTCCTTGTCCAGGTACATGTCGGCCGTGGCAGCCAACGGTGCTTTCTCGCGGAAGTCCAGAAAGGTCTTGCGCCCATCGGCCAGTTGCAGGGTCATGAAACCACCGCCCCCCAGGTTCCCCGCTGCCGGGTACACCACCGCCAGGGCATACCCCACCGCCACCGCCGCATCCACGGCATTGCCGCCGTTCTTGAGCACATCGACCCCCACATGGGTCGCCAGATGTTGGGCCGTGACCACCATGCCGTTCTCGGCGGCAACCGGGGCCTGGGAGGCGGCCTGTACGTAGAAGCAACTGAGGGTCAGGGACGTCGCAACCAGGGTCCGGGTCAAGGATTCGAACTTCATGAGCCACTCTCTTCTTGTTTTTGAAATCCAAGGAAGTATGGCCCGGTTTGCGAAATGCGCCCGTTCACTGCCGGACGGTCTTTTGCGGTAGGCTCATGCCGTTCATCCTCCCCCGCAATAAGGACATCGCCGATGACGCTGCGAATCGAACGTACTGACGCTCCCACCGACGAGGAGCGCCAGGCTATCCTGGCCCCGTTACGCGCCTACAACACCGCCAAGACCGGCGGAACGGTACCGGAACTGGTCGCCTGGCTGGTACGGGACGAACACAGCGATGAAATCGTGGGCGGACTCTACGGTCGAGTGTTCTTCCGCTGGTTCTATATCGAATTGCTGGTGGTGCCGGAACAGGCCCGCGGCCAGGGCACGGGGTCGGCATTGATGCGCAAGGCCGAAGAACTGGCCAGAGAGAAGAACTGCGTCGGCATCTGGCTGGACACGTTCGACTTCCAGGCGCCGGAGTTCTACCGCAAGCACGGCTTCACGGAGATCGGCCAGATCGACGATTACCCGCCGGGGCACCAGCACTTCTTCCTCCAGAAGCGCCTGACCCAGCCGGCTTGAAACCCAAACGCTGTGGGAGCGAGCCTGCTCGCGATGCTCTACCGGTTTACAGGCAAGTCGCCAACGCCGCCAACCGGCGCTTGGCCATGAAGTCGTCGTGCCTGGCGTAGTAGTTCAACGTGGTACCGGTGGCGTCGGTTTCCAGGTCGACAAAAGATTCAGCGGAGCGGGTGTACACCGTCGAGCCGCCTTTCTTGCCCGGTTGCAGGTAAGCCCCGGCGTCGACGCCGAATACCGCCTCATCCTGCCAGGAAAACTGCACGCACTGGGCCACGACCTGTTCCGGCTTGTCCGAGGCCAGCGTCTTGTAAGGCGCCTGGGTCCGAGCCTCGTTCATCGCCGAACCCGCACAACCAGCCAGCAAGGTGGCGGCCAGGGCCACCGTCAGCATTCGCATTGCGTTCACTCATCGAGAAAAAAACGGACTGTAGCACCGCGCCCCAGGTCTTCGTGCGGCTTTACTGAAATTTATACGCGACACCGGACGACGATTCGCGCAACCTGTCACGCCTTTTCGTCACAATCAGGGAGTCACCATGGCGGCAACCGAACAGCAACATGAGCGGGCGCTGGAAAAGTTTCTCGACGAGCGTCCCGAACTGCGCGCCGAACTGGATCACCTCAACCCACTGCTGGCCCAGGCCAAGGGCGAGACAGCGGAGCAATACCGCGCCGAGCGGTTGCATGAAGCCTTCGAAGCCGAGGCCGAGCGCCGGGGGCTGTTCGCCTGGGAACTGACCCTGCAGTTGACTACTACCTCGCCAGAGGATTACCAGGCCCAGCGCATGGACGTGCACAGGGAAGTGGCAGAGATGGCGGGGATGGATTGGGCGGAGTACTGCGAGTTGCACGGGCTCAAAACCTAACACTGAGCCTCTCGCCACAAAGATGTCCGTACAATCCTGCAGCGCCAATCGCCCCCCTGCCCATAAAGCTTTATCATGGCCGCAGTTTTGCTGATCGGATCCGCCATGAAGTTCGCCATTGCGCTGTTTTCCGCCGCCCATGCGCCGTCCTCGCGCCGAGCCTTGCTGTTTGCCCAGGCCGCGCTGGCCGGCGGGCATGAGATCGTGCGGCTGTTTTTTTATCAGGACGGTGTCTACAACGCCGACAGCGGCGTGGTCACCCCCCAGGACGAACAGGACCTGCCCAAACAGTGGCGCAGCTTTGTCAGCGATCACCAGCTCGACGGCGTGGTCTGCATCGCGGCGGCGTTGCGCCGTGGGGTGTTGAATGCCGAAGAAGCCCAGCGCTATCAACGCTCGGCCGTGAGCGTCGAGGCTCCTTGGGCCCTGTCCGGGCTCGGCCAGTTGCACGATGCGATCCAGGGTGCCGACCGCTTGATCTGTTTTGGAGGTCCATGATGGCCAAGTCCCTGTTGCTCATCAGCCGCCAGTCCCCATGGTCGGGCCCCGGCGCCCGGGAAGCCTTGGACATCGCCCTGGCTGGCGGCGCGTTCGACCTGCCCATCGGCCTGCTGTTTCTCGACGACGGCGTGCACCAGCTGCTCACAGGCCAGAATGCCAAGGCCGTCCAGCAAAAAGACCTGAGCGCAAACCTGCAGGCATTGCCCATGTTCGGCATCGAAGACCTCTTCGTCTGCGCAGACAGCGCCGCCGAACGCGGCATCGACACCGATGCCCTGGGCCTGGACGACCTGAAGGTGCTGACCGCACCGGACATCACCGCTCTCATTGACCGTTACGACCAGGTGATCACCCTCTGATGCCGACTTTGCACGTGTTGTCCCATTCACCCTTTGGCGATAACCGTCTCGCCAGTTGCCTGCGAGTCCTGGGAGACAAGGACGCGCTGCTGTTGTGTGGCGATGCGACTTACGCCTTGCAACCCGATACCACGCCGTTTGCCCGGTTGCAGTCCGCCGGCCTGAAGTTGTTCGCACTGGCCGAAGACGTCCAGGCCCGAGGCTTGCAGACACCTGACTGGGCCGAGACCATCGATTACCCGGCCTTCGTCGAACTGTCGATCCAGCATGACAAGGTCAACACCTGGCTATGAACGCGCTGAACGTGGGCGAACGCGCCATCGCGCTGGACAAGGACGGCTACCTCGCCGACCGGGATGACTGGTCAGTCGAGGTGGCCACGGCCCTGGCCGCCGCCGAAGATATCGAGTTGAGCCCCGAGCACTGGGAAATCCTCGAACTGCTGCGGGCCTTCTACGACGAGTTCCAGCTCTCCCCCGCCACCCGGCCGCTGATCAAGTACACCGCGTTGAAACTCGGCGCGGACAAGGGCAACAGCCTGCACCTGAACCGACTGTTCAAAGGCACTCCCGCCAAACTCGCCGCCAGGCTGGCGGGCCTGCCCAAACCGACGAATTGCTTATGACCGACTTTCCATCGCTGACCCTCGAAACTCCGGCCGAACATCCATTCGCCCAGTTCGTGCGCATCCTGGGCAAAGGCAAGCGCGGCGCCCGTGACCTGACCCGGGAAGAAGCCCGCGAGGCCATGGGCATGGTGCTCGACGAGCAGGTCGAAGACACCCAGCTTGGCGCCTTCCTGATGCTGTTGCGGCACAAGGAAGAAAGCGCCGAGGAAATGGCCGGCTTCACCGAAGCCCTGCGCGCACGCCTGGATGCCCCGGCGCTGGCGGTGGACCTCGACTGGCCGACCTACGCCGGCAAGAAGCGTCATCTGCCCTGGTACCTGCTGGCGGCCAAATGCCTCGGCCAGAACGGCGTACGGATCTTCATGCACGGTGGTGGCGCCCATACGGCGGGTCGGCTCTACACCGAACAGTTGCTGGGCTTTCTGCGGATCCCGCTGTGCCGTGACTGGCAACAGGTCGGCACGGCGCTGGACAACGGCGGCCTGGCCTTCATGCCGCTGGTGGACTGGGCCCCCCAGATGCAGCGCATGATCGACCTGCGCAACACCCTGGGCTTGCGTTCGCCGATCCATTCCCTGGCGCGGATCCTCAATCCATTGAAAGCCCGGTGCGGTCTGCAGAGTATCTTCCATCCCGGCTACCAGGCGGTGCATCGCGATGCCAGCGGCTTATTGGGGGATACCGCCCTCGTAATCAAGGGCGACGGCGGCGAGATCGAAATCAACCCGGATGCCGACAGTCACCTGTATGGCACCACCGGCGGCGCGAGCTGGGATGAAGAGTGGCCACGGCTGGCCCAACAACGTCACGTCAAGCCGGAAAGCCTGGACCCCGAACACCTGAAAGCCCTCTGGCGCGGTGATGTGGAAGACAGCTATCCGCAACTGGCGCTGGTCGCCACCATGGCGCTGGCCTTGCGCGGCCTCGGCCTGGCGCGGGAAGCAGCGTTCGAGCGGGCCCGGCAGTACTGGGAAGCCCGGGATCGATCGATTTAATCGATCATCAATGCCCAACCTTTGCGCTTTTAGTTCGAACCTATCGGAATAGACTCACCTCCAACGTTTATTGGCCGAGGAGATCGAGATGGGTTTGTTAGTCGAAGGCCGCTGGCAAGATCAGTGGTATGAGAGCAAGGACGGCACCTTCCAGCGCGAACAGGCGCAGCGCCGTCACTGGATCACCGCCGACGGCAGCGCCGGCCCCTCGGGCGAGAGCGGGTTTGCCGCCGAAGCCGGGCGCTATCATTTGTATGTGTCCCTGGCCTGCCCCTGGGCCCATCGCACCCTGATCTACCGCAAGCTCAAGGGCCTGGAAGACCTGATCGATGTCTCGGTGGTCAGCTACCTGATGCTGGAAAACGGCTGGACCTTCGACAAGGCCCACGGCTCCACCGGCGACAAACTGGACAACCTGTGCTTCCTGCACCAGCGCTACACCGCCGACACGCCGGACTACACCGGCCGCGTCACCGTACCGGCGCTGTGGGACAAGCACCAACAGCGCATCGTGAATAATGAATCGGCGGAAATCATCCGCATGTTCAACAGCGCCTTCGATGGCCTGACCGGCAACCACCTGGACCTGTATCCCGAACACCTGCGCAGCAAGATCGATGCGCTGAACGAGCGGATCTATCCGGCGGTGAACAACGGCGTCTACCGTGCCGGGTTCGCCACCACCCAACAGGCTTACGAAGAAGCGTTCGACCAATTGTTTGCCGAACTCGACCGGTTGGATGCACTGCTGGGCTTACAGCGTTACCTGGCCGGCGAATACCTGACCGAAGCGGATATCCGCCTGTTCACCACCATGATCCGTTTCGACGCGGTGTATTTCGGCCACTTCAAATGCAACCTGCGGCGCATCGCCGACTACCCGAACCTGTCGAACTGGTTGCGAGAGCTGTACCAATGGCCGGGCATTGCCGAGACGGTGGATTTCACCCACATCCAGCGGCATTACTACGGCAGCCACAAGACCATCAATCCCAACGGGATCGTGCCCAAAGGGCCGGAGCAGGATTTCAACGGGGCCCATGATCGGGCGCGGTTGGCGGGGAAAGGGATTTGGCTGGGGACTGGGACTGATCTGGAAAATCTGTTGTAGCTGGGGCCCCTTCGCGAGCAAGCCCGCTCCCACAGGGGATTGAAGCCGGTCTTGATATTTCGGCTTAGCACAATCCAATGTGGGAGCGGGCTTGCTCGCGAAGGGCGCGCCACGGACTCTAGACCTGCCCCTGAGCCCCTTCGAACCACGCCAGTTTCTCGCGCAGTTGCACCACTTCCCCCACGATAACCAGGGTCGGCGCGTGCACCTCGTGCTCGGCGACCAGCTTTGGCAAGTCCGCCAAGGTACCGGTGAACACCCGCTGGTTGGACGTTGTGCCTTGCTGGATCAGCGCCGCCGGTGTATCGGCCGCACGACCGTGCTTGATCAGCTCGCTGCAGATGCTCGGCAGCCCCACCAGGCCCATGTAGAACACCAGGGTCTGGGCCGGGGCCACCAGGTCCGCCCATGGCAGATCAGTGGTGCCGTCCTTGAGATGGCCGGTGATGAAACGCACCGACTGGGCGTAATCGCGATGGGTCAGCGGAATGCCGGCGTACGCCGCGCAACCACTGGCCGCGGTGATGCCCGGTACGACCTGGAACGGGATGCCCTGGGCCGCCAGCTCTTCGATCTCTTCACCGCCACGCCCGAAGATGAACGGATCGCCACCTTTGAGGCGCACCACCCGCTTGCCTTGCCGGGCCAGCTCGACCAACTGCTGGTTGATCTGGTCCTGGGGCACGGCATGCTCGGCGCGGCGCTTGCCGACGTAGACCCGCTCGGCATCACGCCGGCAAAGCTCAAGGATCGCGGGCGCGACGAGACGGTCGTACAGCACCACATCGGCCTGCTGCATCAAGCGCAGGGCGCGGAAGGTCAGCAGATCGGGATCACCCGGCCCGGCACCCACCAGATAGACTTCTCCCGGTGCGTGCGGCGCCTGGCCGGCGATTTTCTCGCGCAGCAGGCGCTCGGCTTCGGCGCCCTGCCCGGCCAGTTGACGGTCGGCGATGGGCCCCTGGAACACCTCTTCCCAGAACGCCCGACGTTGCTGCACATCCGGGAACAGCCGCTTGACCTGGTTGCGAAACAGCGCCGCCAAACCCGCCAGTTGCCCGTAGGTCGAGGGAATCCAGGTTTCCAGCTTGGCCCGGATCAGCCTTGCCAGCACCGGCGCATCGCCGCCGCTGGACACCGCGATCACCAGTGGCGAGCGGTCGACGATGGCCGGGAAGATCACGCTGCACAGGGCCGGCGCATCCACCACGTTGACCGGCACACAACGCCTGTGGGCATCGGCCGACACCCGGGCATTGAGGGTTTCGTCGTCAGTGGCGGCGATGATCAGCCCGCAACCGTCCAGGTCCGTTTCGAGGTAACCACGCAGGACGCATTCGCCTGCGCTGCCACTGACCAGATCCCGCAGTTGCGGCTCGATTTCGGGTGCGACCACCCGCAACTGCGCGCCAGCATCGACCAGCAGGCGGGACTTGCGCAAGGCAATCTCGCCGCCGCCGACCACCAGGACGCGGCTGCCGCGCAAGTTATGGAACAGTGGCAGATAGTCCATTTAGCCGATGACCTCGATGCCGCCCATGTACGGCTTCAACACTTCGGGCACACGGATCGAACCGTCGGCCTGCTGGTAGTTTTCCAGCACTGCCACCAGGGTACGGCCTACTGCCAGGCCGGAGCCATTGAGGGTGTGGACCAGTTCCGGCTTGCCGGTTTCAGGGTTGCGGTAACGCGCCTGCATGCGGCGGGCCTGGAAATCGCCGCAGTTGGAGCATGACGAGATTTCGCGGTATTTGTCCTGGCTCGGAATCCACACTTCCAGGTCGTAGGTCTTGACCGCGCTGAAGCCCATGTCGCCGGTGCACAGGGCCAGGGTCCGATACGGCAGTTCCAGCAGTTGCAGGACCTTCTCGGCGTTGGCGGTCAGGCTTTCCAGGGCTTCCATGGATTTTGTCGGTTCGACGATCTGCACCATCTCGACCTTGTCGAACTGGTGCTGGCGGATCATGCCGCGGGTATCGCGGCCCGATGCCCCGGCTTCACTGCGGAAGCACGGCGTATGGGCAACGAATTTGATCGGCAGTTGCTTGGCGTCGACGATCTCGCCGGCGACGATGTTGGTCAGCGACACTTCGGCTGTCGGAATCAGGTACAGGTCGGCTTCGCCATCGCGGCCGATCTTGAACAGATCTTCCTCGAACTTCGGCAACTGGCCGGTGCCTTGCAGGGCCGGGGCCTGGACCAGATACGGGGTGTAGGCTTCCTCGTAACCGTGCTCGGTGACGTGCAGGTTGATCATGAACTGGGCCAGGGCCCGATGCAGGCGGGCGATCGGCCCGCGCAGCAAGGCAAAACGTGCGCCGGACAGCTTGGCGGCAGTTTCGAAGTCCAGCCAGCCGAACTTCTCGCCCAGGGCCACGTGATCCTGCACCGGGAAGTCGAACGCAGTTGGCGTGCCCCAGCGACGGACTTCGACGTTGCCCTCCTCGTCTTCACCGACCGGCACCGACTCGTGGGGCAGGTTCGGGATGCCCAGCAGGATCGAATCCAGTTCGGACTGAATCTTGTCCAGGGCCGCCTTGCCGTTGTTGAGCTCGGTGCCCATGCTCTCGACGTTCGCCATCAACGGCGCAATGTCTTCACCGCGCTGCTTGGCCTGGCCGATGCTCTTGGAGATCGCATTACGCTCGGCCTGCAGCCTTTCAGTCTGGGTCTGGACGGTCTTGCGCTGCTCTTCCAGCGCTTCGATGCGCGCGACGTCCAGGGCGAAACCACGGGACGCCAGGCGGTCCGCTACGTCCTGAAGATTGCTGCGTAACAGTTTGGAATCGAGCATGTCGGTCTCTCGTTTAGATAAGTTTGGTCAGGGACAGGCCGGCCCAGGTGGCGAGCAGCCCGCCGAATACGCTGGCAGCCGCATAGCCCAGGGCCAGCGGCACCTGCCCGCTTTCCAGCAGGCGCACCGTATCCAGTGAAAAGGACGAAAAGGTCGTCAGGCCGCCAAGGAAGCCGACGATCAGCCCCGCGCGCACTTCGACAGGCACTTCGGGACGAATCAGGAACAGACCGTATAGAACGCCGATCAGCAGACAGCCCACGATATTAACGGTCAGCGTCGCGGTATAGAAGTGCCGTGGCCAATTTGCGTTGACCCAATTGCCGGCAGCGAAACGCGCCAGGGTGCCGGCAACACCGCCAGCGGAAACCGCAAGTATCAGGGGAATCAAGGCTTCCTCCGCTGCCGTGGACTCAGTCGGTCCAGTTGCGCCAGGTGGCTGAGCTTCTCGCCGATCTTCAGTTCCAGGCCACGGGGCACCGGTTGATAGAACGACTGGGGTTCGAGTGCTTCGGGAAAATAATCTTCGCCAGCGGCATAGGCGTCCGGCTCGTCATGGGCGTAACGGTATTCTTCGCCATAGCCCAGCTGCTTCATGAGCTTGGTCGGCGCGTTACGCAAGTGCAATGGTACTTCGAGGGAGCCATGTTCGGTGGCGCTGCGCATCGCCGCCTTGAAGCCCATGTACACCGCGTTGCTTTTCGGCGCACAGGCCAGGTACGTGATGGCCTGGGCCACGGCGAGCTCGCCTTCGGGGCTGCCCAGGCGCTCCTGCACATCCCAGGCCGCCAGGCACAGGCTCAGGGCCCGGGGATCGGCATTGCCGATATCCTCGCTGGCCATGCGCACCACCCGCCGAGCAAGGTACAACGGATCGCAGCCACTATCGATCATCCGGGCAAACCAATACAGGGCAGCATCGGGGTTGGAGCCCCGTATGGACTTGTGCAACGCCGAGATCTGGTCGTAGAACGCCTCGCCGCCCTTGTCGAAACGCCGCCGGGTATCCCCAAGCAGGCTTTGCAGCAGCTCGACCCCGATCTCACTGTCATCCTCGGCCAGGTCCGAAGCGTTCTCCAGCAAGTTGAGCAAACGTCGGCCATCGCCATCGGCGGCTGAACACAGGATCTGGAAACCTTCATCGCTGAGGCTCAGCTTGCGCTTGCCCAGGCCCCGTTCCTCGGTCAGCGCCCGGTCCACCAGTTTGCGCATCGCGGCCTCGTCGAGGCTCTTGAGCACATAGACCCGCGCCCGGGACAGCAAGGCATTGTTGAGTTCGAACGAAGGATTTTCGGTGGTCGCGCCGATGAAGATCAGCGTGCCGTCTTCGACATACGGCAGGAACGCGTCCTGCTGGGACTTATTGAAGCGGTGCACTTCGTCGACAAACAGAATGGTGCGCTTGCCGTACTGCCCGGCCTGCTGCTTGGCGACTTCCACCGCCTGGCGGATCTCCTTGACCCCGGCCAGGACCGCCGAGACCGTTTCGAAATGGGCATCGGACACTTCCGCCAGCAACCGGGCCAGGGTGGTCTTGCCCACGCCCGGCGGCCCCCAGAAGATCATCGAATGCAGCGCCCCCTGCTCCAGGGCTTCGCGCAGGGGCTTACCCCTGGCCAGCACGTGCTCCTGGCCGACGTACTCATCCAGGTTGGTCGCACGCAGGCGGGCGGCCAATGGCTGGGCAATCGGGGCGCTTCGAAACAGGTCCATCACTGCTTATGCAACCTCACTTGATCCTGATGCCGGAGATTCTTGTGGAAGCGGGCTTGCTCGCGAACGCGGCAAATCAGTCAACATTCATGTTGAATGTTACTTCGCATTCGCGAGCAAGCCCGCTCCCACAAGTAGGGTGTGCTTATTCCTGGATTACATCGGCACCCTTGGGGATGTCGAACTTGAACTTGGACGCCGCGATCGGCTCGTTGGCCTTGACCCCGGTGAACAGGATGTTGGTGCGCTGACCGACGCTGTCGATCAGCTGCATGTCATTGATCAGGCCATTGCGGAACGACAGGCGCAGGCTGTCGAACAGGCTGTCCTTGGTCTTGGGCTTGAGGGTGAAGTCGATCACGCCGCCCGCTTCCTTGGCCGTGATGTCGAAGCTCTGGCTGATCTTGGAAATATCGCCCGACAGCAACAAGGCCGGCGTCTGGGTCAGGCGCTGGTCGAGATTCTTGATGGTGACCTGCTCCAGGTCCGGGTCCCACAGGGAGACCTTCTTGCCGTCGGACACCATCAGCTGTTCAGCCGGCGCATCGGTGTGCCAGTAGAACAGGCCCGGGCGCTGCAGGGCCATGTCGCCGGCGGTTTCCTGCAATTGGGTGCCGCTGCCATCCAGGGTCAGCTGGGAAAAGTGTGCGGTCAGGGTCTTGGATGTTTCCAGTAGCTGGGTCAGGCGGGCGACGTCCTTTTCGCCGGCGTGGGCCGACAAGGTGGTCAGGGCCAGTACGGGCAACAGCAACATGCGAATCAGGCGCATGGGAGTCCTCATGAAGTCGTGGGGGTTCGAGCGGCGCTTCGACAGGCCGCCCGGTCATTAGTCGCGCATCGGGCCCGGCGCCAGCACTTCGCGCGAGCCATTGGTGTTCATGGCCGTCACCACCCCGGCCATTTCCATGGCTTCAATCATGCGGGCGGCACGGTTGTAGCCGATCTTGAGCTTGCGCTGGACGGCGGAAATCGACGCCCGGCGGCTTTCCAGGACGAACTGCACCGCCTCGTCATAGAGCGCATCGGTTTCCGCGTCCTCGTCGCCCCCTCCGCCACCGCCCTCGAAACCGCTGCCGGCTTCTTCGACGCCGTTGAGGATGTCGTCGTTGTATTCGGGAGCGCCGCGCAGCTTCCAGGCTTCCACCACGCGGTGCACTTCGTCGTCGGAGACGAACGCGCCGTGTACCCGGATCGGCAGGCTGGTGCCCGGCGGCATGTAGAGCATGTCACCGTGACCGAGCAATTGCTCGGCACCACCCTGGTCGATGATGGTCCGCGAGTCGATCTTGCTGGACACCTGGAACGCCATGCGGGTCGGGATGTTGGCCTTGATCAGGCCGGTGATCACGTCCACTGACGGCCGCTGCGTGGCGAGGATCAGGTGGATACCGGCCGCACGGGCCTTCTGGGCGATACGGGCGATCAGTTCCTCGACCTTCTTGCCGACGATCATCATCATGTCGGCGAATTCGTCCACCACCACGACGATGGTCGGCAGCTTGTGCAGCAGCGGCGCCTCGTCGTGGATGTTTTCGCGGTGATACAGCGGGTCGGTCAATGGCGTGCCCGCCTCCTCGGCTTCCTTGACCTTGGCGTTGAAGCCCGACAGGTTGCGCACGCCCAGCTTCGCCATCAGCTTGTAGCGACGCTCCATCTCGGCGACGCTCCAGCGCAAGGCGTTGGCGGCGTCCTTCATGTCGGTGACCACCGGACACAGGAGGTGCGGAATGCCTTCGTAGATCGACAATTCCAGCATCTTCGGGTCGATCATGATCAGCTTGGCGTCTTCCGGGCCGGACTTGAACAGGATCGACAGGATCATCGCGTTCACCCCCACCGACTTACCGGAACCGGTGGTACCGGCCACCAGCAGGTGAGGCATCTTCGCCAGGTCGGTGATGACCGGCTTGCCGCCGATGTCGTGGCCCAGGGCCAGAGTGACCGGCGACTTGTGGTTATCGTACTCAGGGGTCGACAGCACTTCGGAGAAGCGCACGATCTGACGGTCCTCGTTGGGAATCTCGATACCCACGGTGGTCTTGCCGGGAATCACTTCCACCACCCGTACGCTGGTCACGGCCAGCGAGCGCGCCAGGTCCTTGGCGAGGTTGGCGATGCGACTGACCTTCACGCCGGCGGCCGGCTGGATTTCGTAACGGGTGATGACCGGGCCCGGGTGAATCGAATCCACCGACACCTCGACACCGAATTCCTTGAGCTTGATCTCCAGCAGATGCCCCACGGCCGCCAGGGATTCGGGAGAATAATTGAGCTGTTTCTTTTCCGCCGGGTCGAGGATCGAGATCGGCGGCAAGGTGCCTTCCACCGCGCTGTCGACGAACAGCGGCACCTGTTTTTCCTTCTGCACGCGCTTGCTCTGCTCAGGCGGCTTGGCCGGCGCCATGGTAATGACCGGCGGCACCTGCTTCTCGCGCTCGGACATGTGCTTGCTCAAGGCCTGCTCACGCTCGATCAGGCGCTCCTTGACTTTGGCCTGCTCGCGCTTGTCGGGCACCGTCGGGGCCACCACGTCATGGACCCGGTCGTCCACTTCACGCAGTTGCGCCACCAGCTGCTTGCGCTCGGTGCGCGCCGCCCACCAGCGATTCACGGCGCCCTGGATCAGTTCGATCAGGTCGAGGGTGATCTTGCCGGTGACGTCCATGACCTTGAACCACGACAGATCGGTGAACACCGTCAGGCCGAACAGGAACAGGGCGATGAACAACAGCGTGCTGCCCTGGATGTTCAGGGCGTTCCTGGCCAGGTCGCCGAGGCTTTCCCCCAGGGCACCACCCGCCCCGGCCGGCAGACCGGTGGGGGCATGGAAATGGATATGGGCCAGCGCGGCCCCCGACAGCACGAGGAACACCAGGCCGATCAGCCGCCAGGAAAACAGCCAGCCGCTCCACTGCCACGGCTCGTGGCGCTGGCGAAAGATCTGGTAGGCCTTGATTGCCAGCAACAGCGGGAAGATATAGGCGAAGTAACCCAGCACCATGAACAGGATGTCGGCGCTGTAGGAACCGGCCGGGCCGCCGAAGTTCTGCACGTCGTCGATCTTGCTGTTATGGCTCCAGCCCGGATCGTCCTTGCCGTAGGTCAGCAAGGCCATCATCAGGAACAGGCACAAGGCACCGATGGCGATCAATGCACCTTCCTTGAGCCGGTAGTGCAATTGCTGACGCCAGAGCGGAACGACTGTTTTAGGTGCTGCGGTGGATTTCTTCAAAACGCTTCTTTTCCTGCGCCAATGGCGCGTCCATCTGTTGAATGACTATAAAAAACTGCTCATTACAAGCAGGTAAAAAAGTGAATGTGCACAACCGGTACTACTTTTACCACTGAGAGGTGCGTCCAGAAAACCGCAGGTGTTGCCGAAGATGTTGATCCTTAGCCCATCCTGCGTTCAAAACTCAAGCATTGTACGGGTTTGTCGGCTCCAAGGCATTGCCCGCACGCCGGGTGACAAGGTCGCCGGAAACAGGGCCGCACAAGCGCCAATTGGACCATGCATTGTCTTTTGTGACAAAGGCTTATGAGGTGTTTTTATGAACGAAGTGAAGCATTCACGCCTGATCATTCTCGGCTCCGGCCCCGCAGGGTACAGCGCAGCGGTCTACGCCGCCCGAGCCAACCTCAAACCCGTTGTCATTACCGGCATACAGGCCGGTGGCCAGCTCACCACCACGGTCGAAGTCGACAACTGGCCCGGCGACGTCGAAGGGCTGACCGGCCCGGTCCTGATGGAGCGCATGCAGCGGCATGCCGAGCGCTTCGACACGCAGATCGTCTACGACCACATCCACACCGCCAAGTTGCAGCAGCGACCGTTCGAGCTCATCGGCGACAGCGGCACCTACACCTGCGATGCCTTGATCATCGCCACTGGCGCCTCAGCCCAGTACCTGGGGCTGCCATCGGAGGAGACCTTCGCCGGCAAAGGCGTTTCCGCCTGCGCAACCTGTGATGGGTTCTTTTACCGCAACCAGGTGGTGGCCGTGGTCGGCGGTGGCAATACCGCGGTAGAAGAGGCCCTGTACCTTTCGAACATTGCCAGAGAGGTGCATTTGATCCACCGCCGGGACAAGCTGCGCTCGGAAAAAATACTGCAGGACAAACTCTTCGAAAAGGCCGCCAACGGCAACATAAGGCTGCACTGGAACCAGAACCTCGACGAGGTGCTGGGGG
The DNA here is from genome assembly GCF_007828255.1 of Pseudomonas sp. SJZ078. NCBI lineage: Bacteria > Pseudomonadati > Pseudomonadota > Gammaproteobacteria > Pseudomonadales > Pseudomonadaceae > Pseudomonas > Pseudomonas sp. SJZ078. The sequence continues at coordinate 2,374 of NZ_VIUG01000046.1, read as the reverse complement.
ATGCCAGCGGCGTGACCGGCGCGCGCCTGCGCAACAGCCAGAGCGGTGAAACCAGCACCTTGCAACTGGCCGGGGTATTCATCGCCATCGGCCATAAGCCCAATACCGATTTGTTCCAGGGCCAGTTGAGCATGCGCGACGGCTACCTGCTCGTGCGCGGCGGCAGCGAAGGCAACGCCACCGCCACCGATATCGAAGGCGTGTTCGCGGCCGGCGACGTGGCCGACCACGTGTATCGCCAGGCCATCACCTCGGCCGGTGCCGGCTGCATGGCCGCGCTGGATGCGGAGAAGTATCTCGATGACATCCCGGCCGTTTGACGGTTATCTTTGGACAAGCGTTCAGTTGTGGCGAGGGGACTTATCCCCTTGCCACAATTTGTCCGCGCACAATCTCTGGTGCCCCTCCCCTTCTGCAAGTTCGGACAACAATGCTGACGTGGTTACAACGCAATACCTTTGATTTTCCTCCCTTGGAAAAAGCCATGCGCGATCCCAACGGGTTGCTGGCCGCGGGCGGCGATCTGTCTGCCGACCGGCTGATCCAGGCCTATCGCCATGGATGCTTCCCTTGGTTTTCCGAAGGACAACCGATCCTGTGGTGGTCGCCCGACCCTCGCACAGTGCTGTTTCCCGACGAACTGCACGTCTCGCGCAGCCTGGGCAAGCTCCTGCGCAAGCAGCGCTATGAAGTGACGTTCGACAAGGACTTCGCCGCGGTCATCCAGGCCTGCGCCGCGCCGCGGGCGTATGCTGAAGGCACCTGGATCACCGAAGCCATGCAAACCGCCTACCTGGAGCTGCATCGGCGCGGCTATGCCCATTCGGTGGAGGTCTGGGACCAAGGCTTGCTGGTGGGCGGCCTGTACGGCCTGGCCATGGGCCGATTGTTTTTCGGCGAATCCATGTTCAGCCGGGCCGACAACGCGTCGAAATTCGGCTTCGCCACTCTGGTCCAACACCTCAAGGCGGGCGGTTTTGTGCTGATAGACTGTCAGATGCCCACCGAGCACCTGCACAGCCTGGGCGCGCGGTCGATCGCTCGCACGGCTTTTGCCGGCTACCTCAAGACACACCTGGACCAGCCCAACCACGCAACCTGGGTTTGCTGAGCGACATTTGCCCCAGTGGCTTACACTTAATCCAAAGCTTATCCCGAGGGTTGATCATGACCGAGTTGGCGCGCTTGAAGTTTTATGCCACTCAACCTCACTCTTGCAGTTATCTGCCCGAAGAGCAGGCCACGACGCTGTTCCTCGACCCTAGCCAGCCCATGGATGTGCATGTCTACGCAGACCTGTCGGAAATGGGCTTTCGGCGCAGTGGCGATCATCTCTACCGGCCCCATTGCCAGCATTGCAATGCGTGTGTGCCGGCGCGCATTCCCGTGGCGCAATTTGCCCCCGACCGCCAGCAGAAACGCATTTTCAAACGCAACGCCGATCTTCAGGTCCGGCCGGCCAAGCCACAGTTCAGCGAAGAGTACTTCGACCTGTACCAGCGCTACATCGAGCAGCGCCATGCCGACGGCGACATGTACCCGCCGAGCCGCGATCAGTTCTCGACATTCCTGGTGCGCGACCTGCCCTTTTCCCGCTTCTATGAATTCCGTCTCGAAGGGCGACTGGTGGCGATTGCCGTCACGGACTTGCTGCCCAACGGACTTTCAGCGGTGTACACCTTCTATGAGCCGAACGAAGAACGGCGCAGCCTGGGACGCTATGCCATCCTCTGGCAAATCAACGAAGCACGACGCCTGGGCCTGGAAGCGGTGTATCTGGGCTACTGGATCAAGAACTGCAAGAAAATGAACTACAAGACCCAGTATCGGCCGATCGAACTGCTGGTTAACCAGCGCTGGGTTGTCCTCAGCTAGTGTCCTGCCTCGGAATCAAGCCGTTCATTTTTGGCGGTGCCTGAGACAGGACACCAGAACCCCTTGGCTTGCCCCCCCTTTTTCGGGCACAATGCACGCCGCTTTTGCCTGGCGCAGTTGCACCGGGCCATTCACTGGACACCGAGGGCTTTACTGCATGTCGAAAGAAGACAGCTTCGAAATGGAAGGCACTGTCGTCGACACCCTGCCCAACACCATGTTTCGCGTGGAGTTGGAAAATGGGCACGTCGTTACCGCGCACATCTCCGGCAAGATGCGCAAGAACTACATTCGTATTCTTACCGGCGACAAAGTGCGCGTCGAGCTGACGCCCTATGACTTGAGCAAAGGGCGCATCACTTACCGCGCTCGCTAACAGGTCAATACAAAACGCCCGGCTTATACCGTAATGCTGTTCACTTAAGCGGAGCGGCCTTACGATCTACCGGATACCGAGTTTTGGAAATCTTCACTGTCCTCGGCCGCCCTGGCCTTGGAC
>NZ_VIUG01000045.1:0-35724 GCF_007828255.1 Pseudomonas sp. SJZ078 | reverse complement strand
ACCGGCCCGACCAGCGGCCCCGCGCCGGCAATGGCGGCGAAGTGGTGACCGAAGAGGATGTGCTTGTTGGTCGGGACGAAGTCCAGGCCATCGTTATTGAGCACGGCAGGGGTGGCCCGGCGCGCATCGAGTTGCATCACATTGTTGGCGATAAAGAGGCTGTAGTAGCGGTAGGCGACCAGGTAGATCGCGACGGCTGCGACGACGATCCAGAGGGCGTTGATGGGTTCGCCGCGGCGCAAAGCCACGACACTCAACGCACAGGCTCCCAGAACAGCCACGGCAAACCAGGCGAGGTGTTTAACCAGACGGGTTGTCATTGCGTGTCTCCTGCCGAGGTCCAGTGGACTGCGGCGATTGTTTTTATAGTGTGCCCCGGCTATTCGGAGCGGGCCCAATATCCCTGTCCGACGTCAATAAATAAATCCGTAGTACTACGTAGACGCACTGCTCTCCGTGGGAGCGGGCTTGCTCGCGAATGCGGTGTGTCAGTGGCATGCTCTCTACCTGACACACCGCATTCGCGAGCAAGCCCGCTCCCACAAGTCCTGGACTTCGCATCAGCAGGATTTGAGCGAGCATGGGTTTGGCATATGATGCCGACCATCCACCTCCCCCCGTCAGGCCCTGGCAGGAGTACAGATGCTGCTCAAACACAAAATCGTCGCCCTCGGGATCCTGCCCCTGGTCCTGGCGATTGCCGTCATCTGCGCGCTGGTGATCTCGCTCAACCGCCAGTTGGGCGATCAACAGGCGCAACTGATCGAAGACAGCATCCTCGCCAGCAAGCGCGCCGAGCTGAAGAACTATGTCGAGATGGCGCAGAGCCTGATTGCTCCGCTGTACAACGGCGGCCTTGGCGACGAACGCGCACAGCAACAGGTGCTCGAAGAGCTGCGCAAGCTCAGCTTCGGCATCAACGGCTATTTCTTCGTCTATGACCGTCAGGGCCGCAGCCTGATGCACGCGCGCCAGTCGGAACTGGTGGGCAAATACCTCTGGGACATGAAAGACCCCCACGGCCTGCCTGTCATCCAGGCATTGATCAAGAGCGCCGAGTCCGGCGAAGGTTTCCAGCGCTATGCCTGGAACAAGCCCTCCTCCGGCCAGGTGACCGAAAAGCTGGCCTACGTGGTGATGCTGGATCGATGGGGCTGGATGCTCGGCACCGGGATCTACCTGGAAGATGTCGAGCGCGCCACCCAACAGGCGCGCGACGAAGTCGCCCATGGCATCCACACCACCATGCAGGCCATTGCCGCCATCGCACTGGTGGCGGTCCTGCTGGTCTTCGCCGGCGGCATGACCCTCAACGTGAGCGAGCATCGCCTGGCCGACAAAAAGCTGCAGCGGCTGAACCAGCGTATTGTCAGCTTGCAGGAGGAGGAACGCTCGCGGGTGTCCCGCGAACTCCACGATGGCATCAGCCAGTTGCTGGTGTCGATCAAGTTCCAGTTCGAGCTGGCCAGTCATGTGCTCGAAAACGGTCAGGAAAACGGCCTGGGCATCCTCAAGAACGCAACGGATCGACTGGGGGAAGCCATCGGTGAAATCCGCAGCATCTCCCACGACTTGCGCTCTTCCCTGCTCGACACCCTGGGCCTGCCCGCCGCCATCGGCCAGCTCGCGGCGGAATTCGAACAACGCAGCGGGCTCGAGGTGTCCTACCGATGCAATGAGTTCGATTGCCGGCTGGAGAATGGCGCCCCGGTCTCGTTGTTCCGCATCGCCCAGGAAGCCCTGACCAATATCGAACGCCACGCCGGGGCGAAACGTGTCGCGATCACCTTGTTTGGCTCGGCTCAATCCTTGCGCCTGACGGTGGTGGATGACGGAATGGGCTTCAACGTCCCGCAGGTCGAACGTGGCCATGCCGGCATCGGCCTGCGGAACATCCGCGAACGGGTCGAACATTTCGGCGGGCGACTGGAGTTGACGTCGACACCGGGGCGAAGTGAACTGGACGTCTTGTTGCCCATGGACCTGTCGGCCACGGAAAGCTGATGCGCCCTCCTTACACCAAGAGCACTTGCCGATGAACCTGCCCCCTGCGATCCGCGTCGCGCTGGTTGACGATCACTCCCTGGTCCGCGATGGCATCCGCGCCTTGCTGTCCGTCATGCCCCAACTGGACGTGGTGGGCGAAGCCGAGAACGGCGCGCAGGCAATCGAGATGGTCGGGCGCTGCCAGCCGGACCTGCTGCTGATGGACATCGGCCTCAAGGACATGAACGGGCTTGAATTGACCCGCCTGCTGGGCAAACAGTACCCCGGCCTCAAGATCCTGATCCTGAGCATGTACGACAATCATGAGTACGTGAGCGAGTCGGTGCGCTCCGGAGCCAGCGGCTACGTTCTCAAAAATGCACCTTCACGGGAGATCATCGCCGCCATCGAGGCCATAATCGGCGGCGGCACCTTCTACAGCGCTGAGATCGCCCAGCGGCTCGCCACTGCCCCCGACACCGATGACGATCTGACACCCCGTGAGCGCCAGGTGCTGCTCAAAATGGTCCAGGGGCTCAACAACAAGGAGATGGCCCGCGAGCTGGACATCAGCGTGCGCACCGTCGAGACCCACCGCCTGAGCATCCGCCGCAAGCTCAACATCGACAAACCCGCGGCCCTGGCGAAGTACGCGATCGACCATGGGATCATTGCCCGATAGGGGTCTGTGAGGTTAAATCGCATTCCCCTCCGAGGTTGATGCCTCCATGTCTGAACGCCCAAGCCCGCAGATTTCCTCGCGCAAACAGCCCAAGCAGGTGCGTTCCACCGAGCTCGTCGCAGCCATTCTGGAGGCCGCTGTCCAGGTTCTGGCGAGCCAGGGCGCCTCGCGCTTCACCATGGCCCGCGTGGCCGAGCGAGCCGGTGTCAGCGTCGGATCGATATATCAGTACTTCCCGAACAAGGCGGCTATCCTGTTCCGCCTGCAAAGTGATGAGTGGCGGCAAACCAGCGACATGCTGCGCGGGATTCTTGACGATCAGGTGAGGCCGCCTTTCGAGCGGCTGCATAGCCTTGTCAGGGCCTTTGTCCAGTCCGAATGCGACGAGGCCCAGATGCGTGGCGCGCTCGATGACGCCGCCCCGCTCTACCGCGATGCCCCCGAGGCCCGGGCGGCACGGGTGGCGGTCCAGCAGTCGGTCGACACCTTCATGCTGGAGGTGCTGCCGGCCGCCTCTGCACAAACCCGAAGCCTGGCGGGCGACCTGATCATCACGACCCTAAGCAAGGTGGGAAAGCAATTTTCGATCACACCGCGCTCGCCTGGAGAAATTGAGATTTATGCCGGCGCCATGGCCGATATGTTCTGCGCCTACCTCGAAAGCCTCCAGCAACGACCCGAAGCGACCGCGCCTTGAGTAGCCGACGTGCCCGTGACAGTTCGCAAATACTTTTACTACACTGCCCCGTCCTGTCCCCTTCCCTTGCGAGACGTGTGCCCCGATGAAAAATATAACAAACACAATGACCTTATGTGGCCTGCTGGCACTGTCCTGCGGCGCCCAGGCCGAACCGGCGCCTTCGCACCTTGACCAGGTCCTGCAGCGTGGTGAGTTGAAGGTTTGCACCACCGGCGACTACAAGCCCTACACCTACAAAAACGAAGGTGGCGAATACGAAGGCATCGACACCGATATGGCGCGCTCCCTGGCCGCAAGCCTGGGCGTCAAGGTCCAGTGGGTACAGACCACCTGGAAGACCCTGATGCCGGATATGACCGAGGGCAAATGCGACATTGGCATGGGTGGGATCTCGGTGACCCTCGAGCGCCAGAAGAAAGCCTACTTCAGCAACACCCTGGACGTGGATGGCAAGATCCCACTGGTCCGTTGCGAAGACCAGTCGCGCTACCAGACCCTGGAGCAGATCAACCAGCCTTCGGTACGCCTGGTGGAGCCAGCTGGCGGCACCAACGAAGCCTTCGTCCGCGCCTTCGTGCCCAAGGGCCAGCTGAGCTTTCACGACAACGTGACCATCTTCCAGGAACTGCTGGACAAGAAAGCCGACGTGATGATCACCGACGCCTCGGAAGCGCTCTACCAGCAGAAACTCAAGCCTGGCCTGTGCGCCGTCAACCCGACCCACTACCTGCAATACGGCGAGAAGGCATACTTGCTGCCTCGGGACGACACCACCTGGAAAATGTACGTTGATCAGTGGTTGCACCTGAGCAAGGCGAACGGCAGCTACCAGAAAATCATCGGGCAATGGCTGGCGGTTCCCGAGGCCCAGTGACGCAGTGCAGGCCGACGATGACGGCATGGAAGTTTGTATCGGTCTGTATATGAACGGCAGTTTGATACGAAACTGCCGTTTTCGAGGTTTTCAGGCACACACCAGTGATACACCCGGGCGTTTAACTGTGCACACCGGATAGCAGCGACACACCCGTTGCACGGTCCACTCAATCAAACGCAAGGAGAATCACCATGTTCAATGTCCCAAAAGCCTCGTCCCTGGCAATCGTACTGGCACTGGTTGGCGGCTTCGGCCTGTCGAATATCGCTTCGGCAACAGACAGCGGTGCGCCGGTGCATCAGTTGGCCGAAGGTGGGTCTGATCGCCTGATCCAGAATCGCGTAGCCGAAGGTGGCTCCGACCGCCTGATGGAAAATCGTGTAGCTGAAGGCGGGGCCGATCGTTTGCAGGAGCTGCGTGAGCGCAACGCTGCGGCCGTCGCCTAGATCGTGCCGAACCTGGCTTGACCTCTCCGGGGCCCCGCCGTGCGCTGCGGCCCCGACATTACCCTGCATTCACCGCCATCCCTGTGGGAGCGAGCCTGCTCGCGAAGCGGCCGACCAGGCACCACTCAACTTACAGATTCAATCACCGGGACGCTGGCGAAAACTCACCGCCAACCGGTTCCAACTGTTGATGGTGCTGATCGCCATCGTCAGGTCCACCAGTTCCTCCTCGCTGAAGCAGGCACGGGCCTGGGCATAGACTTCGTCCGGCACCTGGCTCTGGGCCACCAGCGTCACCGCCTCGGTCCAAGCCAGGGCAGCCCGCTCGCGGTCAGTAAAGAAGCCGCTGTCACGCCAGACGGCCACCGCGTACAGGCGCCGCTCGGTCTCGCCCAGGCGTCGTGCATCCACCGAATGCATGTCCGTGCAGAAGGCACAGCCATTGAGTTGCGAGGCGCGGATCTTGATCAGGTGCAGCAGCGCCGGTTCGATACTCAAGCGGCTGGTCAGCGCTTCCAGGCCAATCATCGCTTTCATCGCCCCGGGGGACGCACTGTAGTAATCCAGACGCTGGCTCATGTCGGGCTCCATGACAGGGATACTTGCACGGTAAAACCTGAAGGCCGTCGGCGACAGGTCCAATTGCTCGAAAAAACCAGGACCACTGTGCGCCTGGCCAATCTGCCGGATTTTCTCTACGCAACTTCTATCCAAATGCACAATGCAGGTAATCTTGCAGCTTTGACGCTGCCATCAGGCGATAGTCCAGGAGCCCGCGGGTATGGAACTTCATGTCGTCATCAACGGCCGCAAGGACCTGACAAGTCAGTTGTATCAACAGTTGCGCAGCGCTATCGAAAGCGGTCGCCTGGCGGCGGGCACACAGCTGCCACCCAGTCGCCTGCTCGCTGAACAGTTAGGCGTTTCGCGCAAGACCGTTTCCGACACCTACGCCCAACTGACCTACGAGAACTTCCTGACCGGCATCGTCGGCAAGGGCACCTACGTCAATGCGCGGCCGGCCAGGGTCACGCGCAAACAAAACCACCGCGAGCTGGCCGGGGCCGACGTCGTCGAGGCCTGGCGCAGCATGCCGGACCTGCTGCGTCATCCGACGCCCGAAAGCGCATTGCGTTACGACTTCATCGGCGGCGCCACCGGCAAAGGGCAGTTTCCCCTGGACGATTGGCGTCGCTGCACCGCCCATGCCCTGCGGCAGATCGCCAATGCCAAGGGTTTCTATAGCCAACCCGGGGGCCTGCCGGCACTGCGCAATGCCATAGCCCGGCACATCGCATTTTCCCGAGGGGTCAACTGTCAGGACGATGACGTGGTGGTGTGCAACGGTGCGCAACAGGCCCTGGACCTGATCTCACGGGTATTGACCCGGCCCGGCAGCCTGGTGGCAATGGAAGACCCGGGGTATCCACCGGCGCGATTGCTGTTCGGCTCCCACGGTGCCACGGTGGTCGGAGTGCCGGTGGATGACCAGGGCATGCGGGTGGACCTGATCCCGGACGGCACGCGGCTGATCTATGTCACGCCGTCCCACCAGTTCCCCCTGGGCATGCCCCTGAGCCAGACCCGGCGCGAGGCTCTGCTGGCGCGGGCCTATGAGCTCGGCGCGATCATCATCGAAGACGATTACGACAGCGAATTCCGTTACGAGGGCCGGCCCGCCGACTCGCTGCAGAGCATGGACGAACGGGGTATCGTGGCGTACGTCGGGACGTTCTCCAAGACCCTGCTACCGGAGTTGCGGCTCGGCTACGCCATCCTGCCGCCGGCGATTCTCGAGGCGGTGATCCTGGCCAAGCGCCTCACCGACCAGCACACCTCCACCCTGCCCCAATGGGCGCTGGCCAAGTTCATTGCCGAAGGCTGCCTGCTCAAGCACATCCGTCGCTGCCATGCCTTGTATGCCGGACGTCGCGAGCGGATCCTGGCGCGCATGGCCGGGGACCTGTCGCCCTGGTTCGAAGCCGTGCCCACCACCGCGGGTTTCCACCTGGCGGTATTGTGCAAAGTACCCATCGATCTGCCGCTGGTGATCGAGCTGGCGAAAAAAGTCGAGGTCGGGCTGTACAGCCTTGAAGGTTTTTTCAACGAAGAGCCACCACGACCGGGGCTGTTCTTCGGTTTTGGTGCCATTGAAGTCTTGGACATCGACATCGCCCTGGATCGCTTGCGGGACATCCTGCAGCAGGTCGCCTGAGGGATTGGACTGCCCGCTTATCCGCCGATTGGCTGTTTGAGGTTCGCCCGTGCAGGCCTATCCTGCATGGGTGTCGTTGATTGTGAACACCCGTCCGACTTGATTCAGGAGCCTGAACAATGTCTCGCCAAGTGATCAATACCGTCCAGGTGCAAGCCGCCGCCGGTCGCTCGGAAGAACTGGGCCGACAGTTGCAGCAAATCGTCGAGACCCTGCGCACCCAGCCCGGCTGCGACGCCTACATGGTCGACCGCTGTCCGGTGGATGGCGACCGCTGGACTGTCAGTGCCCGCTGGCAATCGGAAGCGGCCATGCAGGCTCACTTCAACTGCCCCGAAGTGCAGGGTTTTATCGGCCTGATCGACAACCGCCTGGCCCGAAGCGTGGATTTCAACAGCTTCCCGATTGTCTGAACGGCCCACGCTCCCGAGCCGGCCCCCATGTGGCGAGGGGATTTAGCGAAACGTCGCACCGCCCCGCTCGAGTGCGCAGCACTCGCCAGATAGGCGCCGTCACGAATATCTTGGGGCCGCTGCGCAGCCCGACGGGGATAAATCCCCTCGCCACAGGGTTACGGTCCAGTCAGTTGCAAATCCGTAATAGGCCAATTGGTCTACCGACCTTCCGAAAGATTGGACGTTTGCTTGCCCCGCCAGCACGCATAGGGTGGATCCATCGCCGCGACAACGCGGATCCACTCAAAACCCACGAAGGCCATTGCCATGAAAACCCTCTCCCTGATCGCCGCCCTCAGCCTGCTACCCGTCGCCCAGGTCTACGCCCACGAAACCGCGCCTTCGGAGAAGGTCCAGGTGTTGCAGGAAAAGATGCTGAAAAACCTGCCGGGCAAGAAAGCCATGATGCTGACCGTCGACTACGCCCCAGGCCAGTCGTCCATCGCCCACAAACACGAGGGCACGGCCATGGCCTACGTGCTCGAAGGCGCCATTACCTCCCAGGTCAAAGGCGAACCGGCGATCACCTACAAGGCCGGGGAGTTCTGGTACGAAGCAGCGGGATCCGAGCACCTGGTCTCGAAAAACGCCAGTGCAACCGAGCCGGCGAAGCTGCTGGTGTTCATGGTGATGGGTGAGAAGGAGGCGGTCTTGATCCCGCTGAAAAACTAACCAACGCCGCAAGCCCTTGTGGGAGCGGGCTTGCTCGCGAAGGCGACGGCACATCCGACATCAATGCAAGCTGGCCCGCCGCCTTCGCGAGCAAGCCCGCTCCCACAGGATTGAAGGGCGACACAAAACCCACAAAAAAAGCCCCGCATCTCTCAATGCGGGGCTTTTTCATTCAACGCCGGATCAGTTGGCCGGTACGACCATCTGACCTGCCAACGCCAGGTCCAGCAGTTCGCGGTTGGCAACCGCGTACATGGCGTAGTCCGTGGCGCTGGCGGCACGGATGTCTACCAGCATGGCGCGCCAGCGCTCGACCATGTCCTGCTGCTGTTCCAGCCACAGTGCCAGGCGCGTTTCCACGTCCTGAGTGCCGTCGCCTTGTTGCAGGACCGAGATGGTGATCGCCCGCTGTTGCCAGTCGACGTCATCGCGGAACGCTTCGCGAGCCAGGGCTTGCCAGTTGTTTTCCACCGGCAAGGCACTGATTTGCTGCAAGTACCAGGTGATGTCCAGGGCGCTGCCCACGGCGAAGTAGGCCTTGGCCACATCGGCGGCGTCCTGGCCGGTGACGTCGGACGCCTCGATGATCGGCAGCAAGGTGTACAGGTGCGTGGTACCGGCAACCATACGCGCCAGCAGCTCCGGCACACCGGCAGCCACGTAGGCCTGGTAGCGGGTCTGCCAGCCTTCGCGGGTCGGGCCTTCCAGCAATTCGTCGAGCTTGAGGCCCAACGCCGCCAGGTGCGGACCGAAGTGAGCCACATCGCGGGCAGCGTTCTGCTCGTTACGGCGGCTGCGCAGGAACCAGCGGGTCGCACGACGGCCCAGGCGCATCAGCTCATCCATCAGCTCCAGTTGCACGTCGGCCGACACCTGGTGGTCCAGGGCTTCGATCTGACGGAACCAATGTGGGAGATGGAAGATGTCCCGCACGATCACATACGCGCCAGCCACGTTCGCCGGGCTCATGCCCGTGGACTCCTTCAGCCGTTGGACGAAGGTGATGCCCATGTGGTTGACCAGGTCGTTGGCGATCTGGGTGCTGACGATCTCGCGCTTCAGGCGATGGCGACGCATGGCTTCGGAGAACTTGCTCACCAGCGTTGCCGGGAACGCGGTCTCCATATCCCGGGTCAGGTAATCGTCGTCTGGTACCAGGGAGTTGAGCAGCGCTTCCTTGAGGTCGATCTTGCTGTAGGAGATCAGCACCGACAGTTCGGCACGGGTCAAGCCATGGCCTGCCGCGACACGTTCGGCCAGCTGTTCTTCGGTCGGCAGGAACTCGATGGCGCGGTCCAGCTTGCCACGCACTTCCAGATCGTTCATCAGGCGCTTGTATTCGGCGATCCGCACGAATGCGCGACGGGCCGCCAGGGACAAGGCCTGGGTCTGCTTGTAGTTGTTGCCCAACACCAGGCCACCGACTTCGTCGGTCATGCTCGCCAGCAACTGGTTACGTTGCTTGTCGGTCATGTCGCCGGCCTGCACCACTTCGTTGAGCAGGATCTTGATGTTCACTTCATGGTCGGAGCAGTCCACGCCGCCCGCGTTGTCGATGAAGTCGGTGTTGGTGGCGCCGCCATGCAGGCCGAACTCGACACGGCCCAACTGGGTCATACCCAGGTTGCCGCCCTCGCCCACCACCTTGCAACGCAGTTCGTTACCGTTCACGCGCAGCGCATCGTTGGCCTTGTCGCCGACATCGGCGTGGCTTTCGGTGCTGGCCTTGACGTAGGTGCCGATACCGCCGTTCCACAACAGGTCCACCGGTGCCTTGAGCAAGGCGTTCAGCAGTTCGGTCGGGGTCAGTTTGTCGGCCTTGATGTCGAAACGCGCCTGCATCTGTGGGGTGATGGCGATGCTCTTCGCACTGCGCGAGAAGATGCCGCCGCCTTCGGACATGATGCTGGTGTCGTAGTCGGTCCAGGCCGAACGCGGCAGGTCGAACAGACGCTTGCGCTCGGCGAAGCTGCTGGCAGGTTCCGGGTTCGGGTCGATGAAGATGTGCAGGTGGTTGAACGCTGCGACCAGTTGCAGCTTGTCGGACATCAACAAGCCGTTGCCGAACACGTCGCCGGCCATGTCGCCCACGCCGACCACGGTGATGCTGTCTTCCTGGACATTGATGCCGCGCTCACGGAAGTGGCGCTGCACGCCGACCCACGCGCCCTTGGCGGTGATGCCCATTTTCTTGTGGTCATAGCCGGCCGAGCCGCCGGAGGCGAAGGCGTCGCCCAGCCAGAAGCCGTAGTCGATGGCAATGCCGTTGGCAATGTCGGAGAAGGTCGCGGTGCCTTTGTCGGCAGCCACCACCAGGTACGGGTCATCGTCGTCATGCCGCACGACGTTGGCCGGCGGCACCAGGGCGCCATCCTTGAGGTTGTCGGTGATGTCCAGCAGGCCGGAGATGAAGATGCGGTAGCAGGCGATGCCCTCGGCCGCGATCTCGTCCCGGCTGCCGCCCAGTGGCAGGCGACGGGGCAGGAAACCACCCTTGGCACCGACTGGTACGATCACCGAGTTCTTCACTTGCTGGGCTTTTACCAGGCCCAGGACTTCGGTGCGGTAGTCTTCTTCACGGTCGGACCAGCGCAAGCCGCCACGGGCAACGTTGCCGAAGCGCAGGTGCACGCCTTCGACCCGTGGCGAGTAGACGAAGATCTCGAACTTGGGCACCGGCTTCGGCAGTTCCGGAATCAGGTGCGGGTTGAACTTGAAGCTGAAGTAGGACTTGTTCTGGCCGTGGGCGTCGGTCTGGTAGAAGTTGGTCCGCAGGGTGGCCTTGATCAGGTCCAGGTAGCGACGCAGGATGCGGTCTTCGTTGAGCACCTGGACGTCGTCCAGTGCCGTGAGGATCGCCTGCTCCAGACGCAGTTGCTTGTCTTCCAGGTCCTCGCCGGAAAGCTTGCGGGCCAGGTAGAAGCGGGTCTTGAACAACCGGGTCAGCTCGCGAGCGATGTCGGTGTGGTTGTTCAGGGTGCTGGCGATGTAACCCAGGTCGAAGCCCAGGCGGATCTGCTTGAGATAGCGGGCGTAGGCGCGCAGCAGCGCCACGTCGCGCCACGGCAGGCCAGCGGTCAGCACCAGGCGGTTGAACGCATCGTTCTCGGCATCGCCGCTGACGATGTGGACGAAGGCGTCCTGCAGGGTGTCGTTGAGCTGCTGGATGTCGAGGTTCACCCCTTCGGCGGCGGTGAAGGCGAAGTCGTGGATCCAGAACTCGCGGCCGTTGCTGTGGCGCAGGCGATATGGGAACTCACCCAGCACGCGCAGGCCGAGGTTCTCCAGGATCGGCAGGACATCGGACAGCGCCAGCGGCGTATCGGCGTGATACAGCTTGCAGTGCAGCTCGCGCTGGCCGGACACCTGGCCCAGCGGCTGGTAGAAGCTCATGACCAGCGGATTTTTTTCATTCAGGCTCAGCAGGTGCTGCATGTCCACCACCGCCGAATGCGCGGCGAAGCGCTCACGGTAGCCGGCCGGGAAGCCTTTCGGGTAGTCGGCGAGCACGTTGGTGCCCTGGGCTTCGCCGAAGCTCTCGATGACCAGGCTCGCGTAGTCGTCCTGCCAGCTGCGGCAGGCCTGCACCACTTCTTTTTCCAGCAGCAGCGGGTCGATGTCGATGCGGTTCTTCGGGTCCACCCGCAGAATCAACTGCACGCGGGCCAGTACCGATTCGGAGAAGAACGTCCAGAATTCGCAGTCCGAGGCCTTCAGGCGGTCCATCAGCACTTGCTGGATCTTCTGGCGCACTTCGGTGGAGTAGATATCGCGAGGCACGTAGGCCAGGCAGTAGCAGAAACGACCGTATGGGTCTTTGCGCAGGAACACGCGGATCTTGTTGCGTTCCTGGATCTGCACGATGGACATCACGGTGCTGAACAGCTCGTCCACCGGAGTCTGGAACAGATCATCGCGAGGCAACACCTCGACCACCTGGGCCAGCTCCTTGCCCAGGTGCGCCTTGGCCTGGAAGCCCGAGCGACGCTCGATCTCGGCAACCTTGCGGCGGATGTACGGAATAACGCGCACACTCTCGCCATACACCGAGGAGGTGTACAGGCCCATGAAGCGGCATTCCTTGATGACCTTGCCGTTAGCGTCGATTTCACGGATCGACACGTAATCCGGGTAAGCCGGACGGTGTACACGGCTCGGGTGTGCAGCCTTGGCGAACGACAACGGCGTCGGTTCACGCAGGTAGTTGACGGCGTAGTCCTCGATGCGCAAGTCATCGGCAGTCAGGCCGGCGCGCAGCAGCTTGGTCAGGCCGAGGAACGACTCGGGGTCGTACTCGATATGGCCGCCATCGGCATCGTCGCGGACCACGAACTCTTCATAGCCCAGGAACGTGAAGTGGTTGCCCACCAGCCACTCCAGGAAGGTCTTGATCTCGCTTTTTTCATCGGCATCGATAGCGTAGGCGCTGTTGTCCAGACTGGTGAGGATCTCCTGGACCTTGTCCTTCATCGGCTCGAAGTCGGCCACGGCCACGCGCACTTCGCCCAGTACCTGCTCGAGTTCCTTGCTCAGGACGTTGAGTTCGGCGGCGTTGGCGCAGCGATCGATTTCCAGGTACATCAGCGACTCTTGCAGCACGCCGTCGCCCTGGGTGCCCTTCGGCAGGATTTCCAGCAACTCGCCCTTGCTGCCACGACGCACGCTCAGCACGGTGGTCTGCAGGGTATGAATGCTGTAGCCGCGGCGGTTCAGTTCGGTACGTACCGAATCCACCAGGAACGGCAGGTCGTGGTGCAACACTTCCACGGCGGTGTGGGTCGACTGCCAGCCGTGGCGTTCGTAATCGGGGTTGTAAACGCGAACCTGCGATTGCGCGTGGTCGAAGCGCTCAAGCAGGCGCCAGGCGGACAGGGTGCAGCCGGCGAGGTCGGACAACCGGCGCTGGGTAAGTTCGTCGAGGGAAATGATGCCGAAGAATTGTTCAGCGAACAGCGCCACTTGTGGCAGTGCCTGTTCACTGATGTGCTGCGCCAGTACCGCTTGCAGTTGATGCTGGAAGTCGGCTTTGCTGGCTGCGGTGAAGAACGCCATCTGTGGTACTCCGCTTGGGCTTGTTATTGATGGAAGCGTCGTGCAGCCCCTTTCGGGCTGCCGGCCATCCTGTTCCTGATTCTCGGGCAGAGGAAACAGGACGACAGGTGGGTGAAGCTGGACAAGACCCGCAGGTCACATTCCATTTCCATATCATGGGCATCTGCAGGAAACGCCCATGCAAGTGCGCATCCGTTGCGCAGCTTAACGAGTGCGACAAGGCCCCTGCTTGCAGCGCTGCGACATATTCGGTCATCGGCTAGCTCTGCATCGACAACCCTAGCAGCCTGGGCAGCAATCGGCACCTCACGATGTGAAATCGCGCACGGATCAAGCATGTGGTCGCAGTAAATCCCACAGGCTGGCAAAATCCGCTTCCTCGCACCCGCAAGGCTCATCGAGCCAGGAGCCGTCCCGATGCAAATGACCACCACCCTTCTGATCGCCAACCCGTGCGACGACGAAGAAGACAACATGGCCATGCTGTGCTGCCACAGCCTGCAGGGCGAAATGTTCCTGATGACCCGCTACCCCGATGAAGACGAATTGGAAATCGCCCTTGATGGCGAGCCGTCGACCCTGGACGGGGTGAAAGTCACCCTCGGCCCGACCCTGCTGAAAATCGAAATCTCCGCGGCAGATGCCGATGCGCTCAATGGCGATGACGTGCTGGAAATCAGCCATGACACCGATGAAGCGGATCTGGCGGAGGTGGAACTGACGTTGCAGAACATCCTCCGGGGTGTAGGGACCTACGTCAGGCAGAATTGATTTCAGCGTTTGCACGGCCGCTATCGCGAGCAGGCTCGCTCCCACAAGGGATTAGTGGCGACCGCTATTTCCGATGACACCTCACAACCCTGTGGGAGCGGGCTTGCTCGCGAATTCGGCGTGTCAGCCGACATCATCGCCACTGATCCACCGCTTTCGCGAGCAAGCCCGCTCCCACAAAAAATTTGTGGGAGCCACTATTCCCGGGAACACCTCGACCCCACTGTGGGAGCGAGCCTGCTCGCGATAGCGGTTGCCCAGCCTCCCGGCTCTGGATCGTCACCCACCGTCGGTCGCCCCTCCCGCACAACGACCTTGACGACTTACCGGGTTCTGAGGTTTCCTGAAACCGGTTTCAGCGCCACTAATAAATCCAACAGGCAGGTTTCAATTCGTGAATTCTTTCTCCGCCGCCCAACGCAGCCGGGTGACCATGCTCGACGTCGCCGAACGCGCCGGGGTTTCGAAGGCCAGCGTCTCGCGGTTCATCGGCGAGGACCGCGCCCTGCTCTCCGAGGCCATCGCCCGGCGCATCGAGCAGGCGATCAACGAGCTGGGCTATCGTCCCAACCAGATGGCCCGCGGCCTCAAGCGCGGCCGTACCCGCCTCATCGGCATGCTGGTGGCCGATATCCGCAACCCTTATTCGATTGCCGTGATGCATGGTGTGGAAACCGCCTGCCGTCGCCATGGCTACAGCCTGGTGGTGTGCAACACCGACCGCGACGACGAGCAGGAACGCCAGCACCTGGCCTTGTTGCGCGCCTACAACATCGAAGGGTTGATCGTGAACACCTTGGGTCACCACCGTGACGAACTGTTCGAGCTGCGCAGCGAAATGCCCCTGGTGCTGGTGGATCGCAAGGTCGATCGGCTCGACAGCGACCTGGTGGGCCTGGACAATCCGGCGGCGGTGAGGATGGCGCTCGATCATCTCGAACAACGCGGCTACCGCGACCTGCTGCTGGTGACCGAACCGTTCGACGGCACCAGTTCTCGGATCGAGCGGGTCGACAGCTTCAAGTCGGAGATCGAACGGCGCCCGGCCCTGGCCGGTGCCGTGGTGGAAATCCACGATCAACTGACGTCCCGGATCAAGACCTTTCTCGCCCAGCCGGGCCCTGGCCTCAAGGCGCTGTTCTGCGCCAACGGCATTGCCGCCCTGGGCGTCACCCAAGTGTTGCGCGAACTGGGCTGTCATCTGTTCGACGACGTGGGACTGATCGCCCTCGATGACCTGGACTGGTACCCGTTGGTGGGCAGCGGCATCACCGCCCTGGCCCAACCCACCGCCGAGATCGGCGCCCGTGCCTTCGAATGCCTGCTCAAGCGCCTGCGCGGCGACAACGGGCCGGTGCAAACCCTGGATTTTGCGGCGCGGTTGATTGAGCGTGGGTCGACGCTTGGGCTTTCCGAATGACCGGGGCGGCCCCATCGCGAGCAGGCTCGCTCCCACACGGGACCTGTGCCATATCGGCGATTCCCTGTGGGAGCGAGCCTGCTCGCGATGGGGCCCTCAAGCAGAACCTTTTTTTTGAACAAAACTGAAACCGGTTTCAGAGGTGTAAAACAATGAACAAACCGCCCGTTTCCATCAGCCTTTCCAGCTACGGCGCCGACCTGGTGCGCCAGCAAGGCCAAGGCAGTTTCACCACGCTGCTGGCCGCCGCCGGCGCTTCGCGGATCGAATGGCGCGAGGAACTGCTCACCGATGAACAACCCGCCCGATTGGCCGCGGACGCCCAGGCCCAAGGTCTGCAAAGCATTTTTTCATCCCCCCTCGAGCTGTGGCTGGCCGACCGCGCCAAACCCAATCCCACGCTGTTGCCGGCCTTGCAGCGTGCCGAAGCGTTTGGCTCGAAATGGCTGAAAGTCTCGCTCGGGCATTTCACCGAGGCCCACGACCTTGCCAGCCTGGCGGACATCCTCGCCGCCAGTCCGGTGCAGTTGTTGGTAGAGAACGATCAGACGACGCAGGGCGGCCGGATCGAACCCTTCCAACGATTCTTCGCCGCCACCGAGCGGCAAGGATTACCCATCGGCATGACTTTCGACATTGGTAACTGGCAATGGCAGGAGCAATCGGCGGCCACGGCAGCCCGCAAACTCGGACACCATGTGCGGTATGTGCATTGCAAGGCTGTGGCGCGGCGCAACGACGGCAAGTTGATTGCGGTGCCGCCGGCGTTGACCGATCTGCATCTGTGGGAACAACTGTTCAAGCAGATGCCCTCCGGCGTGATGCGCGCCGCCGAGTACCCGCTGCAAGGCGATGACCTGCTGCAGTTGACCACTGAACACGTCATCACCCTTGCCGGCCTCGGACAAGCCCGTCGGGAGTCTGCTCATGCCTGAATTCGATGTCTTGTCGTTCGGCGAAACCATGGCGATGCTGGTGGCCGACCATTGCGGCGACCTCGCCTGCGTCAATCATTTCAGCAAACGTATCGCCGGGGCCGACAGCAACGTCGCCATCGGCCTGGCGCGGCTGGGCTTCAATGTGGCGTGGTTGAGCCGGGTCGGCGCCGATTCCCTGGGACGCTTTGTCGTGCAGACGCTGGAGCGCGAAGGCCTGGATTGTCGCCACGTGGCGGTCGACCCCGCGCACCCCACCGGATTTCAGTTCAAATCCCGTAGCGACGATGGCAGCGACCCGCAGGTGGAGTATTTCCGTCGCGGCTCGGCGGCCAGCCACCTGTCGATCGACGCCATCGCCCCGGCGCTGCTGGGCGCCCGGCACCTGCACGCCACCGGTATCGTGCCCGCGCTGTCGGTCACGGCCCGGGAGATGTCCCTTGAGTTGATGACCCGCATGCGCGAGGCCGGCCGCAGCCTGTCCTTCGACCCCAATCTGCGACCCAGCCTGTGGTCCAGCGAGCCATTGATGATCCGCGAAGTCAATCGCCTCGCCGCCCTCGCCCACTGGGTCTTGCCCGGGCTCGAAGAAGGCCGGTTGCTGACCGGCTTCGACGACCCGGCCGACATCGCCGCCTTCTATCTGGACCAGGGTGCCAACGTTGTAGTGATCAAGCTCGGCGCCCAAGGCGCCTATTTCCGCACGCCGCAAGGCCAGGGCTTCGTGGCTGGCGTGCCGGTGGCCCGGGTGGTGGACACGGTAGGCGCCGGGGACGGGTTCGCCGTCGGCCTGATCAGTGCACTGCTGGAAGGCCGGGACATCACCGAGGCCGTGCAGCGCGCCAATTGGATTGGTAGTCGCGCGGTACAGAGCCGCGGGGACATGGAGGGATTGCCGACTCGGGCCGAGTTATCGACTGAACTCAACGACGCCAATCGCGAGCAAGCTCGCGCCCACATGGGTGCCGTTGAATCTGTAGGAGCGAGCCGGCTCGCGATAAAGGCCTGAAGCACACCGCAAATACACCTGCTGCGACAAAAACAACAAGCTCAGGAGTCAACGACATGCAAACGCTCAACCTCGCCACCCGCCGCTGGTGGTACATCATGCCCATCGTGTTCATCACCTACAGCCTGGCCTACCTGGACCGGGCCAACTATGGATTCGCCGCTGCCTCGGGCATGGCCAAGGACCTGATGATCACCCCGGGACTGTCTTCACTGCTCGGCGCGCTGTTTTTCCTCGGCTACTTTTTCTTCCAGGTGCCGGGGGCGATCTACGCACAGAAACACAGCGTGAAAAAGCTGATCTTCGTCAGCCTGATCCTCTGGGGCTCGCTGGCGACGTTGACCGGCGTGGTGTCCAACGCCTACTGGCTGATCGTGATCCGCTTCATGCTCGGTGTGGTCGAAGCCGCCGTGATGCCGGCCATGCTGGTGTACCTGTGCCACTGGTTCAGCCGGGCCGAACGCTCGCGCGCCAATACCTTCCTGATCCTCGGCAACCCGGTGACCATGCTGTGGATGTCCGTGGTCTCGGGTTACCTGGTGCAGCGATTCGACTGGCGCTGGATGTTCATCATCGAGGGCCTGCCAGCGGTGCTCTGGGCCTTTGTCTGGTGGCGCCTGGCCGATGATCGCCCGGCCCAGGCCAAGTGGCTCAGCGACCAGGAAAAACATGATCTGGAAAGTGCCTTGGCCGCCGAACAGGTCGGCATCAAGGCGGTGAAGAACTACGCCGAAGCCTTTCGCTCTCCCAAGGTGATCATCCTGGCGTTGCAGTTTTTCTGCTGGAGCATCGGCGTCTACGGGTTTGTGTTGTGGTTGCCGTCGATCCTCAAGGCCGGCCTGCAGATGAACATGGTCGAGGCCGGGTGGCTGTCGTCCTTGCCGTACCTGGCCGCGGTGATCGGCATGCTGGTGGTGTCCTGGGCGTCGGACAAGGCACAGAAGCGCAAGCGTTTCGTCTGGCCGCCGCTGCTGATCGCCTCCATCGCGTTCTACGCCTCCTACCTGCTGGGGGCCGAGCACTTCTGGTGGTCCTATGGCTTGCTGGTGGTCGCCGGCGCCTGCATGTACGCGCCCTACGGTCCGTTCTTCGCCATCGTTCCGGAAATCCTCCCGGCCAATGTCGCCGGCGGCGCCATGGCGTTGATCAACAGCATGGGCGCGCTGGGTTCGTTCGGCGGCTCGTACCTGGTGGGTTACCTCAACGGCACCACCGGCTCCCCTGGCATGTCCTTCCTGCTGATGAGCGGCGCCTTGCTGCTGTCGGTCGTACTGACCCTCGCCCTCAAGCCCGGCGCCAGCGACCGGACCGTCTCCCACCCCGCGACGCCAGACCCGGCGCCCGCCCGTTCCTGAATCGAGACCCATCCATGAAAAAGCACGTGGTGTTGTACAAAGCGCTGTCACCTCAATTGATGGCTCGCCTGCAAGCCCAGGCCCAAGTCACGCTCATCGAACACCTCGATGCCCAGGGCCTGGCACAACTGCGCGACGCCCTGCCCACGGCCCACGGCCTGCTGGGCGCCAGCCTCAAGCTGGATGCGGCGCTGCTGGACCTGGCGCCGAACCTGCAAGCCATCGCCAGCGTCTCGGTGGGGGTCGACAACTACGACATCGACTACCTGACCGAACGCCGGATCCTGCTGACCAATACCCCGGACGTGCTCACCGAAACCACCGCGGACACCGGTTTCGCCCTGATCCTGGCAACCGCCCGGCGCGTGGTGGAACTGGCCAACCTGGTGCGCAGCGGCGGCTGGCAACAGAGCATCGGCCCCCGGCATTTCGGCACCGACGTCCATGGCAAGACCCTGGGCATCATCGGCATGGGGCGCATCGGCGAAGCCTTGGCCCAGCGCGGGCACTTCGGCTTCGGTATGCCGGTGCTCTACCACAGCCATTCGCCCAAGCCCGCGGTCGAGCAGCGTTTCAACGCACGCTATTGCAGCCTCGAAACATTGTTGCAGCAGGCGGACTTCGTTTGCCTGACCTTGCCCTTGACGGCTGAAACCCAAGGGCTGATCGATGCGCAGGCGTTTGCCCGAATGCGTCCCGAGACCCTCTTCATCAACATCTCCCGAGGCAAAGTGGTGGATGAAGCGGCACTGATCGACGCCCTGCGCAACGGCCAGATCCGTGGCGCGGGGCTGGACGTCTTCGAGCACGACCCCTTGAGTGCGGATTCGCCGCTGTTGCAGATGGACAACGTGGTGGCAACGCCCCACATGGGCTCGGCCACCCATGAGACACGGGAGGCGATGGCGCGCTGTGCGGTGGACAACCTGCTGGCGGCATTGGCGGGGGAGCGACCGGCGAATCTGGTGAATGCGGGGGCGTGGGTAGGCTGAGCAATCATCCCAGCACCGCAGCGCTTCTGTGGCGAGGGAGCTTGCTCCCGTTCGGCTGCGCGTAGGAGCTACCGAAGGCTGCGATCTTTTGATCGTTCCCACGCTCCCGCGTGGGAACGCTGCCAGGGACGCTCCGCGTTCCGCTTCTACAAGGTGACGCAGAGCGTCACAGGATGCATTCCCACGCAGAGCGTGGGAACGATCAACTCACGAGACACGGAAAGCGATGGCGCGCTGTGCGGTGGACAACCTGCTGGCGGCATTAGCGGTGAGCGGCCGCCACATCTTCGACGCTGCGCTGTCGCGTAGGGAACTAGAGCGATCTGTTTTTTGATCGTTCCCATGCTCCCGCGTGGGAACGCCACCAAGGACGCTCCGCGTTCCGCTTCTACAAGGTGACGCAGAGCGTCACAGGATGCATTCCCACGCAGAGCGTGGGAACGATCAACTCACGAGACACGGAAAGCGATGGCGCGCTGTGCGGTGGACAACCTGCTGGCGGCATTAGCGGGTGAGCGGCCGCCGCGTCTTCGACGCTGCGCTGTCGCGCAGGGAACTAGAGCGATCTGGTTTTTGATCGTTCCCACGCTCCCGCGTGGGAACGCCGCCAGGGACGCCCCGCGTTCCGCTTCTGCAAGGTGACGCAGAGCGTCACAGGATGCATTCCCACGCAGAGCGTGGGAACGATCAAACAGTCAACTAGATGGAGCCTGAACCATCGCCATCGCGAGCAAGCTCGGCTCCCACAGGTTTTGCGGCTTGCCCAGGATTTAAGGAATGCCACAAGGGCTATGTCGGCTGACGGGTTTCGATGTTGTCCAGTGCACGGTTCGCCAGCAGGCTGCCCAGTTCGATCAGTTGCTGAATGCCCAGGAGGAAATGCCGGCGTGAACCGTCCAGGTCGAAGGCCAGGTCATTGACCATGGCATTGGCCGAAGCCAGGGTTTCGCTGAGGTTGGCAAGCAGGCTTTCGGTGTCGATGTCTTTGTTGACGGTGAAGAGTTGGCCAGACGCAGGTTCTGCTTCGGCTTTGTCCGGTTTGGGGTTCAGGTAATGGTCGAGGACTCGGTCGGTGACTTCGTCGTGTTTTTGGGACTTGGTTTTTGGACGCGGTGACGTTGGATCAGTGTTCGGTGGGTTCGGGGTTACTTTGAACATGAATGAATCTCCAAATCAGAAAAAGGAGACCATCAACCTCGCTACCAAACGAAGGTGGCGGCCATACGCGGGTTGGTAGACCGGTGACTTGGAGAACCGGCGCGTCCGAAGACGCCCTGCGCATGACCGCCATAAAACAGATACCAAAAAGGCCTCTGTTGCAGGGGCTGTGCGACAAGTCAAAAGCCGGGCTACCAAACCCGATCGCTGATTCATCAGCGACCCGGAAACGATAGAATCTGCCTCCCAAGCGCACAAGCCGGCGGATTCTGGCGCAGTTGTAGGCAATGGCGCAAGACAACGTAGCCTGTTCCAGAGCACTCCTACATCCCGATAAACACCCCTTCACTTTGTGAGTGCTTCGCACTGGAGCGCCAGCCCGGTCAAGCGGCAGCAAGCTCCCTCGCCACGGGGCAAGTGCGCCTGTCCGGGTGTGATTCATGGCAAGCAAACCCACCCCACAATCTTTCCAAGCCGATCACAATTCACACGGCCAATCAAAATCCCGTTAGTCGCCACCCCCCGCCATGCATTAAAGTAACGCCCCCAGCCCCGGCATTATCCGAATGCCCTGGGCCACCCTTTCCAGGAACCGTCATCGATGGAACATCGTGAAGCGCTGCTTGCGCTGCGAACCTTTCTTTCAACGCAGATCCTCGGCCAGGAAAAACTCATCGAGCGCCTGCTCATCGCCCTGCTCGCTGATGGCCATATGTTGGTAGAGGGCGCGCCGGGCCTGGCCAAAACCAAGGCCATCAAAGAGTTGGCCGAAGGCGTCGAGGCGCAGTTCCACCGCATCCAGTTCACCCCTGACCTGCTGCCCGCCGACATCACCGGCACGGAAATCTACCGCCCGGAAACCGGCAGCTTCGTGTTCCAACAGGGCCCGATCTTCCACAACCTGGTGTTGGCGGACGAAATCAACCGTGCCCCGGCCAAGGTCCAGTCGGCCTTGCTCGAAGCGATGGCCGAGCGGCAGGTCAGCGTCGGACGTAGTACCTATGAGCTATCGCCGCTGTTCCTGGTCATGGCCACGCAGAACCCGATCGAGCAGGAAGGCACCTATCCGTTGCCCGAAGCCCAGCTCGACCGGTTCCTGATGCACGTCAAGATCGGCTTCCCGGATGCCGCGGTGGAACGCCGCATCCTGCAACAGGCCCGGGGCGAAGCACTGCACGGTGAAACCACGCCGGAGCGGCGGGTGAGCCAGCAGGCGATCTTCTCCGCCCGCAAGGAAATTCTCGGTTTGTACATGGCCGATGCCGTGGAGGAATACCTGGTGCAACTGGTCATGGCGACCCGCACCCCGGCCAAGTTCGACCCGGAGTTGGCCGAGTGGATCGCCTACGGCGCCAGCCCGCGGGGTTCAATTGCCCTGGACCGCTGCGCCCGCGCCCACGCCTGGCTCGCCGGACGGGACTTCGTCAGTCCGGAGGACATCCAGGCCGTGCTGTTCGACGTGTTGCGCCATCGCATCATCCTGTCGTTCGAAGCGGAAGCCGCGGGCATCGATCAGGATCGGGTCGTGCAGCGGATCCTCGACGTCGTCGCTGTCGCTTGAGCATGAGTCATGAATAACCCACTGGCGCCCACACCGGGCATCCGCGTCAGTCTTTCGGAGCTGATCGAGATGCGCCATCGCGTGCGCGAAGTGCAATTGTTCTCGACGCCGGGCCAGCGCAGCCCGCTGATCGGCCTGCACCACTCCAAGCTGCGCGGGCGCGGGGTCGACTTCGATCAGGTGCGGGTCTACCAGGCCGGCGACGATGTGCGCACCATCGACTGGCGCGTCACCGCGCGGACCCAGGAACCCCACACCAAACTGTTCCACGAAGAACGCGAACGGCCGATCTTCATCATGATCGAGCAGAGCCATCGCCTGTTCTTCGGCTCGGGGCAGGTGTTCAAGTCGGTGCTTGCCGCCCAGGCCGCCAGCCTCATCGGCTGGGCCGCGCTGGGGCATAACGACCGGGTGGGCGGGCTGGTGTTCGGCAACAACAGCCATTACGAGGTCAAGCCACGGCGCAGCAAGCAGAGCCTGTTGCAATTGCTCAATCGCCTGGTGCGGGTCAATCAGTCGCTGCACACCGAAAGCGATCCGGACCGCGATTCATTCGGCGTTGCCCTGCGTCGGGGCCGCGAGGTGCTGCGCCCCGGCAGCCTGGTCATTGTCATCTGCGACGAGCGTGCCCTGTCCGACAGCGCCGAGCAGCAGTTGAGCCTGCTGTCCCGGCATTGCGACCTGTTGCTGCTACCGCTGTCGGACCCACTGGACCACGCCCTCCCCGCTGCCGGATTGCTGCGCTTCTCCCAGCGCGGCGCGCAGTTGGAGCTCGACACGTTGAACGTCGAACTGCGCCAGGCCTATCGGGCCCAGGCCGAGGCACGCCAGGCGCGCTGGGAGTGGCTGGCGCAGAAGCTGCGAATCCTGATGCTGCCCCTCAGCACCCAGGGCGACATGGTGGAACAACTGCGCGATTACCTGAATCCCGGCCGCGCGGGGAAAAGCCGATGAGCAGTCTCGATCAGTTGCAGCCACTGATAGCGCCCCCTCCCGTTGGTTTCTGGCCCCCCGCGCCCGGCTGGTGGCTGCTGCTGGTGCTGTTGCCGCTCTTGGGCCTGGGCATGTGGCACCTGCGCCGGTTCCTTCCCGCCAAGCGCACCGCCGCCCGCGCCGAGCAGCCCCTGGACCCGGTGCGCCTGGCCGCCCTGGCCGAACTCGCGCTGCTGCCCAAACCCTATGACGGCGCGCCGGCGGGTGCCTGGCTGCAGCAGCTCAACGGGCTGCTCAAGCGCCTATGCCGCAACCACTATCCCTATAGCCAGAGCCACACCCTCAATGGGCGCAAGTGGCTGGCCTTCCTGGATAACCGCTGCCCGGCGGCCGGCCTGACCCGCTGGATGGTGTTGGTCGAAGGTGCCTACAAACCCGAATGCAAGCTGGATGACAAAGCCATCGCCGGCCTGACCCAAGCCGTTGAAATCTGGATTCGCAAGCATGTTTGAGTTCGCCTGGCCGTGGATCTTTGCTTTGTTGCCGCTGCCCTGGCTGATGCGCCTGGTGTTGCCGGCGGCCGACAGCGGCGAGTCGATGCTCAAGGTCAGTTTCCTGGAGGATCTGGAAGGCCTCGTCGGGCGTCGAGCCCGGACCCACCTGCCAAGCTGGCGGCAACAGGCGCCCTTCATCCTGCTCTGGCTGCTGTTGCTGATTGCCGCCGGCCGCCCGCAATGGCTGGGGGAGCCGCTGCCGATTGCCGCCAGTGGCCGTGACCTGCTGGTGGCGGTGGATGTCTCGGGCTCCATGGACTTTCCCGACATGCAGTGGAAGGACGAAGAAGTCAGCCGCCTGGCGCTGGTCCAGCACATGCTCGGGGAC
This sequence comes from Pseudomonas sp. SJZ078, assembly GCF_007828255.1. Lineage (NCBI taxonomy): Bacteria > Pseudomonadati > Pseudomonadota > Gammaproteobacteria > Pseudomonadales > Pseudomonadaceae > Pseudomonas > Pseudomonas sp. SJZ078. The sequence continues at coordinate 11,623 of NZ_VIUG01000045.1, read as the reverse complement.
TTTCTCGAAAGCCGCGAAGGCGACCGGGTCGGCTTGATCCTGTTCGGTAGCCAGGCTTATCTGCAGGCGCCGCTGACGTTCGACCGGCGCACGGTACGGCGCTGGCTCGACGAAGCGCGCATCGGCATCGCCGGCAAGAATACCGCCATCGGCGACGCTATCGGCCTGGCCCTCAAGCGCCTGCGTCAGCGCCCGGCCCACAGCCGCGTGCTGATCCTGGTTACCGACGGCGCCAACAACGGTGGCGAGATCGATCCGCTGACCGCCGCCCGGCTGGCTGCCGACGAAGGCGTGAAAATCTACCCCATCGGCATCGGTGCCGATCCGGAACAAAGCGGCACTGCGGGTTTTCTCGGCGTCAATCCGAGCCTGGACCTTGACGAGCCGACACTCAAGGATATCGCCCAGGCCACGGGCGGCCGCTACTTTCGCGCCCAGGACGGCGAGCAATTGCTGGCGATCAAGACCACCCTCGACCAGCTCGAACCGGTGACCCAGCAACCGACCCAGGCCCGGCCCGCCCAGGCGCTCTATCATTGGCCGCTGGCCGTTGCGCTGTTGTTGAGCATGTTACTGGTGGCCCGGGAACGCTGGCCGGACAATCCGTTGCAACGGCTGTTCAGCCAACCGCTGTTCCAACCGACCCACCACGCCGAATGGCGCCAACGTCTCAAGCGCCTGCGTTTGCGGAGGCGTCGATGAGCGCTCTCTGGCCGCACTGGCTGCGCCCCGCGTTCGTGTTGCTGCTGCCCCTGCTGGGCTGGTTGCTCTGGCAACTGTGGCATCGGCAGAAACGCGTGGGCCGCTGGCAGATGATCCTGCCCCCGGCGTTCCACGCCGTGCTGCTCAGTGGCGGCAGCGGCCGGGAAAGCCGGCTGCCCTGGATCGCCCTGGGCCTGGGCTGGTTGCTGATGGTGCTGGCATTGCTGGGGCCAAGCTGGGCGCGGGTCGAACAGACCAGTCAGAAACCCGCCGACCCGTTGGTGGTGGTGCTGGAACTGACTCCGGAGATGCTCGCCACCGACGTTCCCCCTACGCGCCTGGAGCAGGCTCGGCGCAAGCTGCTGGACCTGTTGCATAACCGCAGCGATGCGCAGACGGCGATCATTGTCTATGCCGGCAGTGCCCATACCCTGGTGCCGCTGTCCGACGACCTGTCCACCAGCGCCAACCTGCTCGAAGCCCTGGCGCCCTCGATCATGCCGCAAAGTGGCCATCGCGCCGATCTGGCGATCAACAAGGCCATGGCCCTGCTGGATCAGGGCGGGCTGGGTCACGGTCGGATCCTGTGGATCGGTTCATCGTTGAACGAGCAGGAACGCCAAGGCATCCACCAGGTGCTTGGAGGTTCCGCCACGCGTTTGTTGATGCTGGGCATCGGCACCCGGGAAGGCGCGCCTGTGGCGCAGAACGACGGCAGTTACCTCAAGGATGACCAGGGTGCGATCCTGCTGCCGCGCCTGGACAGCCCGAGCCTCAAATCCTTCGCCAATGAGTTGGACGGTCGGTATCGCCCGGCGCGCCTGGACGACAGCGACCTGAAAGGCCTGGGCCTGCTGGCTGGCCCGCGCCACCTGCGCAGCGACGGCCAGACCCTGCGCCTGGACACCTGGGCCGACCAGGGCTATTGGTTGCTGCTGCCGCTGTTGCTGCTGGCCGCCTGCGCCGGGCGTCGCGGCTGGTTGTTCTGCCTGCCGTTGCTGTTCGCCTTGCCACAGACCGGTCATGCCTTTGAATTCGAGGACCTGTGGTTGCGCCCCGACCAGCAGGGCTTGCACCTGCTCCAGCAGAAACGCCCGGCCGAGGCGGCCGAGCACTTTGAGGACAGCCAATGGCAAGGGGTCGCCTTGTATGAGGCCGGCGCCTATGGCGAGGCCGCCCGACGCTTTGCCGAAGGCAACGACGCCCGTGCGCATTACAATCGGGGCAACGCGTTGGCCAAGAGTGGCGAACTGGAGGCCGCATTGGATGCGTATGAGCAGGCCCTGGAATTGCAACCGGACCTGCGCCCGGCACAAACCAACAAGGCCCTGGTGGAAAGCCTGTTGAAGGAACAGGCAGCGCCACCGGATGAACCCAAGCCAGCCGAAAACGAGACACCTGGCCCCGCCGAGCAATCGCCAAACGCCGGCACCCCGCCCCAGGCTGCGCAGACCGAATCGGCTCCTGCCGAGGCCACCACGGCGCAGGATGAAAACCAGGCGTCCCAGAAGCCTGCGACGGGAGCCCAGGACGTACCAGGCAGCGAGTTGCCCGACGAACAGATCACCACCCCACCGTTGCGCCCCGCCGCCGGCCAGCGCAACGAAGAAGAACAGCACCAGGCGCTGGAGCAATGGCTGCGCCAGATCCCGGACAATCCGGGAGAATTGCTCAGGCGAAAATTCTGGTATGAACAGCAAAGCCATCAGGCCCAGGGAAAAACCCAATGATCCGCTTCACTGCCCAGCTCCTCGCCTTGCTGTTCTGGATCGGCACCGCCCAGGCTGCGCAGTTGACGGCCAGCGTGGATCGCAGCCGCCTGAACTCCGGGGAGACAGTGGAGCTGACCCTGGAATCCAACGATGCCACGCTGTTCGGCAAGCCTGACCTGAGCCCGCTGCAGCCGCTGTTCGATGTGCGCGGCACCCGCCAGGTCAACCAGTTGACCACCCTGGACGGCGAAAACCGCGCCACTACACGCTGGATTGTCACCCTGCTGCCACGCCAGAGCGGCACCGTGGTCATCCCCGCCGTGCATCTGGGCGAAGTGGCCAGCCAGCCGATTACCCTGCAAGTGATCGAGAGCGAAACCCGCAATACAGCCGGGGCCCTGGCACCGATATTCATCGAGGCCAGCCTCGACCAGAGCCATGTGTATGTACAGGCCCAGGCGATCCTGACCCTGCGCATCTACCATTCGGTATCGCTGTACGACGACAGCAGCCTCACGCCCCTGCATATTCCCGATGCGCGCACCGAACAGTTGGGCGAATCCCGCACCTATGAAAAAGTCATCAATGACGTGCGTCACGGCGTGATCGAACTGCGTTACGGCATCTATCCGCAACGTAGCGGCGAACTGACGATCCCGGCCCAGACATTCAGCGCCACCCTGGTCGAACCAGTCGCCCAGGACGCGGCACCGTCGGGGCCAAAGCCCGGCCAGTTGATGCACGTCAGCTCGACACAACTACTGCTGACTGTCGATCCCAAGCCGGCCAGCTACCCGGCCGATGTCCCCTGGCTACCGGCACGCAGCCTGTCCTTGAGCGAGAGCTGGAGCCCGGAACCGACTCACAGCCAGGTCGGCGATTCCCTGACCCGCAGCCTGACCCTTGAAGCCGAAGGCCTCGCCAGTGCCCAACTGCCCCCCCTGCCGGCCACGGAAATCAATGGCCTGCGGCGCTATCCCGACCAGCCGGTGCTGAGCAGTCGCAGCAGCGAACGCGGGCTGGTGGGCAGCCGTGAGGATCGCGAGGCGCTGGTGCCGAACCGCAGCGGCACCATCGAGCTGCCGCCAGTGGAAGTGATCTGGTGGAACACCCTGGAGAATCATCTGGACCGCACCAGCCTCCCGGCGCGAACCCTGCAAGTGGCGAACAACCCGAGTCTGATGGTGGATACGCCAACGGGCACGCCGCAGATCGTGACCACCGTCGACAACGAAACCCTGTGGTACTGGCAATTGAGCTCGTTCCTCCTGGCCTGCACCACACTGCTCGGCTTCGGCCTGTGGTGGCGCGCCCGCTCGCAGCCGGCGATCCTGCGCGCGGCACAGGTCGGACCGAGCCCCCGCACCCTGCTGGACGACCTCAAGCGTACCTGCCTGGCCAACGACCCCCACGCCACCCGCCAGGCACTCGACGCCTGGGCCCGCCAGCAGCCGGAAACCCTGGCCGACATGGCGGCGCGCTTCGTGCCGCTGTCCGACGCCCTGGATGGTCTCAACGGCGCGCTCTACAGCGAAACCGGCCAGCACTGGCAAGGCGAAGACCTGTGGCGCGCCATTCGGGCCATTCCCGCCGCCGAACGCTCCCAGGATCCGTTGGGCGACAGTGGACTACCGCCGCTCTACCCCAAATAACCCCCGGCCTTTGTGGCGAGGGAGCTTGCTCCCGCTGGAGCGCGCAGCGGCCCTGTTCTTGGGGCTGCTGCGCAGCCCAGCGGGAGCAAGCGCCCTCGCCACAGGAAGTTGAACAAGTTCTCTGCCTGGTTTCCCAGTAAACTCTGCACTTTTCCAGCCGCCCTCTTCACCCGCGGCCATCATCTGTTTTCTGGAGTTTGCCTTGCGTCTGTTCCACACCTCTGACTGGCACCTGGGGCAAAACCTGCACGGCCAGGAACGCGATTTCGAGCACGCGTGCTTCCTCGAGTGGCTGCTGCGCCAATTGACCAGCGAGAAGCCCGATGCGCTGCTGATCGCCGGTGATATCTTCGACACGGTCAATCCACCGGTCAAAGCCCAGGAGCGGCTGTACGATTTCATCGTCAGCGCCCACGAACAGCATCCCAACCTGACCATCGTGATGATCGCCGGCAACCACGACTCCGGTTCGCGGATCGAGTTGCCCGCGCCGCTGATGCGACGGCTGCGTACCCACGCCCTCGGCCGAGTGTTGTGGCTGGACGACGGACAACTGGACGTCGAACGCCTGCTGCTGCCGTTGCCCGACGCCAAGGGCAAGACCAGGGCCTGGTGCCTGGCCCTGCCGTTCCTGCGTCCCGCCGAAGTAACCGGCGCGCAACTGGGCGATGACTACCTGCGGGGCATCGGCCAGGTCCACGAATGGCTGATCGCCGCCGCCAACGGCAAGCGCAAGAAGGGTCAGGCATTGATCGCCATCAGCCATGCGCACATGGCCGGCGGTTCGGTATCCGAGGACTCGGAGCGCAGCCTGATCATCGGCAATGCCGAAGCCCTGCCCGCCAGTCTCTTCGGTCCGAGCATCAGTTACGTCGCCCTAGGCCACCTGCACAAGCCGCAAAAGGTCAACGGCGAAGAACGCATTCGCTACAGCGGCTCTCCGATTCCCCTGTCGTTCTCGGAAATCGGTTATCGGCATCAGATCCTCGACGTCACCCTGGACGGCGACACCCTGGTCAAGGTCGAGCCACGACTGATTCCCCGGGCCGTCAACCTGCAGCGCCTGGGCCCGGCGCCGCTGGCCGAGATCCTCGGACAACTCAAGGAACTGCCGGACATCGACCTGCTGGCCGACGTCCAGCGGCAACCCTGGCTGGAAGTGCGGGTGCGTCTCGACGAGCCCCAGCCGGACCTGCGCAACCAGGTGGAAACCGCACTGCAGGGCAAGGCTGTGAGACTGGTGCGGATCGCCGCCGAATACGCCGGCCGCGGCAATGCAACGGGTGCCGATGACGACACAGCCTTGATCGAACTGGATCAACTCAGCCCGCAGGAACTGTTCAGCCGCGCCTGGCAGGACACCTACGGCAACGAAGTGGACGAACAGACCCTCAAGGATTTCGCCGTGCTATTGCAAGACGTCCAGATGGAGAACGAGCAGCCATGAAAATCCTCGCGATCCGCCTCAAGAACCTCGCCTCCCTGGCAGGTCCTTTCGACATCGACTTCACCGCCGAGCCCCTGGCCAGCACCGGTCTGTTCGCCATTACCGGCCCCACCGGCGCCGGCAAAAGCACCTTGCTCGACGCTCTGTGCCTGGCGTTGTTCGGTACCGTGCCGCGCCTCAACAACACCGGACGCGATGCCAAGGTGCCGGACGCCGACGGTGAAATCGCCACCGGTGACCCGCGCACGTTGTTGCGCCGTGGCACTGGCGAAGGCTACGCGGAGGTGGATTTCCGCGGCATCGACGGGCGCCGTTATCGCGCCCGCTGGGAAGCCAATCGTGCCCGGGAAAAGGCCGGCGGCAAGTTGCAGGCCAGTCGCCAAAGCCTGCGGGACCTGGACAATGACCAACTGCTGGCAAGTCAGAAAGGCGAGTACAAGGCTCAGCTCGAAGCGGCGCTGGGCTTGAACTTCGAGCAGTTCACCCGCGCCGTGTTGTTGGCCCAGAGTGAGTTCAGCGCATTCCTCAAGGCCGATGACAACGACCGCAGCGAACTGCTGGAAAAACTCACCGACACCGCCCTGTACACCCGCCTCGGGCGCCGCGCATTCGACAAAGCCAAGCAGGCCAAGGAAAGCCACAAGCAGTTGCAGGACCGGGCCACCGGCGTCACGCCGCTGCCCCCCGAGGCCCGGGCCGAGTTGGACGCGCGCTTCGACGAAGCCCAGCAACAGCTCAAGGCCCAACAGGCACAACTCAAGCAGCTGGAGCTGCAACACACCTGGCTCAAGGACCTGCGCCAGTTGCAGGATGAGCACGCTAGCGCTGCCGAACAACTGCAACAGGCCGAGGCCGACTGGAACGCCCTGGCGGACGAGTGCCTGAAGCTGACCCGCCTGGAGCAACTGGCTCCCCAGCGTCATCAGTTCATTCGCCAGGCGGAACTGAGCCAGCTCCTGGCACCGCTGACGATCCAGATCCAGCAACTCGACCAGCAGCAGATCGACTTGAATGAACAACAGGCGCAACTGGAAAAAGGCCTGGCCGCAGCACAACAGGCACTGGTCGCCGCCCGTCAAGAAAGCACCGCCAACGCGCCGTTGCTGCGCCAGGCCTTTGACCAACAGAACACCCTCGCCCGGCTGATCACGGAAACCAATCAGGCCGCCGAGCGCCAGACGCAGACACAACTGGCCTGCACGGAGGGTCAACGTACCGTCGAGGCCTTGCTCGAACAGCAAAACCAAGTAGCCGCGCGCCTGCAGCGCATCGCCAGCGAGCTTGAGCAAAGCAGCCATCTCGCGCCGCTGAGCGACGCCTGGAAAGCCTACCGTGATCGCCTGCAACAGTTGATGCTGATCGGCAATCGCTTGAACAAGGGCCAGGCTGAACTCGCGGCGCTGCAAGCCAGCGCCACCCGCGCAGCCGAGGAACTGGTGGCCCGTCGGCAAGAGCTCGAAGTGCTGTACAAGGAGGCCGGCGCCGAACCCGAAGCCGTCGCCGAACAGATCCAATTGCTCGGCAATTTGCTGCAAGACAATCGCAAACAACAACGAGCCTTCGAGGACCTCACGCGGTTATGGGCCAGCCTGCAAGAGCTGGACAAACGCGGCGCCGAGCTTGAACAACGCCAGCAACAGGCGCTACAGGAACGCGACCGACTGGTGCGCGAAGGCGGCGAAGCGAAGGCCGAGTTGGCGGTTGCCGAACAGACCCTGAGCGTGACTCGCGAACTGCTGGAGCGCCAACGACTGGCCCGCAGCGAAAGCGTCGAGCAGTTGCGCGCGCAACTGCAGGACGAGCAGCCTTGCCCGGTGTGCGGCAGCGTCGAGCATCCTTATCATCAGCCTGAAGCACTGCTGCAAAGCCTCGGTCGCCACGATGAAAACGAAGAAGCCAACGCGCGTAAAGCCGTCGACCAGCTCAATGAAAAAGTCATCGACCTACGTGCGCAATACAGCGGGGTCATGGCCCAACTCAAGGAGTTGAAACAGCAGCAGGAACAACTGGTGGCCCAGCAACAGGATCTGGCCCCCAGCCTCGAAGCCCACCCGCTGTCCGTGCAACTGCTGGCCCAGGACACCGTCAAGCGCGACGCCTGGCTGGCCCAGCAGAACGCCCAACTGCACCAACGCATTACCCAGGACGAACAACGACAAGCCGTCCTGCTGACTCTGCAACAGGACGCCGCCCGTCTGTCCCAGCATCTGCGCCATGCTGAAACGGCGAGCCAACAGGCATCACAGCACCTGAGCAATCAGCAGCAGGAACTGGACCGGGATCGCCAGCGCCTGGACGACGAACTGAGCCATTTCAGTAACCTGTTGCCGACAGACACTTTGCAAGCCCTGCGCACCGAGCCCGCCGCGACCTTCATGCAGCTCGACCGGCAAATAGCCCAACGCCTGGAGCAGCTGGAACAGCAGCGCGACGAACTCAGCGAACAGCTTCAGCGTCAGCAGACCCTGGAAAAGGAGCAGGATCGCCAACAGACCCGCGTCCAGCAACTGGAATCGGCGCAACAGCAACTCAAGGGCCTGACCGAACAACAACAGACCTGCCAGCAGGCACTCAGACAATTACTCGGTGACCACAGCAGCGCCGAACAATGGCAGCTACAACTCGACCAGGCGCTGGAACAGGCGCGCACCGCCGAGGCGGCGGCCAATCAGCACTTGCACGAATTACGCAACAGCCTGGTGCAACTGGCCGCCGAACTCAAAGCCCGACAGGAGCAGGCACAGTCCCTGGACGCAGAACATCAGGCGCTGGCGGCCGGTATCGCTCAATGGCGTGCGTCCCATCCTGAACTGGACGATGTAGCCCTCGAAGCCTTGCTCGCCTTCGATGAGCAACAGGTCGGCCAACTGCGCCAGCGCTTGCTCAACAGTGAGAAGGCCATCGAACAGGCCCGCGTACTGTTGATCGAGCGGGAACAGCGGCTGCAGAATCATCAGGCCCAGCACAACGGCAACCTGTCTCCTGAACAGCTGGCCGACACCCTCACCCAACTGCAGCAGCAATTTTCCACCAGCGAACAACGTTGCGCCGAACTGCGCGCCGAACAGGCTGAAGACCAGCGCCGCCAAAGCGCCAACCAGGCACTGGCCCTGCAGATCGAGCAGGCCTATGCCGAGTATCAGCGCTGGGCCCGGCTGGATGCGCTGATCGGCTCGGCCACCGGGGACCGCTTCCGTAAACTGGCCCAGGCCTACAACCTCGACTTGCTGGTGCATCACGCCAACGTCCAGTTGCGGCAACTGGTGCGTCGCTACCGGCTCAAGCGCGGCGGCAGCATGCTCGGGCTCCTGGTGCTGGATATGGAAATGGGCGATGAATTGCGTTCGGTGCATTCATTGTCGGGGGGCGAAACCTTCCTGGTCTCCCTCGCCCTGGCGCTGGGCCTGGCCTCGATGGCTTCCAGCACTCTGAGGATCGAGTCGCTGTTCATCGACGAAGGTTTCGGCAGCCTCGACCCCGAGTCGCTGCAACTGGCGATGGACGCCCTCGACGGCTTGCAGGCTCAAGGCCGCAAGGTCGCGGTGATTTCCCATGTGCAGGAAATGCACGAACGGATCCCCGTGCAGATCCAGGTGCATCGCCAGGGGAATGGGTTGAGTACGGTGGAGGTCAAGTAGGACTGCTGAACACCTGTGGACCTTGTGGGAGCGAGCCTGCTCTGTCCCACAAGGATTGTGGCTTGACCGACTCAATCAGTCTTGCAGCAAGCTCAGTAATCGCTCACGCGCCGCTTCCGGCTCGCCTGGCACGGGCTGGGCAGCCGAAACAATCGGGGCGGAATAGAGAAACAGCAGCATCATTGCCAGACGCATCGCCATGGTGTCGATCCTTATGGAAGAAGGAGTCAATTTTTCAGCGTCAAATTTAAACACATGGCTATGTGATATTACAGCGGATTCTTCAGAACGGACTGAAGCGATTGGGGAACATGACGAAGCCTGCGATCTTTTCTCTCAATGCGAAGACGAAAAGATCGCAGGCTTCAATCGTTACTATGCGCTCAGTGCTGGGTCTTGTGATCCAGTGCAGCGTAGAAGTTGGCGCTCTGTTGCAGGTATTTCTCGGTGTAGCTCTGGGTACGATTCTTCTTGTCGCTGATCTCGATGCTGGCATTGGCCGGCAGCGCCACGGTGGCAGAGATGGCGGATGCGGCGATGATGGAGAAGAGGTTCAGGTTCATGGCGGTATTCCTCGGATTCAGTTGGCTGTCTTGCCCGGTTGGGCCGTGAAGCAAACTTACGCGCCGAGGCGCCTCGTCTAGAAATGCTTTGCAATGCTAGCGAATATCAGTCCCGTTGATATAACCGCGCAGGCCCCGAACAACGGGGCCTGTCCCTTATCGAGGCTGGATGAACTTCATATCGCTTGGCGCATCCATCGGCAGTTTCTGCACCGATTTACCCAGCAGACCGGTCTTTGGATCGCGTGCGAATACCACGATCTGATTGCTCTTCTGGTTCGCGACCAACAGGAATTTCCCGCTCGGATCGAGGCTGAACTCCCGCGGATGATCGCCCTCGACGGAGTGGCGTTGCAGTTCTTTCAGCGTGCCGGCCACCGGATCGATGGCGAAGACCAGCACTTCGTTGCTGGTGCCGCGGTTGCTGACATACAGGAACCTGCCATCCTTCGAAGCGTGCAAGGCCGCAGCGGCCCTTGCCGGCTGGGGCTTGCCGGCCGCCAGGTCAACCAGTTGGCGCTGGACCAGGCGACCGTCCTGGTAATCGAACACCGCCACTTGCGCAGTCATTTCCAGGGTCAGCCAGGCGTGCTTGCCGTCGGCACTGAACAGCAGGTGACGCGGTCCGCTGCCGGGCGGCAGTTGCACGAATGCCGGGTCGGCAGCAGTCAGCGGCAGCTCGGGATTGGCCTTGGGGTCGTAGCGATAGACGAACACCTTGTCCGCCCCCAAGTCGTTGGCGAACACGTACTTGCCGTCGGGCGACGACACGGCCGAATGCACATGGGCCGACATCTGCCGTTCGGGGTTGACCCGGCTTGGCTGGTGACTGCTCAACTGCACGACGGGTGCCAGCTTGCCATCGGCCCCCACGGGCAACACCGCAAGCGTACCGCCCGGATCCTCCACCACGGAATAGTTGCTGACCAGCAGATGCTGGCCATCGCCGCTGAGGCTGGAGTGAGTCGGCTCATTGCCCAGGGTCTGCACCTGGTTGATCAGGCTCAGTGCGTGGGTCGTCGGGTCGATGGCATAACTGCTGACCTTGCCCACCGGATCCTTCTGCCCCGGCCCATTCTCGTTGACCACGAACAGGCGGCTCATGTCCGCAGACAGAGTCAGCCACGAAGGGTTGTCGGTCTTGATCACCTGCAAAGGCTTGGCATCGAGTTGGCCGGTGCGGCTATCGAACTGCAGCCGGTAGACACCCTGACTCTGGCCCGCCGTATAGGAGCCCACCAGCAATTGATAGGACTCATTGGCGCTGGCCTGCATGGCCATGGCGCCCACACTGCCGGCCATCAACAATGGCCAGAGGTTACGCATCTTCATGTTCGTCATCCTCCTCGTTGTGGCCCCTGATCGCTTCCACGCACTCCAGGTGGTGGTCGCCCGAATCGCTGGAAATGATCCAGTGTTTCGAAGCCGGATCGAACGTCGCGGCCTGCATCTGCGCGGGCGTAAAGCGCCAACGCGCGAGTGTGCGGCCGTTCATGCACTCGACGTGCAACTGTTCCTGTTCGTCGAGGGAAAAATCAAAGGCGTGCAGCCCGTCGATGATCAGCATGTCGCAGGCTTCGAGCGCGTGCAGCAGGGTGTCGGTTACGGCAGTCATGGGAATCGGTCGGTCGCTGGGAAAGTGAGCATGATAGCTCAATGTCCGGGTTGGCCGCGGGACTCATGTCCACCACCAATCCCCTGTGGGAGCCGGGCTTGCCCGCGATGGCGGCGGCACAGCCAACATCATTGCAAGCTGACCCACCGCCTTCGCGAGCAAGCCCGCTCCCACAGGGTCCGTGTACACCATAGATCCATGTGGGAGATTCTATGGTGCAGGGCTAGCCCCTAAATGCCTTTTGGTAAATATTCGCTCTGGTTCTTCAACAGAGCGAATACCACTCGGGCAAGC
>NZ_VIUG01000044.1:0-36891 GCF_007828255.1 Pseudomonas sp. SJZ078 | reverse complement strand
GATGGTAGTGTGGGGTTTCCCCATGTGAGAGTAGGTCATCGTCAAGATTAAATTCCGAAACCCCTATCTGCTGATGCAGGTAGGGGTTTTGTTTTGCCCGCAGGAAAGGTTCTTTTGTGTTTCTATGCAACTGTCTTGCGCATGGCTATGATGCGGGCCTCATTGTCAGGGCGCAGTTCGCATGCTCACGTTGCTAAAACTTCTGAAGGATGGTCGCTTTCATTCAGGGCAGGCGCTAGGCGCTGCGCTAGGTGTCAGTCGTAGTGCTGTATGGAAGCAATTGCAGCACCTGGAGGCAGAACTGGGCCTATCCGTCCATAAGGTCAGAGGCCGGGGGTATCAATTGGCCAGGCCGCTATTGCTTTTAGATGCGGTCGAGATTGATGCAAAGGAACCTTGCGAATGGCCTGTTCATATTTTCGACTCCATCGACTCCACCAATGCTGAAGCGTTGCGCTCCATAGAGCGCGGAGTGGCGGCACCGCTCCTGATTTTGGCTGAGCGGCAGACGGCTGGTCGCGGTCGTCGCGGCCGAAAGTGGGTCAGTCCTTTTGCGGAAAATCTCTATTACAGTCTGGTGCTGCGTATTGATGGCGGTATGCGACAGATAGAAGGGCTGAGTCTCGTCGTAGGGCTGGCCGTCTTGCACGCTTTGCATGATATGGGGATTCAGCAGGCAGGTTTGAAATGGCCCAACGATGTGCTGGTCGGTGATAGAAAGATTGCAGGGATATTGCTTGAGTTGGTAGGGGATCCCGCTGATGTCTGCCACGTTGTCCTGGGGGTTGGGGTCAATGTAAATATGCAGTCCAGCGATGAGGTTGACCAACAATGGACATCTATGAGTCTCGTGGCTGGTAGAGATTTTGATCGGAATGAGCTCGTGGCGCGACTGGGTGCGAATCTCCGGCGATTCCTGAAGCTTCACCAGGCGTCGGGATTTACTGCAATACAGCCAGAATGGGAGCGGCACCATTTATGGCAGGGGCGGGCCGTGTCATTGATTGCAGGTGTCAATCAAATTGATGGCGTTGTGCTGGGTATCGATTACCAGGGGGCCCTGCGTTTGAAGGTGGATGGCGTGGAAAGGAATTTTAGCGGTGGTGAGCTCAGTTTGAGGTTGCGTGATGATTCTTGAGCTCGATTGCGGCAACAGCTTTATCAAATGGCGTGTACTTCGCATCGACGGTATTACGCCGGTCGATGGAGGCGTGGTCAGTTCCGATAGCGATCTGTTGGCTTGTTTGAGCGACGCTGGAAAGTTTCAGCTCAAAAAATGCCGGCTTGTCAGCGTGCGCACCCAGGAAGAAACCGAATCGCTGGTGACTGCGCTGGTGGATGCGTTTGGAGTGTCCGTGGCGAGGGCTGTGCCGACCCGTGAAATGGCCGGCGTGCGAAACGGCTATGAGGATTACGAGCGCCTGGGCTTGGATCGATGGTTGGCTTTGCTTGGAGGGTTTCATCTGGCTTCGGGTGCTTGTCTGGTGCTCGATTTTGGCACTGCGATTACAGCCGATTTCGTGGCGGCAGACGGTGCGCACCTCGGAGGCTTCATTTGTCCGGGCATGCCCTTGATGCGTAACCAGTTGCGCACCCATACCCGACGGATTCGCTATGACGACATGGCTGCCGAGCGTGCCCATGAGAGTCTCGCTCCTGGACGGGCGACTGTCGAAGCTGTAGAGCGGGGTTGCATGCTGATGCTCAGGGGATTTGTCCTTACTCAGCTTGAGATGGCGCGGCAGTATTGGGGTGAGGATTTCGTTGTGTTTCTAACGGGGGGGGACGCTAATCTGGTTTCGGGTGTTGTCCCTGACGCCAGGGTGGTACCTGACCTGGTTTTTGTCGGCTTGGCGATGGCCTGTCCTTTGTCTTGAGGTTCCTATGCGGTGGCTGTTCCTGTTATTGCTGGTTTTGAATGCTTTCTATTACGTCTGGCATCAACAGGAAGCTCCGCTTCGTGCCAAGGATGTCACCCCCCTGAGTTTGTACCGCGGCTCGCAACAGGACATTCATCTCTTGAGCGAGACGGCGGACGCTCTTGTCAGGCGGGATTCGGGAAGGTCCGGTGAGGCGCAGAAGACATGTATTTATCTGGGTGGCTTTGCTCGTTCGGAAATGAACAGGCTACTGGAGCAAAAACTGGCAACGCTGGGCGTCGTAGCTCGTGCCACCGCTGCCGGTTCGCCTGAGCCCGGATTCTGGGTACAGGTTTCGCCAGAAAGTGCCGGGAAGGTGAATGAAACGTTCATTCAAAACCTTTCTAAAGAATTCAATGAGTTAAAACATAAAATAATGCCTTGTGAGGGGGTTGCACCCACGGGGTAGTTTGCATAGAATGGCGCCCGCTTCGCAGCGAAGACCTTTAACAGTCAACGATGCGAAACGTAGTCAACGCAGCTAACCTCAGGTTTTTAATGAGAAAATGCTTGACAGAAGGCTGGCATGATATAGAATGCCGGCTCGCTTAGGAGGGGTTCCCGAGCGGCCAAAGGGATCAGACTGTAAATCTGACGTCTACGACTTCGAAGGTTCGAATCCTTCCCCCTCCACCAGTTTCTAGCGTGAGCTGCAGGCTCCGCGGGTATAGTTTAGTGGTAGAACCTCAGCCTTCCAAGCTGATGATGCGGGTTCGATTCCCGCTACCCGCTCCAAGTTTGCAGGTTGTGCAAAGTGTTTCGCTCTTGTAGCTCAGTTGGTAGAGCACACCCTTGGTAAGGGTGAGGTCAGCGGTTCAAATCCGCTCAAGAGCTCCATATAACAAGGCAGATATGAAAATATCTGCCTTTGTTTTAATGGCTTGTGTGAGTTGCTAAATTCTTCTCCTAGGGGTGATTTCGATGGCTAAGGAAAAGTTCGAACGTAATAAGCCGCACGTCAACGTCGGTACCATCGGTCACGTCGACCACGGTAAAACCACTCTGACCGCTGCTCTGACCCGTGTCTGCTCCGAAGTTTTCGGTTCGGCCAAGGTTGACTTCGACAAAATCGACAGCGCCCCGGAAGAAAAAGCTCGCGGTATTACCATCAACACCGCTCACGTTGAATACGATTCGGCCGTGCGTCACTACGCACACGTTGACTGCCCAGGTCACGCTGACTACGTAAAAAACATGATCACCGGTGCTGCCCAGATGGACGGCGCGATCCTGGTTTGCTCGGCTGCCGATGGTCCGATGCCACAAACCCGTGAACACATCCTGCTGTCCCGTCAGGTAGGCGTTCCGTACATCGTTGTCTTCCTGAACAAGGCTGACATGGTTGACGACGCTGAGCTGCTGGAACTGGTTGAGATGGAAGTGCGCGACCTGCTGAGCACTTACGACTTCCCAGGTGATGACACTCCAATCATCATCGGTTCGGCTCTGATGGCTCTGAACGGCCAAGACGACAACGAAATGGGCACCAGCGCTGTCAAGAAGCTGGTAGAAACTCTGGACAGCTACATCCCAGAGCCAGAGCGTGCTATCGACAAGCCGTTCCTGATGCCAATCGAAGACGTATTCTCGATCTCCGGTCGCGGTACTGTTGTGACTGGTCGTGTTGAGCGTGGCATCGTCCGTATCCAGGAAGAAGTTGAGATCGTCGGTCTGCGCGACACTCAGAAAACTACCTGCACCGGCGTTGAAATGTTCCGCAAGCTGCTCGACGAAGGTCGTGCTGGCGAGAACTGCGGCGTACTGCTGCGTGGCACCAAGCGTGACGACGTAGAGCGTGGTCAGGTTCTGGTCAAGCCAGGCACCGTCAAGGCTCACACCAAGTTCACCGCAGAAGTTTACGTTCTGAGCAAGGAAGAAGGCGGTCGTCACACTCCGTTCTTCAAAGGCTACCGTCCACAGTTCTACTTCCGTACAACTGACGTGACTGGTAACTGCGAGCTGCCAGAAGGCGTTGAAATGGTAATGCCAGGTGACAACATCCAGATGACTGTCACCCTGATCAAGCCGATCGCGATGGAAGATGGTCTGCGTTTCGCTATCCGTGAAGGCGGTCGTACCGTCGGCGCCGGCGTCGTAGCAAAAGTCATCGAGTAAACAGTTGTAATGTCTTTATCGGGCCGGCATAATGGTCGGCCTGATTTTGTTTTAGGTCAGTAGCTCAATTGGCAGAGCGACGGTCTCCAAAACCGTAGGTTGGGGGTTCGATTCCCTCCTGACCTGCCAGATTCACTCAGTGTGTCTGGCTTTCTTTTCACAGGATCTTCATAGATGACTCCTAAAGCTGAAGCTCAAGGCTCTCGCTTCGATCTGCTCAAGTGGCTAGTGGTAGTCGCTTTGGTGGCTGTTGGCGTTGTTGGCAATCAGTATTTCTCTGCTTCGCCGATCCTGTACCGTGTACTCGCATTGCTTGCTATTGCTGCTGTTGCTGCCTTTGTAGGCCTGCAGACAGCCAAGGGCAAGTCTTTCTTTGTACTCGCTAAGGAAGCTCGCACCGAGATTCGTAAAGTCGTATGGCCGACTCGCCAAGAAACCACGCAGACCACGTTGATCGTTGTGGCTGTCGTTCTGGTTATGGCGTTGCTGTTGTGGGGGCTTGATTCCCTGCTCGGTTGGCTCGTTTCCTTGATTGTTGGCTAAGGGTGTCCCGTGGCTAAGCGTTGGTACGTTGTGCATGCTTACTCGGGTTACGAGAAGCATGTTATGCGCTCGCTGATAGAGCGTGTGAAGCTGGCTGGCATGGAAGATGGCTTTGGCGAGATTCTGGTTCCCACTGAAGAAGTGGTTGAGATGCGTAATGGCCAGAAGCGCAAAAGCGAGCGCAAGTTCTTCCCAGGTTATGTGCTGGTACAGATGGATATGAACGAAGGGACTTGGCACTTGGTCAAGGATACCCCTCGGGTGATGGGCTTCATCGGCGGTACTGCCGACAAGCCGGCACCAATCACGGACAAAGAGGCAGAGGCAATTCTGCGTCGCGTCGCTGATGGTAGCGACAAGCCGAAGCCGAAAACACTGTTTGAGCCAGGTGAGGTCGTGCGAGTCACTGATGGTCCATTCGCTGATTTCAACGGCACGGTTGAAGAAGTTAACTACGAAAAGAGCCGGATCCAGGTCGCAGTGCTCATTTTCGGTCGCTCTACTCCGGTAGAGCTCGAGTTCAGTCAGGTCGAAAAGGTCTGATCGAACAGGCATCCCAACCCCGCAGCCCAAGGCTGTGGGGTTTTGTCGTCACTGGGATAAACGCGCAAGTAACCGGGGAGCCTTTCGAGGCGTTCGAACCCGTAATTGGAGTGCCTCATGGCCAAGAAGATTACCGCTTACATCAAGCTGCAAGTGAAGGCCGCTCAGGCTAACCCAAGCCCGCCCGTTGGTCCTGCTCTGGGTCAGCACGGCGTGAACATCATGGAATTCTGCAAGGCTTTCAACGCCCGTACCCAGGGTCTTGAGCCAGGTCTGCCGACTCCAGTGATCATCACTGTCTACAGCGACCGTAGCTTCACTTTTGAAACAAAGAGCACCCCCGCTTCGGTTCTCCTGAAGAAGGCTGCAGGTTTGACCAGCGGTTCCGCTCGTCCAAACACCGTTAAGGTTGGCACCGTTACCCGTGCTCAGCTGGAAGAAATCGCGAAGACCAAAAACGCGGATCTGACTGCAGCTGATATGGATGCAGCCGTGCGTACCATCGCCGGTTCTGCTCGTAGCATGGGCCTTAACGTGGAGGGTGTGTAATGGCTAAGCTGACCAAGCGTCAAAAGGCTATCGCCGGCAAAATCGAAGCAGGCAAGGCCTACAACTTTGTAGACGCCGCCGCCCTGCTGGCCGAGCTGTCGACTGTCAAGTTCAGCGAGTCGTTCGACGTTGCTGTAAACCTGGGTGTAGATCCACGTAAATCCGACCAGGTCGTTCGTAGCGCTACCGTGCTGCCACATGGCACTGGCAAGACTGTCCGTGTTGCTGTGTTCACCCAGGGTCCAGCAGCTGAAGCTGCTCTGGCTGCTGGTGCTGATCGCGTAGGCATGGATGATCTGGCTGCTGAAATGAAAGGCGGCGACCTGAACTATGACGTAGTGATCGCATCTCCTGATGCCATGCGCGTTGTAGGTCAACTGGGTCAGATCCTCGGTCCACGTGGTCTGATGCCTAACCCGAAAGTCGGAACCGTAACCCCGGACGTAGCTACCGCGGTCAAGAACGCGAAGGCTGGTCAGGTTCGTTATCGCACCGACAAAAACGGCATCATCCACACTTCCGTTGGCAAGATCGGTTTCGACGCCGTCAAGCTGAAGGAAAACGTTGAAGCCCTGATCGCTGACCTGAAGCGTATCAAGCCAGCTTCTTCGAAAGGTATCTACGTCAAGCGCGTTACCCTGAGCACCACCATGGGCCCAGGTCTGGTCATCGACCAGAGCTCGCTCGACGCGTAAGACACAGATTGGCGCAAGCAATTGCGCCAATTGAAAAATTGGGGTCCCTGCCTGGCGGGGGCTATCCAAGACCGTAGGCGACGCAAGTCTTAAACCACAAGCCTACGCAGATGGTGCTCCCGGTTCCTTACCGAATCAGACACCAAAACGACATTCGGTTTCGATCGAATGAAACGGTAACAAGCAGGAGTTAAACCCGTGGCAATTAAACTCGAAGACAAGAAGGCCATCGTCGCTGAAGTCAACGAGGCTGCCAAAGTCGCTCTGTCCGCTGTCGTGGCTGATGCCCGTGGCGTAACAGTAGGCGCTATGACCGGACTCCGTAAAGAGGCCCGCGAAGCTGGTGTTTATGTACGTGTCGTACGTAACACCCTGCTGAAGCGCGCTGTTGAAGGCACTCAATATGACGTGCTCAACGACGCGTTCGTCGGCCCGACCCTGATTGCATTCTCGAAAGAACATCCGGGCGCTGCTGCCCGTATCTTCAAAGAGTTCGCCAAGGGTCAGGATAAGTTCGAGATCAAGGCAGCTGCGTTCGAGGGCAAGTTCCTCGCAGCTAACCAAATCGACGTACTGGCAACTCTGCCGACCCGTGACGAAGCAATTTCTCAGCTGATGAGCGTGATTCAAGGCGCTACCAGCAAATTGGCTCGTACTCTGGCGGCAATTCGCGATCAGAAAGAAGCCGCTGCAGCCTGAGGCTGAGCGTTTCCTTCTCGCGTATTTTTGTTTATTTCGATGGCCGTGCCGGCTATCCCCCAATTCAGGAATTGAGTCATGTCTCTGACTAACGAACAAATCATCGAAGCAATCGGCGAAAAATCCGTAATGGAAATCGTTGAGCTGATCAAGGCAATGGAAGAGAAGTTCGGCGTTACCGCCGCTGCTGCTACCGTTGCTGCTGCTGGTCCAGCTGCTGTCGTTGAAGAGCAAACCGAGTTCAACGTTGTTCTGGCTGCCGCTGGCGACAAGAAAGTCAACGTGATCAAGGCTGTTCGCGAACTGACCGGTCTGGGTCTGAAAGAAGCCAAGGAGAAGGTTGACACCGCTCCTCAGGTTATCGCTGAAGGCGTTTCCAAAGAAGCTGCTGAAGACGCGAAGAAGAAGCTGGAAGAAGCAGGCGCTACCGTCGAAGTTAAGTAATTTCGACCTTGCGTCTCCAGCCCGAGCGTCAAGCGAAAGGCTGATGGCTGGTGGCTCTTGCCACCGGCCTTTTTCCGTTATTGGCAGCCGATTGGGTCGGTGCCGATAACGAGCTGTAACCACCCGAGGCGGTGGCGCAAACCATGGGGTTTGCACGATTTTCTGGCTGCTCCCGTCGGGGGGAGCCAAACAAGCAGGTGACCAAGCTGGGGAACGCTGATGGCTTACTCATATACTGAGAAAAAACGTATCCGCAAGGACTTTAGCAAGTTGCCGGACGTCATGGATGTGCCGTACCTCCTGGCCATCCAGCTGGATTCGTATCGTGAATTCTTGCAAGCGGGAGCGACTAAAGATCAGTTCCGCGACGTGGGCCTGCATGCGGCCTTCAAATCCGTTTTCCCGATCATCAGCTACTCCGGCAATGCTGCGCTGGAGTACGTCGGTTATCGCCTGGGCGAACCGGCATTTGATGTCAAAGAATGCGTATTGCGCGGTGTAACTTACGCCGTACCTTTGCGGGTAAAAGTGCGCCTGATCATTTTCGACAAAGAATCGTCGAACAAAGCGATCAAGGACATCAAAGAGCAAGAAGTCTACATGGGTGAAATCCCCCTGATGACTGAGAACGGTACCTTCGTAATCAACGGTACCGAGCGTGTAATCGTTTCCCAGCTGCACCGTTCTCCGGGCGTGTTCTTCGACCACGACCGTGGCAAGACGCACAGCTCCGGCAAGCTGCTCTACTCCGCGCGCATCATTCCTTATCGCGGTTCCTGGTTGGACTTCGAGTTCGACCCGAAAGACTGCGTATTCGTACGTATCGACCGTCGTCGCAAGCTGCCTGCATCGGTACTGCTGCGTGCGCTCGGCTACACCACGGAAGAAGTGCTGGACGCGTTCTACACCACCAACGTCTTCCATGTGCAGGGTGAAAACCTCAGCCTGGAACTGGTGCCTCAGCGCCTGCGCGGTGAGATCGCGGTTCTCGATATCCAGGACGACAAAGGCAAGGTTATTGTCGAGCAGGGTCGCCGTATCACTGCCCGTCACATCAACCAACTGGAAAAGGCCGGGATCAAAGAGCTGCAGGTGCCTATGGACTACGTCCTCGGTCGCACCACTGCCAAGGCCATCGTGCACCCGGCCACCGGCGAAATCCTCGCAGAGTGCAACACCGAGCTGAGCACCGAGATCCTGGCGAAAATCGTCAAGGCCCAGGTCGTTCGTATCGAAACGCTGTACACCAACGATATCGACTGCGGTCCGTTCATCTCCGATACGTTGAAGATCGACTCCACCGGCAACCAACTGGAAGCCCTGGTCGAGATCTATCGCATGATGCGTCCTGGCGAGCCACCAACCAAGGATGCCGCCGAAACCCTGTTCAACAACCTGTTCTTCAGCCCTGAGCGCTATGACCTGTCTGCGGTCGGCCGGATGAAGTTCAACCGTCGTATCGGTCGTACCGAGATCGAAGGTTCGGGCGTGCTGAATAAGGACGACATTGTTGCAGTGCTCAAAACCCTGGTCGACATCCGTAACGGCAAGGGCATCGTCGATGACATCGACCACCTGGGTAACCGTCGTGTTCGCTGCGTAGGCGAAATGGCCGAGAACCAGTTCCGTGTAGGCCTGGTGCGTGTAGAGCGCGCGGTCAAGGAACGTCTGTCGATGGCTGAAAGCGAAGGCCTGATGCCGCAAGACCTGATCAACGCCAAGCCGGTTGCGGCGGCGGTGAAAGAGTTCTTCGGTTCCAGCCAGCTGTCCCAGTTCATGGACCAGAACAACCCGCTGTCCGAGATCACCCACAAGCGTCGTGTCTCTGCACTCGGCCCAGGTGGTCTGACCCGTGAGCGTGCAGGCTTCGAAGTACGTGACGTACACCCGACGCACTACGGTCGCGTTTGCCCGATCGAAACGCCAGAAGGTCCGAACATCGGTCTGATCAACTCCCTGGCTGCCTATGCGCGCACCAACCAGTACGGCTTCCTCGAAAGCCCGTACCGTGTGGTGAAAGACGCCCTGGTCACCGACGAGATCGTGTTCCTGTCCGCCATCGAAGAAGCCGATCACGTGATCGCCCAGGCTTCGGCCACGATGAACGACAAGAAGGTGCTGATAGACGAGTTGGTAGCTGTTCGTCACCTGAACGAGTTTACCGTCAAGGCGCCGGAAGACGTCACCCTGATGGACGTATCGCCCAAGCAGGTTGTTTCGGTCGCTGCGTCGCTGATCCCGTTCCTCGAGCACGACGACGCCAACCGTGCGTTGATGGGTTCGAACATGCAGCGTCAGGCAGTACCGACCCTGCGTGCCGACAAGCCGCTGGTAGGTACTGGCATGGAGCGTAACGTTGCCCGCGATTCCGGCGTTTGCGTCGTGGCTCGTCGTGGTGGCGTGATCGATTCCGTCGATGCCAGCCGTATCGTGGTTCGTGTTGCCGATGATGAAGTTGAGCCGGGCGAAGCCGGTGTCGACATCTACAACCTGACCAAATACACCCGCTCGAACCAGAACACCTGCATCAACCAGCGTCCGCTGGTAAGCAAGGGTGATCGGGTCCAGCGCAGCGACATCATGGCTGACGGCCCGTCCACCGACATGGGTGAACTGGCACTGGGTCAGAACATGCGCATCGCGTTCATGGCGTGGAACGGCTTCAACTTCGAAGACTCCATCTGCCTGTCTGAGCGTGTGGTTCAGGAAGATCGCTTCACCACGATCCACATCCAGGAACTGACCTGTGTGGCCCGTGACACCAAGCTTGGCCCAGAGGAAATCACTGCGGACATCCCGAACGTGGGTGAAGCTGCGCTGAACAAGCTGGACGAAGCCGGTATCGTTTATGTAGGTGCCGAAGTAGGCGCTGGCGACATCCTGGTCGGCAAGGTCACCCCGAAAGGCGAGACCCAGCTGACTCCGGAAGAAAAACTGCTGCGTGCCATCTTCGGTGAGAAGGCCAGCGACGTTAAGGACACCTCCCTGCGCGTGCCTACCGGCACCAAGGGTACTGTCATCGACGTGCAGGTCTTCACTCGCGACGGTGTTGAGCGTGATGCGCGTGCACTGTCCATCGAGAAGACTCAGCTCGACGAGATCCGCAAGGACCTGAACGAAGAGTTCCGTATCGTTGAAGGCGCAACTTTCGAACGTCTGCGCGCAGCCCTGGTTGGTCACAAGGCCGAAGGCGGCGCGGGCCTGAAGAAAGGTCAGGAAATCACCGACGAAGTTCTCGACGGTCTCGAGCATGGCCAGTGGTTCAAACTGCGCATGGCTGAGGACGCGTTGAACGAGCAGCTCGAGAAAGCTCAGGCTTATATCGTCGATCGCCGTCGTCTGCTGGATGACAAGTTCGAAGACAAGAAGCGCAAGCTGCAGCAGGGCGATGACCTGGCACCGGGCGTACTGAAGATCGTCAAGGTCTACCTGGCCATCCGCCGTCGCATCCAGCCGGGTGACAAGATGGCCGGTCGTCACGGTAACAAGGGTGTGGTCTCCGTGATCATGCCGGTTGAAGACATGCCGCATGATGCCAACGGTACTCCGGTCGACGTCGTTCTCAACCCGCTGGGCGTACCTTCGCGTATGAACGTCGGTCAGATCCTTGAAACCCACCTGGGCCTCGCGGCCAAGGGCTTGGGTGAGAAGATCAACCGTATGCTCGAAGAGCAGCGCAAGGTCGCTGACCTGCGCAAGTTCCTGCATGAGATCTACAACGAGATCGGCGGTCGTAACGAAGAGCTCGACAGCTTCTCCGACCAGGAAATCCTGGATCTGGCGAAAAACCTCAAGGGCGGCGTTCCAATGGCCACTCCGGTATTCGACGGTGCCAAGGAAGTTGAAATCAAGGCCATGCTGAAACTGGCGGACCTGCCAGAAAGCGGCCAGATGCAACTGTTCGACGGTCGTACTGGCAACAAGTTCGAGCGTCCGGTTACCGTTGGCTACATGTACATGCTGAAGCTGAACCACTTGGTGGACGACAAGATGCACGCTCGTTCTACCGGTTCTTATAGCCTGGTTACCCAGCAGCCGCTGGGTGGTAAGGCACAGTTCGGTGGTCAGCGTTTCGGGGAGATGGAGGTCTGGGCACTGGAAGCGTACGGTGCTGCATACACTCTGCAAGAAATGCTCACAGTGAAGTCGGACGATGTGAACGGTCGGACCAAGATGTACAAAAACATCGTGGACGGCGATCACCGTATGGAGCCGGGCATGCCCGAGTCCTTCAACGTGTTGATCAAGGAAATTCGTTCCCTCGGCATCGATATCGATCTGGAAACCGAATAACACGTGACGCGAATCGAGAGCGGGGCTGTATTGCCCGCTCTCTGCTCCGCCAGGAGGAAAGGCCTTGAAAGACCTACTGAATTTGCTGAAAAACCAGGGTCAAGTCGAAGAGTTCGACGCCATCCGTATCGGATTGGCCTCGCCTGAGATGATCCGTTCGTGGTCGTTCGGTGAAGTTAAAAAGCCGGAAACCATCAACTACCGTACGTTCAAACCTGAGCGTGACGGCCTGTTCTGCGCCAAGATCTTTGGCCCGGTAAAGGATTACGAGTGCCTGTGCGGTAAGTACAAGCGCTTGAAGCATCGTGGTGTGATTTGCGAGAAGTGCGGCGTTGAAGTTGCACTGGCAAAAGTTCGTCGTGAGCGCATGGCGCACATCGAGCTGGCGTCCCCGGTTGCCCACATCTGGTTCCTGAAATCGCTGCCGTCCCGTATCGGCCTGCTGATGGACATGACCCTGCGTGATATCGAGCGCGTTCTCTACTTCGAGAGCTACGTCGTTATCGATCCAGGCATGACCACCCTTGAAAAAGGTCAGCTGCTGAATGACGAGCAGTATTTCGAAGCGTTGGAAGAGTTCGGTGACGATTTCGATGCCCGCATGGGCGCCGAAGCTGTCCGCGAGCTGCTGCACGCTATCGACCTGGAGCACGAGATTGGCCGTCTGCGCGAAGAGATTCCGCAAACCAACTCCGAAACCAAGATCAAGAAGCTGTCCAAGCGTCTGAAGTTGATGGAGGCCTTCCAGGGCTCCGGCAACCTGCCAGAGTGGATGGTGCTGACCGTTCTGCCGGTTCTGCCGCCAGACCTGCGTCCACTGGTTCCGCTCGATGGCGGTCGTTTCGCGACTTCCGACCTCAACGATCTGTATCGTCGGGTGATCAACCGTAACAACCGTTTGAAGCGCCTGCTCGACCTGTCCGCTCCGGACATCATCGTGCGCAACGAAAAGCGTATGTTGCAGGAAGCGGTCGACGCCTTGCTTGACAACGGTCGTCGTGGCCGCGCTATCACCGGTTCCAACAAGCGTCCTCTGAAATCCCTGGCTGACATGATCAAGGGTAAGCAGGGTCGTTTCCGTCAGAACTTGCTCGGTAAGCGCGTTGACTACTCCGGTCGTTCGGTAATTACCGTAGGTCCGACCCTGCGTCTGCATCAGTGCGGTCTGCCTAAGAAAATGGCGTTGGAACTGTTCAAGCCTTTCATTTTCGGCAAGCTGGAGATGCGTGGTCTGGCGACTACCATCAAGGCTGCGAAGAAGATGGTCGAGCGTGAGCTGCCAGAGGTCTGGGACGTTCTCGCCGAAGTGATTCGCGAACACCCAGTGCTGCTCAACCGTGCACCGACCCTTCACCGTCTGGGTATCCAGGCGTTTGAACCGGTACTGATCGAAGGTAAGGCTATCCAGCTGCACCCGTTGGTCTGTGCTGCGTACAACGCTGACTTCGACGGCGACCAAATGGCCGTGCACGTACCGTTGACACTGGAAGCCCAGCTCGAAGCGCGCGCGTTGATGATGTCGACCAACAACATTCTGTCGCCAGCCAACGGTGAGCCAATCATCGTTCCGTCGCAGGACGTTGTATTGGGTCTGTACTACATGACTCGTGAGGCGATCAACGCCAAGGGCGAAGGTCGTGTATTCGCGGATCTGCAGGAAGTTGACCGTGTGTTTCGTGCTGGCGAAGCCGCACTGCACGCCAAGGTCAAGGTGCGGATCAACGAAACCGTGAACGATCGTGACGGCAACAGCGTCACCAATACCCGTATCGTCGACACTACCGTCGGCCGTGCGCTGTTGTTCCAGGTGGTGCCGAAAGGTCTGTCCTTCGACGTCGTCAACCTGCCGATGAAGAAAAAGGCGATCTCCAAGCTGATCAACCAGTGCTATCGCGTGGTCGGTCTGAAAGAGACTGTGATCTTCGCCGACCAGTTGATGTACACCGGTTTTGCCTATTCGACCATCTCCGGTGTTTCCATCGGTGTTAACGATTTCGTTATCCCGGATGAAAAAGCGCGCATCATCGGTACTGCTACCGAAGAAGTGAAAGAGATCGAAAGTCAGTACGCCTCCGGCCTGGTAACCCAGGGCGAGAAGTACAACAAGGTAATCGACCTCTGGTCCAAGGCGAACGATGAAGTCTCCAAGGCGATGATGGCCAACCTCTCGAAAGAGAAGGTCATCGACCGTCATGGCGTGGAAGTCGACCAGGAATCCTTCAACTCGATGTACATGATGGCCGACTCGGGCGCACGGGGTTCTGCTGCGCAGATCCGTCAGCTCGCCGGTATGCGTGGCCTGATGGCCAAGCCGGACGGTTCTATCATCGAGACCCCGATTACAGCGAACTTCCGTGAAGGTCTGAGCGTACTCCAGTACTTCATTTCCACGCACGGTGCTCGTAAGGGTCTTGCGGATACCGCGTTGAAAACGGCGAACTCCGGTTACCTGACGCGTCGTCTGGTAGATGTGGCGCAAGACCTGGTTGTGACCGAGATCGACTGCGGCACCGAACACGGCCTGGTCATGACTCCGCACATCGAAGGCGGCGACGTGGTCGAGCCGCTGGGTGAGCGCGTATTGGGTCGTGTCATCGCCCGTGACGTATTCAAGCCGGGTACCGAGGACGTCATCGTTCCTGCTGGCACCCTGGTAGACGAGAAGTGGGTAGAGTTCATCGAGCTGAACAGCATCGATGAAGTGATCGTGCGTTCGCCGATCAGCTGCGAAACCCGCTACGGCATTTGCGCCAAGTGCTACGGTCGTGACCTCGCTCGTGGTCACCAGGTGAACATCGGTGAATCGGTCGGCGTTATCGCGGCCCAGTCCATCGGTGAGCCGGGTACCCAGCTGACCATGCGTACGTTCCACATCGGTGGTGCGGCAAGCCGGACCTCCGCAGCCGACAGCGTTCAGGTGAAGAATGGCGGTACTGTCCGTCTGCACAACCTGAAGCACGTTGAGCGCGTGGATGGTCACCTGGTGGCTGTATCCCGTTCCGGTGAACTGGCGATCGCGGACGACTTCGGTCGTGAGCGCGAGCGTTACAAGCTGCCTTACGGTGCTGTGATTTCGGTGAAGGAAGGTGACAAGGTCGAAGCTGGCGCAATCGTGGCCAAGTGGGATCCGCACACTCACCCGATCGTTACCGAAATGAAAGGTACCGTGACCTACGTAGGCATGGAAGAAGGCATCACGATCAAGCGTCAGACCGACGAATTGACCGGTATGACCAACATCGAAGTGCTCGATCCGAAAGATCGTCCAGCTGCCGGCAAGGACATCCGTCCAGCCGTGAAGATGGTCGACGACAACGGCAAGGACCTGTTGCTGCCAGGCACTGACGTAATCGCTCAGTACTTCCTGCCAGCCAACGCCCTGGTCGGTGTGGCGGACGGTGCGCGGATCGCGATCGGTGACGTTATCGCTCGTATCCCGCAGGAAACTTCGAAGACTCGCGACATCACCGGTGGTCTGCCGCGTGTTGCCGACCTGTTCGAAGCCCGTCGTCCGAAAGAAGCCTCGATTCTGGCTGAAGTCAGCGGCACCATCGCGTTCGGTAAAGAGACCAAGGGCAAGCGTCGTCTGGTCATCACCCCGAACGACGGTAGCGATCCGTATGAAGAGCTGATTCCGAAGTGGCGCCACCTGAACGTCTTCGAAGGCGAACAGGTCAACCGCGGCGAAGTTATCTCCGACGGTCCGAGCGATCCGCACGACATCCTGCGTCTGCTGGGTGTGAGCGCGTTGGCCAAGTACATCGTGAACGAGATCCAGGACGTTTACCGTCTGCAAGGCGTGAAGATCAACGACAAGCACATCGAGACCATCCTGCGTCAGATGCTGCGTAAAGTTGAGATTTCCGAATCTGGCGATTCCAGCTTCATCAAGGGCGACCAGATGGAACTGACTCACGTCCTGGTAGAAAACGAGCGCCTGGCTGCGGAAGACAAGTTTGTCGCCAAGTTCACCCGCGTCCTGCTGGGTATCACTAAGGCGTCGTTGTCCACCGAATCGTTCATCTCGGCGGCTTCCTTCCAGGAAACCACTCGTGTACTGACCGAGGCGGCGGTAACCGGCAAGCGCGATTACCTGCGCGGCCTGAAAGAAAACGTGGTCGTGGGTCGTCTGATCCCGGCCGGTACCGGTTTGGCCTATCACAGCGAGCGCAAGCGTCGCCGTGATGCAGACAAGCCGTTGCGCGTAAGCGCCAGTGAAGTGGAAGCTGCACTGACCGAAGCGCTGAACTCGAGCGGTAACTGAGTTCTGCGGTAATTAAGCGCCTGGCCCTGGTCGCCTCATTCGCCGGATCGAGACAAATTGTCGAGATCCGGCGAGCGGGGAGGTCGGGGCCTTGCCTTGACTGGGAACAGGATCCTCTTTAGACTCTTGATCCCCTAAATTTGGCGGGAACTCGTTCCTGCCATTTTGCTTTTCTTGTAAGACAATAGCGTCGCAAGACAACAGTGGAGCTAGTAGATGGCAACTATCAACCAGCTGGTACGTCAGCCGCGTAAGCGTATCGTCGAGAAATCCGACGTGCCTGCGCTGCAGAACTGCCCGCAACGTCGTGGCGTATGCACCCGTGTGTATACCACCACGCCGAAAAAACCTAACTCGGCACTGCGTAAAGTATGCCGTGTGCGTCTGACCAACGGTTTCGAGGTTTCCTCGTACATCGGCGGTGAAGGCCACAACCTGCAAGAGCACAGCGTGGTACTGATCCGCGGCGGTCGTGTAAAAGACTTGCCAGGTGTTCGTTACCACACCGTTCGCGGCTCCTTGGATACCTCCGGCGTTAAAGGTCGTAACCAGGGTCGTTCGAAGTACGGTACCAAGCGTCCGAAATAATCGGCCGTTTTGCAGTTTTTCATTTTTATTGAGTCGATAAGAGTAAGGTCGGGCACGCTTTTGCTGTCCCGGGCTAACCTGAAGACCGTTTGAGGGCTTATCAATGCCAAGACGTCGCGTAGCAGCCAAACGTGAGATTCTGGACGATCCGAAATACGGAAGCCAGATTCTCGCCAAGTTCATGAACCACGTAATGGAAAGCGGCAAGAAAGCCGTTGCCGAACGTATCGTTTATGGCGCGCTGGAAAAAGTTAAAGAGCGTAAGAACTCCGATCCCCTGGAACTCTTCGAAAAAGCACTCGACGCCATCGCTCCGCTGGTCGAAGTGAAGTCGCGCCGCGTAGGCGGTGCTACCTACCAGGTTCCGGTCGAAGTTCGTCCGTCCCGTCGTAACGCTCTGGCCATGCGCTGGCTCGTAGACTTCGCCCGCAAGCGCGGCGAGAAGTCCATGGCTCTGCGCTTGGCTGGTGAGCTGCTGGACGCTGCTGAAGGTAAAGGTGCTGCAGTTAAGAAGCGTGAAGACGTGCACCGTATGGCCGAGGCCAACAAGGCTTTCTCGCACTACCGCTTCTAATTTCAGCGTCACTCAATTTGCGAGGGCTTTATGGCTCGTACAACCGATATTAAACGCTACCGTAACATTGGTATCGTTGCTCACGTGGATGCGGGTAAAACCACTACCACCGAGCGCGTCCTGTTCTACACGGGCGTAAACCACAAAATGGGCGAGGTGCATGATGGCGCCGCGACCATGGACTGGATGGTGCAAGAGCAGGAGCGGGGTATTACCATTACCTCCGCTGCTACTACTGCGTTCTGGGAAGGCTCCAACAAGCAATTCCCTAAGCACCGCTTCAACATCATCGATACTCCCGGCCACGTTGACTTCACCATTGAAGTAGAGCGTTCGCTGCGTGTACTCGACGGCGCTGTCGTTGTGTTCTGCGGTACTTCGGGTGTTGAGCCCCAGTCTGAAACCGTATGGCGTCAAGCCAACAAATACGGCGTTCCGCGTCTTGTCTACGTGAACAAGATGGACCGTGCTGGTGCCAACTTCCTGCGTGTCATCGGTCAGATCAAGCAGCGTCTGGGTCACACTCCGGTGCCTATCCAGCTGGCTATCGGTTCCGAAGACAACTTCGAAGGTCAGATCGATCTGATGACCATGGAAGCTGTTCGTTGGAACGACGGCGACAAGGGTATGGCTGCCATTCGTGGTCCGATCCCGGCCGAGTTGCAAGAGCTGGCTGAAGAGTGGCGCAGCAACATGGTTGAGGCTGCCGCCGAAGCCAACGAAGAGCTGATGAACAAGTACCTGGAAGGCGAAGAGCTGTCGATCGAAGAGATCAAGGCTGCTCTGCGTCAGCGTACTATCGCTGGCGAAATCGTTCTGGCTGTTTGCGGTTCTTCCTTCAAGAACAAGGGTGTTCCCCTGGTTCTCGACGCCGTTATCGACTACCTGCCTGCGCCGGTCGACATTCCAGCCATCAAGGGTACCGACCCGGATGACGAGACTGTCGAAATGGAGCGCCACGCAGACGACAACGAGCCGTTCTCGGCTCTGGCGTTCAAGATCGCTACCGACCCATTCGTGGGTACCCTGACATTCGCTCGCGTTTACTCGGGCGTGTTGAACTCCGGCGACGGCGTGATCAACTCGGTCAAGGGCAAGAAAGAGCGCGTGGGTCGTATGGTGCAAATGCACGCAAACACCCGCGAAGAGATCAAGGAAGTACGCGCTGGCGACATCGCGGCCCTGATCGGCATGAAGGACGTCACCACTGGTGACACTCTGTGCTCCGCTGATAAGCCAATCATCCTGGTTCGCATGGATTTCCCGGAGCCGGTTATCTCGGTTGCCGTTGAGCCGAAAACCAAGGATGACCAGGAAAAAATGGGTATCGCTCTGGGCAAACTCGCTCAGGAAGACCCGTCTTTCCGCGTCAAGACCGATGAAGAGACTGGTCAGACGATCATCTCCGGCATGGGCGAGTTGCACCTGGACATTCTGGTTGACCGGATGCGCCGCGAGTTCAACGTCGAAGCCAACATCGGTAAGCCACAGGTTTCCTATCGTGAGAAGATCACGAAGGCTTGTGAGATCGAAGGCAAGTTCGTTCGCCAGTCCGGCGGTCGTGGCCAGTTCGGCCATTGCTGGATCCGTTTTGCGCCTGCTGACGAAGGTCAGGAAGGTCTGCAATTCCTGAACGAAGTAGTGGGTGGTGTGGTTCCGAAGGAATACATCCCGGCTATCCAGAAGGGTATCGAAGAGCAGATGAAGAACGGCGTCGTTGCCGGCTATCCGCTGATCGGCCTGAAGGCTACCGTGTTCGATGGTTCTTACCACGACGTCGACTCCAACGAGATGGCGTTCAAGGTGGCGGCCTCCATGGCGACCAAGCAACTGGCTACCAAGGGTGGCGGTGTTGTTCTTGAGCCGATCATGAAGGTTGAAGTCGTAACACCTGAGGACTACATGGGCGACGTGATGGGTGACCTGAACCGTCGTCGCGGTCTGATCCAGGGTATGGAAGACACGGTTTCCGGTAAGGTTATCCGTGCCGAGGTTCCGCTGGGCGAGATGTTTGGTTACGCAACCGACGTTCGTTCCATGTCCCAGGGTCGCGCGAGCTACTCTATGGAATTCTCCAAATACTCCGAGGCTCCGTCGAACATCGTCGAAGCTATCGTTAAAAAACAAGGCTGATTCAGCCCCTTTAGGCTAGGAGTTAATTGTCGTGGCTAAAGAAAAATTTGAACGTAACAAACCGCACGTCAACGTTGGCACCATCGGTCACGTTGACCACGGTAAAACCACTCTGACCGCTGCTCTGACCCGTGTCTGCTCCGAAGTTTTCGGTTCGGCCAAGGTTGACTTCGACAAAATCGACAGCGCCCCGGAAGAAAAAGCTCGCGGTATTACCATCAACACCGCTCACGTTGAATACGATTCGGCCGTGCGTCACTACGCACACGTTGACTGCCCAGGTCACGCTGACTACGTAAAAAACATGATCACCGGTGCTGCCCAGATGGACGGCGCGATCCTGGTTTGCTCGGCTGCCGATGGTCCGATGCCACAAACCCGTGAACACATCCTGCTGTCCCGTCAGGTAGGCGTTCCGTACATCGTTGTCTTCCTGAACAAGGCTGACATGGTTGACGACGCTGAGCTGCTGGAACTGGTTGAGATGGAAGTGCGCGACCTGCTGAGCACTTACGACTTCCCAGGTGATGACACTCCAATCATCATCGGTTCGGCTCTGATGGCTCTGAACGGCCAAGACGACAACGAAATGGGCACCAGCGCTGTCAAGAAGCTGGTAGAAACTCTGGACAGCTACATCCCAGAGCCAGAGCGTGCTATCGACAAGCCGTTCCTGATGCCAATCGAAGACGTATTCTCGATCTCCGGTCGCGGTACTGTTGTGACTGGTCGTGTTGAGCGTGGCATCGTCCGTATCCAGGAAGAAGTTGAGATCGTCGGTCTGCGCGACACTCAGAAAACTACCTGCACCGGCGTTGAAATGTTCCGCAAGCTGCTCGACGAAGGTCGTGCTGGCGAGAACTGCGGCGTACTGCTGCGTGGCACCAAGCGTGACGACGTAGAGCGTGGTCAGGTTCTGGTCAAGCCAGGCACCGTCAAGGCTCACACCAAGTTCACCGCAGAAGTTTACGTTCTGAGCAAGGAAGAAGGCGGTCGTCACACTCCGTTCTTCAAAGGCTACCGTCCACAGTTCTACTTCCGTACAACTGACGTGACTGGTAACTGCGAGCTGCCAGAAGGCGTTGAAATGGTAATGCCAGGTGACAACATCCAGATGACTGTCACCCTGATCAAGCCGATCGCGATGGAAGATGGTCTGCGTTTCGCTATCCGTGAAGGCGGTCGTACCGTCGGCGCCGGCGTCGTAGCCAAAGTCATCGAGTAAGACTCTTTCAGAGTCAGCTCAATGAGTGAAAAAGCCTCCGCCTAGCGGGGGCTTTTTTATTGGGTTGACACCTATCAGGGGCGTCTATAGAATTGCGCCTCCTTTTAACGGGCGTATTGCGCCCGGTGGGAATAGCAGCCGGAGTCTGAAATCCAATGCAAAATCAGCAAATCCGTATCAGGTTGAAGGCTTTTGACCATCGCCTGATCGACCAATCCACCCAGGAAATCGTGGAAACCGCGAAACGTACTGGTGCTCAAGTGCGTGGTCCAATTCCACTGCCTACCCGTAAAGAGCGGTTCACCGTTCTGGTCTCCCCGCACGTCAACAAAGACGCGCGTGACCAGTACGAGATCCGTACTCATAAGCGCGTTCTGGACATCGTCCAGCCAACGGATAAAACCGTTGATGCACTTATGAAGCTCGATCTTGCGGCCGGCGTGGAAGTGCAGATCAGCCTCGGCTAAGACTCGGTCTTAGTCGTGTAACGCTCTGAAATGGGCGGCCATAGCGGGTGAAAGCCCCGTACACTCATGAGGTTTACAACATGACTATTGGTGTAGTCGGTCGTAAATGCGGTATGACCCGTATTTTCACCGAAGAAGGTGTCTCCATTCCGGTCACGGTCATTGAGATCGAGCCGAATCGCGTCACCCAGTTCAAAACTGAAGAGACCGATGGCTATCGTGCAGTGCAAGTCACTGTCGGCGAGCGTCGCGCTTCGCGTGTAACAGCTGCTCAGGCTGGCCACTTCGCCAAGGCGAACGTTGCCGCTGGTCGTACCGTACTGGAATTCCGCCTTGAAGAAGGCGAGTACCAGGCTGGCGATCTGATCAAAGCTGAAATCTTCGCTGCTGGTCAACTGGTTGATGTAACCGGTCAGTCCAAAGGTAAAGGCTTCCAGGGTACGATCAAGCGTTGGAACTTCCGCGGGCAAGATAACACCCACGGTAACTCCGTATCCCACCGCGTTCCAGGCTCTATCGGCCAGTGCCAGACTCCTGGTCGTGTATTCAAGGGCAAGAAAATGTCCGGTCATATGGGCGCCGAGCGCGTGACCGTGCAGTCCCTCGAAGTAGTGCGCGTGGACGCTGAACGCAATCTGTTGTTGGTCAAGGGCGCTGTTCCTGGCGCTACTGGCGGCAACGTGGTTGTACGTCCAGCAGCCAAGGCTCGCGGTTAAGGGGAAGCTGACATGCAATTAAATGTAAATGACGCTCAAGCGATCGAAGTTTCCGAACTGACATTTGGCGGCGAATTCAACGAGACGCTGGTTCACCAAGCAGTCGTGGCCTACATGGCTGGCGGCCGTCAAGGTAGCAAGCAGCAAAAGACCCGTTCCGACGTTTCTGGTGGCGGTAAGCGCCCATGGCGTCAGAAAGGTACTGGCCGTGCTCGTGCCGGTACTATCCGTAGCCCAATCTGGCGCGGCGGCGGTACCACTTTCGCAGCTCGTCCTCAGGATCACTCCCAGAAGCTGAACAAGAAGATGTATCGCGCAGCAATGCGTTCCATCCTTGCTGAGCTGGTGCGTACTGATCGTCTGGTCGTGGTTCAGGACTTCGCTGTTGAAGCACCGAAAACCAAAGATCTGCTGAACAAGCTGAACGGCATGGGCCTGACTGACGTCCTGATCGTGTCTGACGCTGTTGATCAGAACCTGTACCTGGCTGCTCGCAACCTGCCGCACGTCGATGTTCGTGACGTACAGGGTTCCGATCCGGTCAGTCTGATCGCATACGACAAGGTGTTGATCACCGTGTCGGCCGTGAAGAAATTCGAGGAGCTGCTGGGATGAACCAGGAACGCGTATTTAAAGTTCTGCTTGGCCCGCACGTTTCCGAGAAGGCTACGGTTCTGGCAGACAAGAAAGGCCAGTTCGTTTTCAAGGTTGCTACCGACGCAACCAAGCTGGAAATCAAGAAGGCCGTCGAAAGCCTGTTCAGCGTGAAAGTAGAGCGCGTGACTACCCTGAACGTTCTGGGTAAAAGCAAGCGCACTGCTCGCGGTCTGGGCAAGCGTAATGACTGGAAGAAGGCAGTTATCTCCCTTCAGCCAGGCCAAGATCTCGATTTCAGCAGCAGTGCTGAGTAAGGAAGGGGTGCATCATGGCAATCGTTAAATGCAAACCGACTTCCCCTGGCCGCCGTTTTGTGGTCAAGGTGGTCAACCAGGAGCTGCATAAAGGCGCTCCTCACGCACCGCTGCTCGAGAAAAAATCGAAGTCTGGTGGTCGTAACAACAATGGCCGTATCACTACACGTCACGTGGGTGGTGGTCATAAGCAGCATTATCGTCTGGTCGACTTCCGTCGCAACGACAAGGATGGCATCGCTGCCACCGTCGAGCGTATCGAATACGATCCAAACCGTACTGCTCACATCGCTCTGCTGCTGTACGCAGATGGCGAGCGTCGCTACATCATCGCCCCTAAAGGCGTGAGTGCTGGCGACCAGCTGATCGCAGGTGCCCTGGCACCGATCAAGCCGGGCAACGCTCTGCAACTGCGTAACATTCCAGTTGGTAGCACCGTACACGGCATCGAATTGAAGCCAGGTAAAGGCGCACAGATCGCTCGTTCCGCTGGTGCTTCGGCTCAGCTGATCGCTCGTGAAGGTGTCTACGTGACCCTGCGTCTGCGTTCTGGTGAGATGCGTAAAGTACTGGCTGAATGCCGTGCGACCCTGGGCGAGGTCTCGAACTCCGAGCACAGCCTGCGTTCGTTGGGTAAAGCTGGTGCCAAGCGCTGGCGTGGCGTTCGCCCAACCGTTCGTGGTGTTGCCATGAACCCGGTTGACCACCCACATGGTGGTGGTGAAGGTCGTACCTCTGGTGGTCGTCATCCGGTATCGCCATGGGGCTTCCCGACTAAGGGCGCGAAGACTCGTGGTAATAAGCGTACCGACAAAATGATCGTCCGTCGTCGCAAGTAAATAGAGGGATACGACAGTGCCACGTTCTCTGAAAAAAGGTCCTTTTATTGATCTTCACCTACTGAAGAAGATCGAAGTGGCGGCGGAAAAGAACGATCGCAAACCAGTTAAGACCTGGTCGCGTCGTTCGATGATCCTGCCACAAATGGTCGGTCTGACCATCGCAGTACACAACGGTCGCCAGCACGTCCCAGTTCTCGTGAACGAAGACATGGTCGGCCACAAACTGGGCGAGTTCGCCGGTACCCGCACATACCGTGGGCACGTGGCTGACAAGAAAGCCAAGCGTTAAGGGGTAAGGAAATGGAAGTAGCCGCTAAGTTGTCGGGCGCTCGAATCTCCGCCCAGAAAGCCCGCTTGGTCGCCGACCAGATCCGCGGGAAGAAGGTGGGCGAGGCGCTCAACCTGTTGGCTTTCAGCAGTAAGAAAGCCGCCGAGATCATGAAAAAAGTGCTGGAGTCGGCCGTAGCCAACGCCGAGCATAACGAAGGCGCAGACGTTGATGACCTGAAGGTCAGCACCGTTTTCGTCAACGAAGGGCGTTCGCTGAAGCGCATCATGCCACGTGCCAAAGGCCGTGCTGATCGCATCGTCAAGCGGTCTTGCCATATCACTGTCAAGGTTGCTGACAAGTAACGGAGTCGAAGAGATGGGTCAGAAAGTACATCCCATTGGCATTCGCCTGGGAATCGTCAAGGAGCACACCTCCGTCTGGTACGCAGACGGTCGGACTTATGCGGACTACTTGTTCGCTGATCTGAAGGTGCGTGAGTATCTCCAAGACAAACTAAAAAGCGCGTCCGTAAGCCGTATCGATATCCATCGTCCGGCTCAGACTGCACGTATCACCATCCACACCGCTCGTCCAGGTATCGTTATCGGGAAGAAAGGTGAAGATGTTGAGAAACTGCGTCAGGACCTGACCAAGCAAATGGGTGTGCCTGTGCACATCAATATCGAAGAGATCCGCAAGCCGGAGCTCGACGGTATGCTGGTTGCGCAGAGCGTAGCTCAGCAGCTGGAGCGTCGCGTAATGTTCCGTCGCGCTATGAAGCGTGCAGTACAGAACGCCATTCGCATTGGTGCCAAAGGCATCAAAATCCAAGTGAGCGGTCGTCTCGGCGGTGCTGAAATCGCACGTACTGAATGGTATCGCGAAGGTCGTGTGCCACTGCACACCCTGCGTGCCGACATCGACTATGCCAACTACGAAGCTCACACCACCTACGGTGTGATCGGTGTAAAGGTTTGGATCTTCAAAGGCGAAGTAATTGGTGGTCGCCAAGAAGAGCTGAAACCACAAGCACCAGCGCCTCGTAAAAAAGCTGCTAAGTAAGGGGTACGCCAAATGTTGCAACCAAAGCGTACGAAGTTCCGCAAGCAGATGACCGGTCACAACCGTGGCCTGGCATTGCGCGGTAGCAAAGTCAGCTTCGGCGAGTTCGCGCTGAAGTCTGTTGCTCGTGGTCGTCTCACCGCTCGTCAGATCGAGTCAGCGCGTCGTGCTCTGACCCGTCACGTAAAACGTGGCGGCAAGATCTGGATCCGTGTATTCCCGGACAAGCCTGTCACCAAGAAGCCACTCGAAGTTCGGATGGGTAAAGGTAAGGGCAACGTGGAGTACTGGGTTGCCCAGATTCAGCCAGGCAAAGTCCTGTATGAAATCGAGGGTGTTTCTGAAGAGCTGGCGCGTGAGGCTTTCGCCCTGGCTGCTGCAAAGCTGCCGCTCGCCACCTCCTTTGTTAAACGGACGGTGATGTGATGAAGGCGAATGAACTTCGTGAAAAATCAGCACAGCAGCTGAACGAGCAACTGCTCGGCCTGCTGCGCGACCAGTTCAATCTGCGTATGCAGAAAGCAACTGGCCAGTTGGGGCAGTCTCATCTGCTCTCGCAAGTTAAGCGTGACATCGCTCGCGTGAAAACTGTGCTCAACCAGCAGGCAGGTAAGTAATCATGGCTGAAGCCGAAAAAACTGTCCGTACGCTGACTGGCCGTGTTGTCAGCGACAAGATGGACAAAACCATCACCGTTCTGATCGAGCGTCGCGTCAAGCACCCGATCTACGGTAAATACGTTAAGCGTTCGACTAAGCTGCACGCGCACGACGAAACCAATCAATGCCACATCGGCGACAAGGTCACTATTCGTGAAACCCGTCCGATGGCCAAGACCAAATCTTGGGCGCTGGTTGATGTTCTCGAACGCGCTGTGGAAGTCTAAGGGCTAGGGGTCGGAGAAATTATATGATTCAGACTCAATCCATGCTTGATGTGGCCGATAACAGCGGCGCTCGCCGCGTTATGTGCATCAAGGTGCTGGGTGGCTCCCATCGTCGTTACGCTGCTATTGGCGACATCATCAAAGTTACCGTCAAGGAAGCAATTCCTCGCGGTAAGGTGAAGAAAGGTCAAGTGATGACTGCTGTTGTAGTCCGCACTCGCCATGGTGTTCGTCGCGCTGACGGCTCCATCATCCGCTTTGATGGCAACGCTGCTGTTCTGCTGAACAACAAGCAAGAGCCAATCGGCACCCGTATCTTTGGGCCAGTGACCCGTGAACTTCGTACTGAGAAGTTCATGAAGATCGTCTCGCTCGCCCCAGAAGTGCTGTAAGGAGATCCGACATGCAAAAGATTCGTCGTGACGACGAGATCATCGTGATCGCCGGCAAAGACAAGGGCAAGCGCGGTAAGGTGCTCAAGGTTCTCGCTGACAACCGTCTGGTTGTTGGTGGTCTGAACCTGGTCAAGCGCCATACCAAGCCTAACCCGATGTCGGGCGTACAGGGCGGTATCGTCGAGAAAGAAGCGCCACTGCACGCTTCCAACGTCGCCATTTTCAACGGCGAAACCAACAAGGCTGACCGCGTTGGTTTCAAAGTAGAAGACGGCAAAAAAATTCGTGTCTTCAAGTCGACCCAAAAAGCGGTTGATGCTTGAACACTGCTAGGTAGAAGACCATGGCACGACTGAAAGAGATTTACCGGAAGGAAATCGCACCGAAGCTTAAGGAAGAACTTAAGCTGGCGAACGTGATGGAAGTTCCGCGCATTACCAAGATCACCCTGAACATGGGTCTGGGCGAAGCGATCGGTGACAAGAAAGTCATCGAGCACGCGGTAGCTGACCTGGAGAAGATCACCGGCCAGAAAGTCGTTGTGACTCACGCTCGCAAATCCATCGCAGGCTTCAAAGTCCGCGAAGGTTGGCCGATCGGTGTCAAAGTGACCCTGCGTCGCGATCGTATGTACGAGTTCCTGGATCGTCTGCTGTCGATCTCCCTGCCTCGGGTTCGCGACTTCCGCGGCCTGAATGCCAAGTCCTTCGATGGTCGTGGCAACTACAGCATGGGCGTGAAAGAGCAGATCATTTTCCCGGAAATCGATTACGACAAGATCGATGCTCTGCGCGGTCTGGACATTACCCTGACCACCACTGCCAAATCGGATGACGAAGGTCGCGCTCTGCTGCGTGCTTTCAAATTCCCGTTCCGCAACTGATTGGAGTAGGAAAATGGCCAAGAAGAGCATGAAGAACCGTGAGCTGAAGCGTCAGCTCACCGTTGCCAAGTACGCCACCAAGCGTGCAGCGCTGAAAGCTATCATCGTCGATCTGAACGCAAGTCCAGAAGCGCGTTGGGAAGCGACCGTAGCCCTGCAGAAGCAGCCACGTGACGCAAGCGCCTCGCGCATGCGTAACCGCTGCCGCCTGACTGGTCGTCCGCACGGCGTATACCGCAAGTTCGGCCTCGGCCGTAACATGCTGCGCCAAGCTGCAATGCGTGGTGACGTTCCAGGTCTGGTTAAAGCCAGCTGGTAAGCACTGTCAACGTCTCGGTGTTCGGGATCCCAGGATCCTGACCGCCGGTGACCTTGAAGCAGAATCAAGCCCCTTTTGGGGCTTGATTCATTTCCGGGGTGTGTCTAGAATGACCGGCTCGCCTGAGCCCGTGTTTTTCTTGCCCGGAGTTTCTCGGTGACACGTAGTAGCCGCAAGGCTAATTTTTTTGCATTAGGAGCGTCTAGCCCATGAGTATGCAGGACCCGTTAGCGGACATGCTAACTCGAATCCGTAATGCCCAGATGGCTGAAAAGTCCGTCGTAAGCATGCCGTCTTCCACGTTGAAGGTGGCTGTAGCAAAAGTCCTGAAGGACGAAGGTTACATCGCGGGTTATCAGATCAGCAGCGAAATCAAGCCTCTGCTGTCCATCGAGCTGAAATACTTCGAAGGCCGTCCGGTCATCGAGGAAGTGAAGCGCGTTAGCCGTCCAGGCCTGCGTCAGTACAAGTCCGTCGAGGATCTGCCGAAAGTTCGCGGCGGTCTGGGCGTGTCTATCGTCTCCACCAACAAAGGTGTGATGACTGATCGTGCTGCGCGCGCTGCCGGTGTCGGCGGCGAAGTTCTTTGCACCGTGTTCTAAGGGGGGATAAGCATGTCTCGCGTCGCTAAGAACCCCGTTAAGCTGCCAGCCGGTGTCGAAGTCAAATTCGCAGGCCAACAGCTTTCGGTGAAGGGTGCCAAGGGCACTCTTGAACTGAACATCCATTCGTCCGTTGAGATCGTTGAAGAAGCCGGTGAGCTGCGTTTCGCTGCTCGCAATGGCGATCAACAGACTCGCGCAATGGCTGGTACCACTCGTGCGTTGGTAAACAACATGGTCCAAGGCGTAAGCCAAGGCTTCGAGCGCAAGCTCCAGCTGGTCGGTGTTGGTTACAAAGCGCAAGCAAAAGGCTCGGTTCTGAACCTGGCTCTTGGCTTCTCGCACCCAGTGGATTACGAACTGCCGGAAGGCATCACCGCTGAGACTCCTAGCCAGACCGATATCCTGATCAAGGGCATCGACAAGCAGCTGGTAGGTCAAGTGGCCGCCGAGATCCGCGACTTCCGTCCACCAGAGCCGTACAAAGGCAAGGGTGTGCGCTACGCGGACGAAGTCGTCCGTCGTAAAGAAGCCAAGAAGAAGTAGGGCATAGCAAATGACCGACAAAAAAGTTACTCGACTGCGTCGCGCTCGCAAAGCACGCCTGAAAATGCACGAACTCGAAGTCGTGCGTCTCTGCGTGTTCCGCTCTTCGCAGCACATCTACGCCCAGGTCATTTCGGCCGACGGCAACAAGGTCCTGGCAAGTGCCTCGACTTTGGATAAAGAACTGCGTGATGGTGCCACCGGCAACATCGACGCGGCCACTAAGGTTGGCCAGCTGGTCGCTACGCGTGCTAAAGCCGCTGGCGTCTCGCAGGTGGCTTTCGACCGCTCTGGCTTCAAGTACCACGGCCGCGTCAAGGCGCTGGCTGATGCTGCTCGTGAAGCTGGGCTGGAGTTCTAAGTTATGTCAAATAACGACCAAAAGCGCGACGAAGGCTACATCGAGAAGCTGGTTCAAGTTAACCGCGTAGCCAAAACCGTTAAAGGCGGCCGTATCTTCACTTTCACCGCGCTGACCGTGGTTGGTGATGGTAAGGGCCGTGTTGGCTTCGGCCGTGGCAAGTCGCGTGAAGTGCCTGCTGCGATCCAGAAGGCAATGGAAGCTGCTCGCCGCAACATGATCCAGGTTGATCTGAACGGCACCACCCTGCAGTACGCAATGAAGTCCGCCCATGGCGCTTCGAAGGTGTACATGCAGCCTGCTTCTGAAGGTACCGGTATCATCGCAGGCGGCGCTATGCGTGCTGTCCTCGAAGTTGCTGGCGTTCAGAACGTTCTGGCCAAGTGCTACGGCTCGACTAACCCTGTAAACGTGGTCCACGCCACTTTCAAGGGTTTGAAGGCGATGCAGTCTCCTGAATCCATTGCCGCCAAGCGTGGCAAAAGCGTCAAGGAGATCTTCTGATCATGGCTACCGTAAAAGTTACGCTGATCAAAAGCATGACCGGCCGCATCCCTAACCACAAACTGTGCGTTAAGGGTCTGGGTTTGCGTCGCATCGGTCACACTGTAGAAGTCCAGGATACTCCCGAGAATCGCGGGATGATCAACAAGGCTTACTACATGCTGCGTGTCGAGGGTTAATCGATGAAACTCAATGATCTGAGTCCAGCGCCGGGTTCCCGTCGCGAAAAGCATCGTCCGGGCCGTGGTATCGGTAGTGGTTTGGGCAAGACCGGTGGCCGTGGTCACAAAGGTCAGACCTCCCGCTCCGGTGGCACCATTGCTCCAGGCTTTGAAGGCGGTCAACAGCCGCTGCATCGTCGCCTGCCGAAGTTCGGTTTCGTTTCCCTGAAGGCCATGGACCGCGCAGAAGTGCGTCTGTCCGAGCTGGCTAAAGTGGACGGCGACATCGTCACCGTGCAGTCCCTGAAGGATGCCAACGTGATCAACCAGAACGTACAGCGTGTGAAAATCATGCTGTCGGGCGAAGTTGCTCGCGCTGTCACGATCGGAAAGGGAATCGGCGCCACCAAAGGTGCGCGTGCGGCTATCGAAGCAGCTGGCGGCAAGTTCGAGGAATAAATGGCTAAGCAAGGTGCTCTCTCTGCGCTCGGCAAAGGCGGTATGTCTGAACTCTGGGCTCGTCTGCGTTTTCTGTTCCTGGCGATTATCGTCTACCGAATAGGCGCACACATCCCGGTTCCAGGTATCAACCCGGACCGACTCGCAGACCTGTTTCGACAGAATGAGGGGACCATTCTTAGCTTGTTCAACATGTTTTCCGGCGGCGCGCTGGAGCGGATGAGCATCTTTGCATTGGGGATCATGCCGTACATCTCGGCATCGATCATCATGCAGCTGATGACTGCCGTCAGCCCGCAGTTGGAGCAGTTGAAGAAGGAAGGTGAAGCTGGCCGTCGCAAGATCAGCCAGTACACCCGCTACGGCACTGTCGTACTCGCTCTCGTCCAGGCCATTGGCATGTCCATTGGCCTGGCAGGGCAGGGCGTTTCGTTCAATGCTGACCTCAGCTTCTATTTCGTCGCGGTTACCACGTTTGTGGCGGGTGCGATGTTCATGATGTGGTTGGGTGAGCAGATTACTGAGCGTGGTGTTGGCAACGGTATCTCGATGTTGATCTTCGCAGGTATCGTCGCCGGTCTTCCGAGAGCGATCGGGCAGTCTTTCGAGTCTGCGCGTCAGGGTGATATCAACATTTTCGCCCTGGTTGCCATCGGTTTGCTGGCAGTAGCGATTATCGGTTTCGTGGTGTTCATTGAGCGTGGTCAGCGTCGTATTGCTGTTCACTACGCCAAGCGTCAGCAAGGCCGCAAGGTATTTGCTGCGCAGACCAGCCACTTGCCGTTGAAGGTGAACATGGCCGGCGTTATCCCGGCTATTTTCGCGAGCAGCATCTTGCTGTTCCCGGCTTCGTTGGGTGCCTGGTTCGGCCAGTCTGAAGGTATGGGCTGGTTGCAGGACCTCTCGCAGTCGATCGCTCCTGGTCAGCCGTTGAATATTCTGCTGTTTAGTGCAGGGATTATTTTCTTCTGCTTCTTCTATACGGCGTTGATGTTCAATCCGAAAGACGTAGCGGAAAACCTGAAGAAGTCCGGTGCCTTTATTCCGGGCATCCGTCCAGGTGAGCAGTCTGCGCGCTACATTGATGGCGTTCTGACTCGCTTGACCATGTTCGGTGCTCTTTACATGACGGCCGTCTGCCTGTTGCCCCAGTTCCTGGTGGTTGCAGCAAACGTACCGTTCTACCTTGGCGGGACCTCGTTGCTGATCGTGGTCGTGGTTGTGATGGACTTCATGTCCCAAGTACAATCGCACCTCGTTTCGCACCAGTACGAATCCCTGATGAAGAAAGCCAACCTGAAGGGCTACGGCAGCGGCATGCTGCGCTGAGTAGCGTCCATAAGGTTCGAGGAGTTGGTGATGAAAGTTCGTGCATCGGTGAAAAAGCTGTGCCGTAACTGCAAGATTATTCGCCGCGAAGGTGTTGTTCGAGTAATTTGCAGCGCGGAACCGCGTCACAAACAGCGCCAAGGCTGAGTGTGATTGTGCTTTAAGCCCGGCAGCTAGTGCGCTGCCGGGTTGATTATTTGTTATTACAGCGATATTATCTCGCGCCCTATTTCTTGGCTTCCGGGGCGTAGGT
This sequence comes from Pseudomonas sp. SJZ078, assembly GCF_007828255.1. Taxonomy (NCBI): domain Bacteria; kingdom Pseudomonadati; phylum Pseudomonadota; class Gammaproteobacteria; order Pseudomonadales; family Pseudomonadaceae; genus Pseudomonas; species Pseudomonas sp. SJZ078. The sequence goes on along the minus strand of NZ_VIUG01000044.1, from coordinate 5,340 downwards.
AGCTGTCAATTGGAGTCCCACTGAATGGCCCGTATTGCAGGCGTCAACATTCCAGATAACAAGCATACTGTTATCTCGCTGACCTACATCTATGGTGTTGGTCGCACTACTGCACAGAAAATTTGTGCAGTGGCTGGGGTCAACCCAGCGGCAAAGATCAAAGATCTGAGCGACGAGCAGATTGAACAGCTGCGTGGCGAAGTGGCGAAGTTCACCACTGAAGGTGACCTGCGTCGCGAAGTCAACATGAAAATCAAGCGCTTGATGGACCTCGGTTGCTATCGCGGTCTGCGTCATCGTCGTGGTCTGCCAGTACGCGGTCAGCGTACCAAGACCAACGCGCGTACCCGTAAAGGTCCGCGTAAGCCGATCCGCAAGTAATCGCCCCAGCGAATCGACAGGAATTTAATCATGGCAAAACCTGCTGCTCGTCCTCGTAAAAAAGTTAAAAAGACAGTGGTTGATGGCATCGCCCACATCCATGCTTCTTTTAACAATACCATCGTGACCATTACCGACCGTCAAGGTAACGCTCTTTCCTGGGCTACCTCCGGTGGTTCGGGTTTCCGCGGTTCCCGCAAGTCCACCCCGTTCGCTGCTCAAGTAGCTGCTGAGCGTGCTGGTCAAGCTGCGCTGGAATACGGCCTGAAAAACCTCGACGTCAACGTCAAGGGTCCAGGTCCAGGTCGTGAATCCGCAGTTCGTGCTTTGAACGGCTGTGGCTACAAGATCGCCAGCATCACCGACGTGACGCCAATCCCGCACAACGGGTGCCGTCCGCCGAAGAAGCGCCGCGTGTAATCCAGGAGATTGTAAAGAATGGCTCGTTACATTGGTCCAAAATGCAAACTCGCTCGTCGCGAAGGCACCGATCTCTTCCTGAAGAGCGGCGTGCGCGCGATCGAATCGAAGTGCAACATCGAAGCAGCACCTGGTATCCACGGCCAGCGCCGCGGTCGCCAGTCCGACTACGGCACCCAACTGCGTGAAAAGCAGAAGGTCCGTCGTATCTACGGCGTTCTCGAGCGTCAATTCAGCGGCTACTACAAAGAAGCTGCTGGCAAGAAAGGCGCAACCGGCGAAAACCTGTTGCAGCTGCTCGAATGCCGTCTGGACAACGTTGTATACCGTATGGGTTTCGGTTCTACTCGTGCCGAATCCCGTCAGCTGGTATCGCACAAGTCGATCAGCGTTAACGGTCAGACCGTAAACGTTCCGTCCTACCAGGTTCGTGCTGGTGACGTGGTTGCTGTTCGCGAGAAAGCAAAGAACCAACTTCGCATTGTCCAAGCTCTCGATCTGTGTGCCCAACGTGGCCGCGTAGAATGGGTAGAAGTAGACACTGAGAAGAAGTCGGGCGTTTTCAAGAACGTTCCAGCTCGCAGTGATCTGTCCGCCGACATCAACGAAAGCCTGATTGTCGAGCTCTACTCCAAGTAAGGGCTAGAAAATAGGTGCATCCATGCAGATTTCGGTAAATGAGTTCCTGACACCCCGCCATATTGATGTGCAGGTTGTCAGTCCAACCCGCGCCAAGATCACTCTCGAGCCTCTCGAGCGTGGTTTCGGCCACACCCTGGGCAACGCGCTGCGCCGCATCCTGTTGTCCTCAATGCCCGGCTGTGCAGTAGTCGAGGCCGAGATTGACGGTGTACTCCACGAGTACAGCGCCATCGAAGGCGTACAGGAAGATGTCATTGAAATCCTGTTGAACCTTAAAGGTCTGGCTATCAAGCTGCACGGTCGTGACGAAGTTACGCTGACCTTGTCGAAGAAGGGTTCGGGGGTGGTTACCGCTGCCGATATTCAGCTGGATCATGATGTCGAGATCGTTAACCCCGATCACGTAATCGCTAACCTGGCGTCTAACGGCGCCCTGAACATGAAGCTCACCGTAGCTCGTGGTCGTGGTTATGAACCGGCAGACTCGCGTCAGAGCGATGAAGACGAAAGCCGCAGCATCGGTCGCTTGCAGCTCGACTCTTCGTTCAGCCCGGTTCGCCGCATCGCATACGTGGTGGAAAACGCCCGTGTCGAGCAGCGTACCAACCTGGACAAGCTGGTTATTGATCTGGAAACCAACGGCACCCTGGATCCTGAAGAGGCTATCCGCCGCGCTGCAACCATCCTGCAACAGCAGTTGGCTGCGTTCGTCGACCTCAAGGGTGACAGTGAGCCAGTGGTTGTCGAGCAGGAAGACGAGATCGATCCGATCCTGCTTCGCCCGGTTGACGATCTGGAACTGACTGTACGTTCGGCTAACTGCCTTAAGGCGGAAAACATCTACTACATCGGCGACCTGATTCAGCGTACCGAAGTAGAGCTGTTGAAGACTCCGAACCTTGGCAAGAAATCCTTGACTGAAATCAAGGACGTTCTGGCCTCCCGCGGTCTGTCCCTCGGCATGCGCCTCGACAACTGGCCGCCTGCAAGTCTTAAGAAGGACGACAAGGCGACTGCCTGATCGTCGTAATCACCGAACGTTGTGTTTGGTAAGGAATGAACCATGCGTCATCGTAAAAGTGGTCGTCACCTGAGCCGCACCAGCTCGCACCGCAAGGCCATGTTCCAAAACATGGCGGTGTCGCTGTTCGAGCACGAGCTGATCAAAACTACACTGCCGAAAGCCAAAGAACTGCGTCGCGTTGCTGAGCCGCTGATCACTCTGGCCAAGACAGATAGCCTGGCTAACCGCCGCCTGGCTTTCGACCGTACTCGTTCGAAAGCTATCGTTGGTAAGCTCTTCAACGACCTGGGCAAGCGTTACGCTACCCGTGAGGGTGGCTACCTGCGCATCCTCAAGTGCGGTTTCCGCGCTGGCGACAACGCGCCTATGGCGTACGTCGAGTTGGTTGATCGTGCTACCGGCGGTGAAGCTGTATCCGCTGAGTAAGACGGCAATATACAAAGAACCGGGCCTAGTGCCCGGTTTTTTGTGCCTGATGAAAATGAAAGAGCCGTTGTGGTCGGCTTCGCTATTGGCAATAGGGTCGCGTTAGATAATGACTATCGATGCCCATGATTTAATAAATTTGGATACTGTCACTAACATGTTCAATACTCCTTTCCAGCCGATTAGCCGGCAGTTCGAAGACCGACCGAGGAAGATTGAGCATGAGCCAGATCAAAACGCTTACGACCGCAAGCGGCGCTCCTGTCGCCGATAACCAGAATTCTCGCTCCGCTGGCCCACGGGGCCCGCTGTTACTCGACGATTTCCATCTCATCGAAAAACTTGCTCACTTCAACCGCGAGAACATCCCTGAGCGCCGTGTACACGCCAAGGGTTCAGGCGCCTACGGTACGTTCACGGTCACCCGTGACATCACCCAGTACACCAGCGCCAAGTTGTTCGATTCGGTCGGCAAGCAGACGCCAACGTTCCTGCGCTTTTCCACCGTGGGTGGCGAGCGTGGATCTGCCGACACCGAACGCGATCCCCGTGGTTTCGCCCTGAAGTTCTATACCGAAGAAGGCAACTGGGACATTGTCGGCAATAACACACCAGTCTTCTTCATTCGTGATCCGCTGAAATTTCCGGACTTTATCCATACCCAGAAGCGTCTGCCCCAAAGCAATCTGAAAAGCGCCCAAGCGATGTGGGATTTCTGGTCTCATTCCCCAGAAGCCTTGCACCAGATCACCATCCTGTTTTCCGACCGCGGCATTCCTGACGGCTACCGTCACATGCACGGCTTCGGCAGTCACACCTATAGTCTGATCAACGCCCAAGGCGAGCGGCACTGGGTAAAGTGGCACTACAAGACCAAGCAAGGCATCAAGAACCTGGCGCCGGCTGAAGCCGCGCGCTTGGCGGGCACCGACCCGGACTATGCCCAGCGTGACTTGTTCAATGCCATTGAGCGAGGTGATTTCCCGAAATGGAGCGTTTGCATCCAGATCATGACTGAAGCCCAGGCTGCTGCTCATTACGAGAATCCGTTCGACGTGACCAAGACCTGGTCGCAGAAAGAATTTCCGTTGATTGAAGTCGGGGAGCTCGAACTCAACCGCAACCCGCTGAACTACTTTGCCGAAGTGGAACAGGCGGCGTTCGGGCCGAGCAACATGGTGCCAGGCGTAGGCCTGTCGCCGGACCGCATGCTGCAAGGTCGTGTGTTCGCCTACGCCGATGCGCACCGCTACCGTGTCGGCACCAATCACCAGCAATTGCCGGTGAATGCACCGCGCAGTCCGGTCAATACCTACCAGCGCGACGGAGCCATGGCGTTTGGCAGCAATGGCGGGGCAGCACCGAACTACGAGCCCAATAGCTACGTCGAGTCGCCGAAGCAAGCCCCGCATTACGCGGAACCTGCCCTGGCCCTCACTGGGGCGGCGGATCGTTACGATCATCGGGAAGACACTGACTACTACAGCCATGCCGGTGCGCTGTTCCGCCTAATGAACAGCGAGCAGCAGGCCCTGCTGATCAGCAACATAGCTGGTGCGATGGGTGGGGTATCGGCGGATGTCGTCGACCGTCAATTGCAGCATTTCTTCAAGGCGGACGCCGCTTATGGAGAAGGTATCGCAAAGGCGTTGGGCGTACAGTTTAACTAAGTCTAAACGAGAAGCAGAACCGCCCTCATTTGGGCGGTTTTTGCGTTATTTAACCTGGTTTTCTCGGATTTTCTTCGCATTTATTGCGATAGTGCCGTGACCTGGCGGCCGGCTTGGTTCAAACTAGAGTCTTTCAAGGCTTGTGGAGATGTAGGGCGATGCAAGGTCACCCGGACGTAATCGATTACCTCAACACGCTGCTGACAGGCGAACTGGCAGCCCGTGATCAATATTTCATCCATTCGCGGATGTATGAGGATTGGGGGTTTACCGAGCTCTACGAACGTATCAACCATGAAATGGAAGAAGAAGCACAGCATGCCGATGCGTTGATGCGTCGCATCCTGATGCTCGAAGGTACGCCGCGCATGCGCCCGGACGACCTGGACATCGGCACCACCGTACCCGACATGCTTGCTGCCGACCTGCGCCTGGAATACAAGGTCCGGGCCGCGCTGTGCAAGGGGATCGAGCTGTGCGAACAGCACAACGACTATGTCACCCGCGAAATCCTGCGTGTTCAGCTCAATGACACTGAGGAAGACCATACCTACTGGCTTGAGAAGCAGTTGGGGTTGATCAAGTTGATCGGGTTGGAGAATTACCTGCAATCGCAGTTCTGATCGCGAGAGCGATTAACCGTTACATAAACGCAACCTGACCCACCGCTATCGCGAGCAGGCTGTTCTGGTCAAGTTTTTCCGGACACCGATTACGGTGATCAAGCTGCCTGCTGCTCCATGGCTATTGGCGGCAGGTAGTTGTTATGGCTGTGGA
>NZ_VIUG01000043.1:0-38590 GCF_007828255.1 Pseudomonas sp. SJZ078 | reverse complement strand
ACGTGCTTTAAGCACTCCGGGCATTCAGCTTGCCACTCACCGCTCTCACCATCAGTTTAATCGCAGAGCAAGACACAAGCGGGCTTGCTCGCGAAAGCGGCGGCTCAGCTTGCATCAATATTGAATGTGCCGCCCTCTTCGCGAACAAGCCCGCTCCCACACCGAATGCTGGTGAACACAGCCTCAACAACCTCCAATCCCTGTGGGAGCGAGCCTGCTCGCGATGAAATCGACACGGTTCCAGACCAAACCAAGTCCCCCGCATCGCCGGTAAACCCCGCTCCTACAGCCCCCACCTACACACCTCCACCAACCCACGAATCCTTGCGCCTTTGCCTACAACTGCGCCAGAATCCGCCTGCTTGTGCGCCTTGTCCCTGGGTTCTATTGTCGTTCCTGCCACTGCCCATCAGTGGTCGGGTTTAGTAGCCCGGATGACATCCCGGTTGCATGAGTCTCATCAGTCAGGCGTTCGCCTGCACTTGATGGTGGCTGTGCGCATGGCGCCCTCGGGCGCGCCGGTTTTAGGTATGTCACCGGTCTACTAACCTGCGCACAGCCGCCACCCTATCGTTTAGTAGCGGGATGGTTGCGGCCTCATTGAGGACGACATACCTATGTTCAAAGTAACTCCAAACCCACCAGAAACAGACCCCACCCCGCAATCCGCAAAATCCAAGGCCAAGAAGCAAGCAGAAACTACCAAACGCGTGCTCGATCACTACTTGCTGCCGAAGCCGGATCAATCCAAAGACGAACCGAAACCGGGGCAGCTTTTCACCGTTGTGAAAGGCCTCGATAACGAGTGCATGCTCGCTAACCTCAGTGAAACGCTGGCTTCGGCCGATGCCATGGTGACTGATCTGGCGTTCGACCTGGATGGCTCGCGGCGTCATTTGGCGCTGGGGATTCAGCAGTTGATTGAGCTGAGTTCGTTGTTGGCGAATCGGGTGTTGGATAATGTGGAGCCGGGGCAATAGTATCTTCCCCAATGAAAAAGCCCGACGTTTTGCGTCGGGTTTTGGTTGTTCCGTTCAAGAAGCCGCGAGTATTGCCACACTTTTTCATATTTCCCCTTCACCGTTCTCTCTAGCGATAGGCTACAACGGCCAAAAACGGCCCTTGACTCATGAGACCTTATTTTCAGTTTTGGTCTGTAACTCGATTACGGAGATCAGTAGCTATATCGCCGGTACGCTAGACGTTGGCTTTAGTTACGCATACAACGTCTTTTAAATTCGTGGCGTAAAGCGTAGCGTTGGAGCTAAATGAGTTTGTCTCCAATGGAAAATGTCACTATGCCAATTGCGCTAACTGTCTTCGGCGTTGAAGCCGATGGACTTGATCCAATGCTTGCCCGCGTAATGTTGAGAACCGTACGCGGGCCAGGAACCTACCCTGACCCTAAATTGCCACAGGGTACGATAACCGATGGGACTTTTCGTACGAAAATCTCAGAAAGCGAGCTTACGCTCGTCACTTGGGATAAAGTCTTATCTGACGTCGAAGAGCACTTGGTTGAGAATCAGTTCGTTAAAGGACATTTTTTAATTCCAGAAGAATGCCCGATTGCAGGTGGACGAATGATAATAGGTCATCCATTTTGGCCAACAATAGTTGGAGAAATAAACCAAAGAGCGAGGATCACCGGAACTGGTCTTCTATTGCGAAAAGGTATCGTAGCCGAATCACTTCTGACTGATCTGAACGACGCACTTAATAATAGACTAAAGCCGGGAGCAGCACAGAAGGCATTATTGGCCATTAGCCTAAAACTTGACGAATTGTCGGGTATGGAAGACGCTCTGAAAGCACGAACACCAATTGGAGTCATCGAATATTTTTTCCGCACAGCCGGGGCGGGAGGCATTGACGGCCCGCTATTCGAAATTGTTCCGAAAAAACCAGATTTTCGAACCAACGAACCGATGCTTCAGGTAAATGTGCGTCGGTTCGCAGCACCGCTCGACCTCACATTTAAATTGCAGGTCACCCTGAAGAATTACGATGAAGTGATTCGCTCGACACTCATCGAGATCAAAGCTGGAATGTCAGAAATGACGTTCTCGGCCCCTATCCATATAACCGATGTCTCACTCTCAGTATTCGATAGCATTGGCGAATTAGCAGACCAGTTAAGCGTCCAGTTTATTCAAGGTACTGATTTCGGTCTTTCAATATTGGGTGCAACTGATAAGCTCCCTCCATTATTTCCAGGAAACTCCAATAGCCGCGACCTTGAAAGCCGAGTTCGAGTTCATACAATGGCGTTCGCAGGACCGTCTATCGATAATCGCTCTGGCGGTCTGGACTTGCTTCGAAAACAGAAAGCTAGCATTGCCGCATTAATAGGACCAGATCTGACCGGGGCGGAAAATGTTTGGTTTGAGAAAGGAGTCGAAAGCCAGGTAGAAGTGATTCGCTGGATCAAGAAAAAAATCGAGCAACCGGGAGTAACTACCGCATATCTTATCGATCCTTATTTAGGAAGCGAAGCGGTCAAACGAGTCATAGCTCGCCAAGGAAACGAGACCGCTGAATTGCTAATTTTGGTTTCACCAGGTGATATAAATCCCGACGCGGCAAAAGCAAGCACAACCAACAAAAAAACTTATCTAGAAAGCCTTAAATCCACGCTGAATGAATGGGCGCCTCAGTTGACCGGCAGCATTTCTGTGGTGCATATAAAGCGAGGAAACGGTTCGGAGCAAGCATTCCATGACCGATATTTATGTACCATTGATCAAAAAGGCAATCCAACAACTTACATGTTATCAAACAGCCTGAGTAAAGCAGCTGGCTATTGGCCGTTCGCCATCTGCGAGCTTAATAAAATTATGTCACGACAAGTTCATGCGTACATTCTAAATCTACTGAATGGTAACTCTAGCAATAAAAATCTCCAGGCAGAGCTGATTTGGAGAAAGGAAAAAATTAGTGATGCCCCCCTAGGTAGGCACTCTCGATTTAATCATTTGGAGTCTGAACCCGATTGGAAGCCGGCCAAGGACTTCTTGTCTGATATCTTTAACATCATTATTCGAAACTCAAAGTACGAGCCCGAAATTGACGCACGCCTTAAAGCGTTCTTGGGTATTTGGCCGGAGAGCAAGGATGAGGAGCGTCTAGCGAAAGAGCTTTTCAAGGTTGTTAGTCATCGTGAAGCTATCGTGGTCTTCGTTTCCCAACTGCTCAGAGCTAATGGTCGAGACAAGATTGCGGACTATTTGGACAACAAACTCCTTGATCGCTTTCTTGAACAGCTCCCCGGCCTTCATCAGAATGGTAGATGGTTCGTTCCATCCGAAGCGCGACAATCCATCCTAGATAGTCTCGGAAGAACCGTTGCTCGCAAGCAGAACGCAAGTAATTTTGTACGCGCTAAGCTTAATTCGAAAATCCACGAACTCATTACTATGATTGAAACCCAACGCAACGATCGCTCCGCAGAAGCGCTTCAAGTTGCCCTATCTCTGGCAACTATCGCTTTACAGGTTGTAATTCATGCAGAAGATATGGATGAGAGGTTTCGTAAAGGCATCGCCATTGACTACATTTACTGTCTTGGACGAATAATGCGATCAGATACCGCCGCCAGTATGTTTGTATCTCACGAAATTATATTTCCCGAATGGGTAGAAGATCTAACTGCTGTATCAAAAAAACTTGCGAGGGCGCGACTTGCTCTGGGCGAGCTATTGGATGCAGCTATAACACAAGTAAAAAATGATTTATGGGTTGCCTCCATCTTCAAGGAATCGATAACGGATGCACTAAATGCCCCGTACGGCTAATCGCTTACCCAACTCAGCAAGACCGAAAATAGTGAGCAATTTCATTTAGGAATCAAGACATGGAACAAGGTCTTCACGCACATCGCTCTTAGAGTAAAGCGGATAAGGGGACGGATTTATTTTTAGAGTGCATCTGTCCCCTTTGCTTTTTCATGGCAATAGCAACAAGTATCCCGCTCACCCACAGACCAGATGCCTCTCGACCAACCTCGCCACCTCATCCGCATGCGTAAAACCCAAACTGTGATCAGCATCAGGGAAAACATGTAACTCCGCATGGGGCAAAAGCTGAGCAAGGCGCTGGCCGACGCAAACGGGGCTGATCGGATCCGCATCGCCCCAGAGGAGCAACACTGGCATACGCAACTCAGCCAATAGCAACGTGAGGTCGGTGCGATCGTCGAGAAACCACCTCGGCAGCGTCGGGTTGGCGGCAGCAAAGGCCGGGCGCCAATCGTGCGCGTCCAGATCAGACATATCCACCCCGCCAGAGGTGACGGTCAGTATCAGGTGAGTGACCAGCTCGGGGCGTTCAAGCGCTGCAAGCACAGCGACGATACCGCCCATGGATTGCGCAACCAGCGCTGTGGGTCGGTCGATCTCGGCCAGGACGCGAGTCGCCAGATCTTCCATACCGGTTATGCCAGGTGCGGGAGGCGTGTTTCCAAAGCCGGGCCAGCCGATATGAACCTGCTGCGCTGGGTGGGTCAGGCGTTCGGCAACCGGATGCCAGAATCGGGTGTTGCCTGAGGCGCCGGGGAGGTATAGGAGTTTTGTGGGGGGTGCAGGCACGGGTTCGGTCCTTGAAGGTGAAATTGAAAGAGTCAGTGATCCATCGGCAGGGGAACCACTCGCAGCCCCATGGCGGACATCCGAACAGCTAGGCCGTATGATTTGTTTCATTGCCGATAAGAACAGACATTGCAGTCGAGAGAAAAGATGAGCGACGAGTTTAGCTACGTCTGGCTATTGCCACTGCTTGAAAAGCCTTTCGAGGTGGCGGCGCTCGATTTGCCTGACGCAGTAAAAACCTTGGGGATAAAATACACGCTACCCACCGAGATAGCGTTGCAACCATTGGTGGTCACAGCACTGGCTTCACATTCGAAGTACTGGGCAGGACTGGCGCTCCGATGGTTGGAAGAGGGCTTTCCCTTGGATTTGGAACTGAGCCAACTCTTGGCTCATTGCGCCGAGAATCGGGCGCTGCCTCAATCTCACCGTCACAGGGCATGTAAGCTTGCCTGCCTGGCGGGAAATGGCAGCTGAGCTAGAAAGCAGAGACGGCCTTTTAATAGTATTCGCGTGCTTGCTCCTGCTTCTCCACCTTCTATGAGCCAATCCAGGATCTGACCACCGCACCTCCAAGCCACATATCCTTGCGCCTTTGCCTACAACCACACCAGAATCCGCCGGCTTTTCAGCCTTGCCCTCGGGCTCTATCGTTTCCATAACACTGGTCGAGCCGGTATCGATGACACTCCGGCATGCTAGCTCCCTCGGGAAAGTCATAGGCCCGACCGCATCAAGCTTTCGGCAGCTAGCTTTGGTGGCTGATGTTCACAGGTACACACCGTCTATATACTCAAATCATGGAACGTATCCAATCAATCAATCTCGCGCGGATAGACTGGTGTTGTACCGATCACGGTATTACGCGGGACGAGCTCGCCCGTGAGATCGATATAGCACCTGCCATTTTTGGAAAAGTAATGGCCGGCGAGACGGGACTGACCTTCAACCAGTTGCGTAAGCTGGCGGCCTTTTTCGGGCGAGGTACCTTATTTTTCATGGAGCCAGGGCCAGTCAACGAGGCAAAGGTGCACTCGCCGCAGTTCCGCACCTTGAGCAATCAGAAACCGGAACTTTCGCACCGCCTGAAGCTGCTGGTTGAGAGAGTGGAGCGTCAACGCGCAGTGTTCCTTGCACTACGTGAGGAGCTTGATCCGACGGAGGTCGTACGCTTCTCGCCGCCCGACCTGGCAGGCCTTAGCATTCCTGACGCGGCCAGCCGTGTGCGTGAATGGCTGGGGTTGGCGAACCGTAACAATTTCGACAGTTATCGTAAGGCCATCGAAGCGCGCGGCCTGTTGGTCTTCCGCAGCAATGGCTACACCGGTAAATGGCAGATTGCGAAAGAAAGCCCGATTCTCGGTTTTTCGCTCTACGATCCTGAATGCCCGGTAATCGTCATCAAGAAACAAGATGCAGATACCCGCCAAAGCTTCACGTTGATGCATGAGTTGGGGCACCTACTTATTCATTGTGCAAGCTCGATTGACGATGAAGAGGATTTGTATTCGGCGAACGATGAAGAGCAAGAGGCGAATGCCTTTGCAGGCCATCTGTTGGTCCCCGATCGGTTTCTGCTAAGCATTCATGACAATGAGCGCCCTATTGAGGCGGCCGAATTTGATAGCTGGCTGGAACCACAACGCAGGGCGTGGGGTGTGAGCGGCGAGATGATCCTACGGCGTCTGATGGATGCCGGACGTTTGCCAAGCGAAGCCTATGCCGCATACCGGCGGTGGAACACGCAACGAGTGATGCCTGAAAAAGAGGGTGGCAGCCGAGAGCACCGCAATCGCGAACCCCGGCATATTTTTGGCGATGGTTACGTGCGCACAGTGCTGGATGCCATGAACGCTCGTCGTATCACTCTCGCCAAGGCAAGCAGCTATCTCGACAACCTTAAGATCTCGGACCTGCACAAGCTGGAACGCTTCTATGCAGGTGTTTGATGCCTCATCCATGCTTTACGCGTGGGATAACTACCCTATCGCGCAGTTTCCGGGTCTTTGGGTATGGATGGCGGACCGAGTGATGCAAGGGGTGATTCGGATGTCCGAGGTTGCCGCCGAAGAGGTTGGACACAAAGCACCGGAGTGCGTGACTTGGCTGAAGGATTCAGGTCTGCAAAAGATGCCTGTGACCGAGGCGATCCTGTTGGAAGCCTTTCGTATCAAAGGATTGCTCGAGATCGAAGAAGACAAATACGGTGCTGGGGTCGATGAAAACGATCTATACATCATTGCTACCGCGAAGCTCGATGGCTGCGAGTTAGTCACGGATGAGGCGTTTCAGCCTTCTGCGAACAAGCAAAAGCGCAATTGGAAAATTCCTGCTGTTTGCAACATGGAAAGTGTGCAAACCCCTTGGATCAACTTCCTCGACTACATCAAACGATCCCAAGCGGTTTTTGGGAGATGACTTCAAGTGATTGAGTACAAAATGGGACGGATTTCCCCCTTCCCTATCAAACCGCCGAAGCCTCAACCTCTCTAGAACGCCAGGCAAAAGCCAGTAGAAAAGGGGACAGATTTTTTCAAGAAATAAACTGGCGCTTATATCTCGCGACCTTCTCAGGAAACAACTCTTCGTAAAGAGGACGAGGAATGCCGAGAATGTTTATCTCGATCAATTCGGGCAGAAGCTCTTCCGAGTAGTCCAGAATGCCAATGCCAGCACATGGAATAACCAAGCCCGCTCCGGTTTGAGCACAAAGCGCTAAAGCCGATTGATCAAGGTGATTTGCGCGGCATTCTTGCTGGATAGCCTGGTACCCATCGGCTGGGACGAATTGACCGAAAGCAACGCCCATTGGAGGATCTCCATCCTCCAGGGCTGAATAGCCCACCAAAACCGGTCCGCTGTAGATTGAAAATCGCGCCAATTGATTGCCCTTCCTTGCCGAGTAAGTCGGACATTACAGATTTCGTCACTTGCCTGCGAAAAAGCGAGGGCCTGCCATGCTCTGCGTCAGCCGAAACAGGCAATCACGAACGGCCGTTTTGCCACTTGCGTTTCCTTTCAGCCAACTCGCTCAAACCTACGAGTCAGGCGCTTGCGTCATTCATCAGTTGGCGCCAGACCTGCAATGGCCACCTGAATAATTATGGGCATGTACGTCTCCAGTCAGATCTTGATGGTCAACATCGAGAGGTCGCGTTGCGGGCCGCTACCCGCCGTTGACCTGCGCCTCAATGCCGACCAATACATCGCCCGCATGGTAGGTGGGTAAGATTTCATTGGATAGAACTCTGTAGCGACAAACTGGGCTGCTACGCTCAAAGAGCGGCTAAAAGCAGTGCCGTCTTCTGGACCCCCACTGCCACCGCGCTCGGAACTCTCCCCATGAAACCACTCTATCTAGCCCTATCGCTTTGCTGTCTCTCACACCCTGCCCTGGCTGAAACCCTCACCTTCGCAACATGGAACCTGGAATGGCAACGGTCGGTTCCCCTCAGCCAGCGTGAGTTCGAGGAGTGCACCCAAATCAAGGCTGCTGATCGCGAGCGACTTGAGGAAACACACCCCTACCGCTGGGAATGCAAATCACCGGCGCAGATAGCGGATCTGAAGACCGTGGCGGCAAAGCTGAATGCCGACGTGATTGCCGTGCAGGAAGTCGAGAGTTCTGAGGCGCTGCAGCAGATCTGGCCGAAGGATCAGTACGATTTCTACGTGAACATGCAGAGCCCCTGGATACAGCGCACTGGGTTTGTTGTCCGCAAATCCAGCAGGCTTGAGGTTGGAAGGCTCGGCGATGTTCGTCCACTTGGAGAGGCCTTCAAGAGTCATGCTCGCCATGGTGCGGAGTTACCCGTCACGATCAAAGGCATGACCCTCAAGCTTTTATCCGTACACCTCAAAAGTGGCTGTCCTGACCATGCGTTGAACAGTGGGTATGCGACCGAGAGTGATAAGGCTAACGGGGTCGTCACCTGCGATGTGCTTAGAAGGCAAGCACCTGCCTTGGAAGCCTGGCTCGATAAGGCAATCCAGTCCGGCGCTTCCGCAATGCTTATTGGCGATTTCAATCGTCGATTTGATACTGCGGTTGAACACGAAACAGCACCTGACGTGAGTCTTTTTGCCGGACTTTCAGATGGCGAGCCGACCGCTGCCAAGTTGTTTCGCCCAACCGAAGGTTATGAGGCCCTGCCCGAATGCCGGGGCGGAGGCTCTAAATGGTTGATTGATCATGCGTTGATGAGCAGCGAATTGAGAAAGCACTATGTGGCCGGGTCGTTATCGGAGTTTCCTGTGCCGATGAAGGGCTCTGATCATTGTCCGGTTGTTTTCAGGATGAGGTTCTAAGCAGTAGATTGATTGGGCCATAACCTGTGGGAGCGAGCCTGAACTGGCTTAATGATCTGAACTGGCTTAATGATCCCGGACACCTCTTAAGGGCGATATGATTCGCCCCATCAGGAGGAATGGGGTTTGATCTTTAATTGAGCGGCGTTTTTGGAGCACTTCGCAATAAAAACCCCGGCGTCCCGCGCCGGGTTTTTTAGTCAGTACACGATCATCATTTGGAACTGGCCTGCGCTGCTTCAACGATCAGCGCCGCAACCTTATCCGGATTGGACGTCATCACCACATGGGAGGCGCCTGGGACGGTGACGGTCTTTTTCGAGCCCGCACGGTCGGCCATGAACTTCAGGGCAGCTTCGGGGATGTTCTTGTCCGCCGAACCGTAGATGAACCAGGACGGCAGTTTTTTCCAGGCCGGGTCGCCGGAGGCTTCCTTCAAGGCTGCCTCGCTGATGGGCCGTTGTGTAGCGGCCATCAGTGCGGACTCGGCCACAGGAACGTCGGCGGCGAACTGTTGGCCGAATTTGTCCTGCTGGATGTAGAGGTCCTTATTGCCGTCGTCCAACGGCACCGGAGCGGCCAGGGTCGGCCCAAGGGTGCTGCCAGGGTAGCGACCGGACAGTTCGATGGCGGTTTCACCTTTGTCCGGGGCGAAGGCTGCGACGTAGACCAGCGCCTTGACCCGTGGGTTGTCATGCACGGCGTTGGTGATCACGGTACCGCCGTAAGAGTGACCCACCAGGATCACCGGGCCGGCGGTGTGCTCGACGATGTCGGCGACATAATCGGCGTCCTGCTTCACGCCGCGCAGTGGGTTGGCTGCTGCCACCACAGGGTAGCCCTGGTTCAACAGCCGGGCAGCAACGCCATTCCAACTGGACGATTCGGCGAAGGCGCCATGTACCAGCACGACGGTGGGCTTGGTGGCGTCGGGCGGCGTGGCGGCGGTACCAGGAAGGGAGGTCAGCGCCAATGCAGCGGTGAGGGTGGCGGCCAAGAGCGATTTGATATTGAACATGATCATTCCTTTTCATTTAGGGGTATGTGGTGCTCATGGGCGGCACATGAGCGGGGGCGATGGATTTACTGGCCCAGGAAGGCCAACGGTTGGGGCGGTCCTTGTGAGCGTCGTCAGGCGGTGGCGCGAATGGCGCTGCGCAGGCCCTCGACCAGGTCGGGTTGGACAGCGACTGCCGTGATGCTCATCGCCGCCACCAGGGTTGCGAGCAGGCCGAAACAGCTGCCAGCACTGGGGGCGATAGGATGGGATATGCATGGCAAGTTCTCCTGCGGTCAGCGCTCGCAGTTCGGGGGATCCGATGGCGAGTCGATGGGGAGAACTCTTGCAAGGGCATGTATACCGACTGTGTTCGACAACCGGCGGTTATGCGTTCTTTTGAATCTGTGAATGCGCTGGATACAGTGGCTTACAAATGCACGCCCTTGCATCTGGCCGGTGGCCGGTAGCGGCTGCACTTCATATGCAGCCCAGCGGGACGTGCAACCAGCGTGGCCTACCGATTGCGACGGTCAACCGCCGGGCGATGGCCAGGCCCAGACCAGCGCCACCGGTGCTGCGATTGCGTGAGCTTTCCATCCGATAGAACGGCTTGGCCACCTCCTCCAGGACCGCCTCGGGAACACCCGCTCCCGTGCGTCATCCAGCAAGCGCTGACCCAGCCCGAGATCAAGCCAGAGCCCAGCCAGAACAGCAGCGATTGTATCGCTGTGTATCGCAACCCACCTCAGATACGTAACGCATCCAACCGAGGTGTTTTTCGACACAGCCGAGATACCTCACCGGCCTTTAATGAGCTCCATCGAGACAACATGAGTCGCCTCGATGAAACCATCGAACTCATTGAAGGAAAACGACCATGAAACTGAAAACCATCGCTACCGCTTGCCTGATCTCTGCCCTGAGCGCCGCCGCATTACCCGCCTTGGCCCAGGACAAAGCCGCCAGCGAAGCCTACGCCTACGGCACCCACCCGGACATCAAGCACGTGGTCTCGCTGAGCGAAGACAGCGGCCAGACCTGCGGCTTGGTGAATGCGCAGATCAACTACCTCGATTCGATGGGTGATCAGCGCGCCCTGACGTACCTCAAGCATGCAGCCAGCTGCAACAACGAAGGGAACTGAGCTTCACGGCACGCATTAACGCCCGCAATCATCGTGCACACAGGAGTCAATATGAAAAAACTCAAGACCTACCTGAGCGCTTTTGCCCTCTCACTGGGCGGCATGGCTGTTCATGCCAATGCCGCCAGTGAGCCCAACCGGGGCAACAGCGGACTCTGCTACCAGCTCACTCCGTTGGGGCAAACTCCCCCGCCACGAGCGGTTGGCCTTTGAAGGTGTTGTGGGGGTGTCAGGGGTGACGGTCCAGTTTCTTGAGGAATACCGTCATCTCCTTTTCGGCCTGTTTGTCGCCATGGGCGCGGGCGGCTTCCAGGCCTTGTTCCCAGGCTTGGCGCGCTGCCGACAAGTCACCCCGGCCCTGATGAGCCTTGCCCAACAGTTTCCAGGCGGCCGAATACTTGGGGTCGAGTTCGACGCAGCGTTGCAGGTGTTCGGCGGCGCGGGGGAATTCGTTGAGATCGAGATAGCCCTTGCCCAGGCCGAAGCGCAGCAGTGGGTTATCCACACCCTTGGCGAGCATTTTTTCCAGGGATTCGAGCATGGGGCCTGTCCTTTTTGGCTGTTCCAGTGATTGAGCTGTTGGGAGTTTGACCGCTTTCGCGAGCAAGCCCGCTCCCACAGGGGTCTGGTGTTGTTCCGACAATTGTGAGCAACGCAGATCCATTGTGGGAGCGGGCTTGCTCGCGAAAGCAAGCGGTCAAGCACCGCATATCTTGGATCAGAAAAAGCTCAATCCCACATGGAACAGCTTCTCGACATCGCGAATGTGCTTCTTGTCCACCAGGAACAGGATCACATGGTCGCCGGTCTGGATCACGGTGTCGTCATGGGCGATCAGGACTTCTTCGTCGCGGATGATCGCGCCGATGGTGGTACCCGGAGGCAGGCCGATGTCGCGGATAGCGCGGCCGATCACTTTGCTGGACTTGGCGTCGCCATGGGCAATGGCCTCGATGGCTTCGGCCGCGCCACGGCGCAGGGAGTGCACGCTGACGATGTCACCGCGACGCACATGCGCGAGCAAGGTGCCGATGGTTGCCAGTTGCGGGCTGATGGCGATGTCGATGTCGCCGCCCTGGATCAAGTCGACGTAGGCCGGGTTGTTGATGATGGTCATCACTTTCCTCGCCCCCAGGCGCTTGGCCAGTAGTGACGACATGATGTTGGCTTCGTCGTCGTTGGTCAGGGCCAGGAAGATGTCAGCGTCGGCGATGTTCTCTTCCAGCAGCAGGTCGCGGTCCGAGGCACTGCCTTGCAACACCACGGTGCTGTCGAGGGTGTCGGAGAGGTAGCGGCAACGGGCCGGGTTCATCTCGATGATCTTGACCTGGTAGCGGCTTTCGATGGCTTCGGCCAGGCGCTCGCCGATCTGCCCGCCGCCGGCGATGACGATGCGCTTGTAGTTCTCGTCGAGGCGGCGCATTTCGCTCATCACCGCACGAATATTCGCCTTGGCGGCGATGAAGAACACCTCGTCGTCGGCCTCGATCACCGTATCGCCCTGGGGCAGGATCGGCCGGTCGCGGCGGAAGATGGCCGCGACGCGCATTTCCACATTCGGCATGTGCTCGCGTAGCTGACGCAGTTGCTGCCCCACCAACGGCCCGCCGTAGTAAGCCTTGATCGCCACCAGTTGCGCCTTGCTCTCGGCAAAGTCGATTACCTGCAAGGCGCCCGGGTGCTCGATCAGGCGCTTGATGTAGTTGGTCACCACCTGCTCGGGGCTGATCAATACATCCACCGGGATCGCTTCGTTGTCGAACAGATCGGCGCGGGTCAGGTAGGCCGCCTCCCGCACCCGAGCGATCTTGGTCGGAGTGTGGAACAGGGTGTGGGCGACCTGGCAGGCGACCATGTTGGTCTCGTCGCTGTTGGTGACGGCCACCAGCATATCGGCATCGTCCGCGCCGGCCTGACGCAGCACGGTCGGCAGGGAACCGCGTCCTTGCACGGTACGGATGTCGAGACGATCACCGAGGTCGCGCAGGCGTTCGCCATCGGTGTCGACCACGGTGATGTCGTTGGCCTCGCTGGCCAGATGTTCCGCTAGCGAACCACCGACCTGCCCTGCACCGAGGATGATGATTTTCATCCGTTCACTCCTATCGAATCGGTCTTAACCGCGTGCGGCGGCGATCTTGATCAGCTTGGCGTAGTAGAACCCGTCGTGACCACCCTCCTGGGCCAGCAGTTGGCGACCGTGGGGCTGCTTCAGGCCGGCCTGGGTGGCGATGTCCAGTTCCCGGGCACCGGGGGTGCGGGCGAGGAAGGCTTCGATCACTTCGGTGTTCTCGGTCGGCAAGGTCGAGCAGGTGGCATAGAGTAGGATGCCGCCCACGTCGAGAGTCTGCCACAGGGCGTCGAGCAGCTCGCCCTGCAGCAGGGCCAATGCGGCGATGTCGTCCGGCTGGCGGGTGAGCTTGATGTCCGGGTGACGGCGGATCACGCCGGTGGCTGAGCATGGGGCGTCCAGCAGGATGCGCTGGAACGGCTTGCCGTCCCACCAGGCCGCGGTGTCGCGACCGTCGGCGGCGATCAGCTCGGCGTCCAGGCCCAGGCGCTCGAGGTTTTCCTTCACCCGCACCAGGCGCTTGGCTTCCAGGTCCACCGCCACCACGCCGGCCAGCTTGGGCTCGGCTTCGAGGATGTGGCAGGTCTTGCCCCCCGGTGCGCAGCAGGCGTCCAGCACCCGTTGCCCAGGCGCCAGCTCCAGCAGGTCGGCGGCCAGTTGCGCGGCTTCGTCCTGGACGCTGATCCAGCCGTCGACGAAGCCCGGCAGGGCACGTACATCGCCCGGGGTTTCCAGCAGGATGCCATCGCGGCTGTACACGCATGGCCGGGCCGGGATGCCGGCCTCGCCTAGCAAGGCCAGATAGGCATCGCGGCTATGGTGGCGACGGTTGACCCGCAGGATCATCGGCGGATGGGCATTGTTGGCCGCGCAGATGGCTTCCCATTGCTCGGGCCAGAACGCCTTCAAGGCCTTCTGCAACCAGCGCGGGTGAGCGGTGCGCACCACCGGGTCGTGTTCCAGCTCCGCCAGCAGACTTTCGCTTTCCCGTTGGGCGCGGCGCAACACGGCGTTGAGCAAGGCCTTGGCCCAGGGTTTTTTCAGTTTGTCGGCGCAGCCCACGGTTTCGCCGATGGCGGCGTGGGCAGGCACGCGGGTGTAGAGCAGTTGATAAAGCCCCACCAGCAGCAACGCTTCGACGTCGGCGTCGGCGGCCTTGAACGGTTTTTGCAACAGCTTGGCCGCCAGGGCTGAGAGCCGTGGTTGCCAGCGAGCGGTGCCGAACGCCAGGTCCTGGGTGAAACCGCGATCACGGTCTTCGACCTTGTCCAACTGGGTCGGCAAGGAGCTGTTGAGCGATGCTTTGCCGCTGAGCACGGCGGCAAGCGCCTTGGCGGCGGCCAGACGCGGGTTCATGAAGCCTCCACCGCTTGGCCGAGGATGCTGCCGACGGCAAATTTCTCACGCCGGCTGTTGAACAAGTCGCTGAAATTCAGCGCCTTGCCGCCGGGTAGCTGCAGACGGGTCAGGCACAGCGCCTGTTCGCCACAGGCCACGACAAGACCGTCCTTGCTGGCTTCGAGAATCTGCCCCGCAGCCCCCTTACCATCGGCGCACCTGGCGGCCAGTACCTTGACCGCTTCGCCGTTCAAGGTGCTGTGGCAGATCGGCCACGGGTTGAAGGCGCGTACCAGCCGCTCCAGTTCGACCGCCGGACGACGCCAGTCGATGCGGGCCTCATCCTTGTTCAATTTGTGCGCGTAGGTGGCGAGGCTGTCATTCTGCACTTGGCCTTCCAGGGTACCGGCAGCCAGACCGGCAATGGCCTCGACCACGGCCGGCGGGCCGATCAGCGCGAGGCGGTCGTGCAGGCTGCCGCCGGTGTCTTCGGCGCTGATAAGAGTGGTGACCTTGAGCAGCATCGGCCCGGTGTCCAGGCCCGCCTCCATGCGCATCACGGTCACGCCGCTCTCGGCATCGCCCGCTTCCACAGCGCGCTGGATCGGCGCCGCACCGCGCCAGCGCGGCAGCAGCGAGGCGTGACTGTTGATGCAACCCAGGCGTGGGATGTACAACACCACTTGAGGCAAGATCAGGCCATAGGCGACCACCACCATCAGGTCCGGTTTCAGCGCGGCCAGTTCGGCCTGGGCTTGCCCATCGCGCAGGGTCGGCGGCTGCAACACCTGCAAACCGTTTTCCAGGGCCAGTTGCTTGACCGGGCTGGGCATCAGTTTTTGCCCACGGCCGGCCGGCCGGTCCGGCTGGGTGTAGACCGCGATGATTTCATGGGGGCTGGCCAGCAGGGCCTTGAGGTGTTCGGCGGCAAACTCGGGAGTGCCGGCAAAGACGATGCGCAGTGGCTCAGTCATGGAAGCTCTCAATTAACAGCAGTCGCATAAAGAAAAAAGGCTTGCCGCGGCAAGCCTTTGAAAGGGGGCATCAAGCATTCTGGCGGTGGATCTTTTCCAGTTTCTTCTTGATCCGGTCGCGCTTGAGGGTCGACAGGTAATCCACGAACAACTTGCCGTTGAGGTGGTCACACTCATGCTGGATGCACACCGCCAGCAATCCTTCGGCGATCAGTTCGTAAGGCTGGCCGTCACGGTCCAAAGCCTTGATCTTAACCTTCTGCGGACGGTCGACGTTCTCGTAGAAACCCGGTACCGAGAGGCAGCCTTCCTGGTATTGCTCCATCTCGTCGGTGAGGGTTTCGAACTCGGGGTTGATGAACACCCGTGGCTCGCTGCGGTCTTCGGAGAGGTCCATGACGACGATACGCTTGTGCACGTTGACCTGGGTCGCGGCGAGGCCGATGCCTGGCGCTTCATACATTGTTTCAAACATGTCATCGACCAACTGACGCACTTCGTCGTCCACTACGGCCACCGGTTTGGCAATCGTGCGCAGGCGCGGGTCCGGAAATTCGAGAATGTTCAAAATGGCCATAAGCTTGATAAATGCACGTGTGAGGTAAAGTCGGGTGGCTGGCCTGGCGTGTCTCGGGATGCAGGCTACCGTTGTAAAACGTTGCTCTGAACGCTGCTTCTTAAAGCATAGCGCCTTGCGGAGCGAGCCATGGGGGCTCTGGCGTTTTACGCGAACGCACATGATAAAGGGATTCACCGCATGAGGAAATCACTACTCGCCCTGCTGCTCCTGGCCTCGGCCGGGATCGCGCACGGGCAAGTGCAACTTCGGGAAGGTTTCCCACAGCAATACACCGTGGTCGCTGGCGACACACTGTGGGACATTTCCGGCAAATACCTGCGCGAGCCGTGGAAATGGCCCGAACTCTGGCAGGCCAACCCGCAGATCGAGAACCCGAACCTGATTTATCCCGGCGATACCCTGTCACTGGTCTACGTCAATGGCCAACCACGGCTGACCCTCAACCGCGGCGCCTCGCGGGGTACCATCAAGCTGTCGCCGCGTATCCGCAGCTCACCGGTGGCCGATGCCATTCCGAGTATCCCGCTGCAAGCCATCAACAGCTTCCTGCTGAGCAACCGCATCGTCGACACGGCCGAGGATTTCAACAAGGCGCCCTACGTCGTCGCCGGCAATGCCGAACGGGTGCTCAGCGGCGCCGGGGACCAGATCTTCGCCCGCGGCGCATTCGCCACAGACCAGTCGAGCTACGGCATCTTCCGCCAAGGCAAGGTCTACACCGATCCGCAGACCAAGGAATTACTGGGCATCAACGCCGACGACATCGGCAGCGCCGAGGTCGTGACCGCAGAGGGCGATGTCACCACCCTTACCCTGCAACGCACTACCCAGGAAGTACGTCTCGGCGACCGGCTGTTCAGTGGCGAAGAACGCTCGATCAATTCGACGTTCATGCCCAGTGCGCCGAAAACGGACATCAACGGGCTGATCCTCGATGTGCCACGGGGCGTGACCCAGATCGGCGCGCTGGATGTGGTCACACTGAACAAGGGCCGCCGCGACGGGCTGGCCGAGGGCAATGTCCTGGCGGTGATGAAGACCGGTGAAACCGTGCGCGACCGCGTCACCGGCGAACCGGTGAAGATCCCCGACGAACGCGCCGGCCTGCTGATGGTGTTCCGCACCTACGACAAGCTCAGCTACGGCTTGGTGCTGTACGCCTCGCGTTCATTGGCGGTGCTCGACAAGGTGCGCAATCCATAACGGGTCTCACAACTTACCAACAGAGTTATCCACAGCTTGTTCCCGTTCGAACGGGACGTATGACGATCAAGGATTGATCACATGACATTGCCTGAATGCCCTTCGGTTTCCCCGGCGGAACTGGAGGCCCGCTTGCGCCTGCACCGCTTGCCGGAGCTGGGACCCAAACGCTTCATGACCCTGATGGAAGCCTTCGGCTCGGCCTCCAAAGCCATCAGCGCACCGGCCAGCGCATGGCGGGCGCTGGGGTTGCCCGCGGCGAGCGCCGAAGCCCGACGCAACCCGGATGTGCGCGACGGCGCCGCCCACGCATTGGCCTGGCTGGAGGGTTCGGGCCAGCATTTGCTGATGTGGGACCAGCCGGACTACCCGGCGCTGCTGGCGCAGATCAGCGACCCGTCACCGCTATTATTCGCCGCTGGCGATCCCACCATTCTGGAAAAACCGCAGTTGGCGATGGTGGGCAGTCGCCGGGCCTCGCGTCCGGGAATGGACACGGCCGCGGCGTTTTCCCGTAGCCTGGCCAGCGCCGGTTTTGTCATCACCAGCGGCTTGGCCCTGGGCATCGACGCGGCTGCTCATCAGGCGGCACTGGATGTCGGCGGGCAAACCATCGGGGTTCTGGGCACCGGCCTGGAAAACTTTTATCCACAGCGCAATCGTCGCCTGGCGGACGCCATGATTACCCAAGGCAGCGCGGTGCTCTCGGAGTTTGCGTTGGACGCGCCGCCCCACGCCAGCAACTTTCCGCGCCGCAACCGGATCATCAGCGGCTTGTCCCTTGGCGTCCTGGTGGTCGAAGCCAGCGTCGCCAGCGGCTCGCTGATCACGGCACGGCTGGCGGCGGAACAGGGGCGCGAGGTGTATGCCATTCCGGGATCGATCCACCATCCCGGTGCCCGGGGTTGCCATCAATTGATCCGCGACGGTGCGGCACTGGTGGAAACCGTCGAGCACATCCTCGAAGCCTTGCGCGGTTGGCACCGGTTATCGTTGACTGACGAGCCTGTGCCGGTGACACACCCGCTGCTGCGCCTGCTCCATGCCGCGCCGCTGACCAGTGAAGCCTTGGCCGATGCCAGTGGCTGGGGGTTGCCCAAAGTGCTGGCGGCGCTGACCGAACTGGAAATGGAGGGGCGCGCCACGTCTGACAATGGCCGCTGGTTTGCGCGCACGCGCTAGGTTTTATGGGGAAGATCGGTAAACTGCGCACAGCCTTATCTTGTGTTGCGGAGAATCTTTCATGGTCAACAGTTGGCGTGTGCAACAAGCCGCGCGAGAAATTCGCGCCGGGGCGGTGATTGCCTACCCAACCGAAGCGGTCTGGGGCCTGGGTTGCGATCCGTGGAACGAGGAGGCGGTGGAGCGCCTGTTGGCGATCAAATCGCGGTTGCCCGACAAGGGGTTGATCCTGGTGGCGGACAACATTCACCAGTTCGACTTCCTGTTCGAAGACTTCCCCGACACCTGGATGGACCGCATGGCCAGCACCTGGCCGGGGCCCAATACCTGGCTGGTGCCGCACCAGAATCTGCTGCCGGAATGGATCACCGGGGTGCACGACACGGTGGCGCTGCGGGTCAGCGATCACCCCACCGTGCGTGACTTGTGCTCGCTGGTCGGGCCGCTGGTGTCCACCTCGGCCAACCCCCAGGGCCGCCCGGCGGCACGCACGCGGATTCGCGTCGAGCAGTACTTCCGCGGGCAGATCGACCTGGTACTCGGCGGCAACCTGGGCGGGCGCAAGAATCCCAGCGTGATTCGCGACCTGGCCACCGGAAAAGTGGTCCGGCCGGACTGAGCCCGGTCACAATCTCTGACTTCAACAAAGACTCCCTGTGGGAGCGGGCTTGCTCGCGAAGGCGTCGGATCAGCCTATATTCACGTTGCTGACCCACCGCTTTCGCGAGCAAGCCCGCTCCCACAAGGGTTCGTGTTGAACACAGAACTTATGCACAGCACTGTCCAATGTGGGAGCGAGCCTCAAGGCAACAGAATGGTCGACCCCGTCGTGCGCCGCGCCGACAATTCGGCCTGGGCCTTGGCCGCTTCCGCCAACGGATAGCGCTGATTGATATCCACCGTGAGCTTACCGCTGCTGATCATCCCGAACAGTTCGTCGGCCATGCGTTGCAGGTTTTCGGCATTGTTGGCGTAGGTCGCCAGGGTCGGGCGGGTTACGTACAACGAACCCTTCGCTGACAGAATCCCCAGGTTCACGCCGTCCACCGCACCCGAGGCATTGCCGAAGCTCACCAGCAGGCCACGAGGCGCAACGCAATCGAGCGAGGTCAACCAGGTGTCCTTGCCGACCCCGTCGTACACCACCGGCACTTTCTTGCCGTCCGTCAACTCCAGCACCCGCTGTGCGACGTTTTCCTTGCTGTAATCGATGGTTTCCCAGGCGCCATGGGCTTTGGCGACGGCCGCTTTTTCCGCCGAGCTCACCGTACCGATCAGCTTCACGCCCAGGGCCTTGGCCCATTGGCAGGCCAGGGAACCCACGCCACCGGCAGCAGCATGGAACAGTATGGTTTCGCCCCCTTTGAGCTCATAGGTCTGGCGCAGCAGATATTGCACAGTCAGGCCCTTGAGCATGACGCCGGCAGCCTGTTCGAAACTGATCGATTCCGGCAGGTGCACCAGGTTGGCCTCGGGCAACACATGCGCATCGCTATAGGCGCCCAGCGGACCGCTGCCATAGGCCACCCGATCGCCCACCTTGAACCGGGTGACGCCCGAGCCGACCGCCTCGACCACGCCCGCCCCTTCGGCGCCCAGGCCCGAAGGCAGGGCCGGCGGTAGATAAAGACCACTGCGGTAATAGGTGTCGATGAAATTCAGGCCGATGGCCCGGTTACTCACGCGCACCTGCTGCGGGCCCGGTTCGGCAGGTTGATAATCCACGTACTCAAGCACTTCGGGGCCGCCGTGGGAACTGAACTGGATACGTTTGGCCATCTTCACTCTCTCCTTGTCGCAGGACTTTTACCAAGCCTGACATCGGACTCCTAAGCTTGACCTTCGTCAACTGTGGCGTGAGCAAGTGCGGTGGTATCCTGTGCGCCCATTGGCCACCGGCCCGCTGTACGCCGCGTAGCCCAGTCCTGATCAAAGGGGGTGTCATGACCACTCGCACCGAGGCCGTGAAAGCCTATCTGCTCGACCTGCAAGACCGCATCTGCGCTGCTCTGGAAGCCGAGGACGGCGGCACTCGCTTCGTCGAAGACGCCTGGACCCGGCCGGCCGGCGGTGGCGGTCGCACCCGGGTGCTGGAAAACGGTACGGTCATTGAAAAGGGCGGCGTCAACTTTTCCCACGTCTTCGGCAGCGGTCTCCCACCGTCGGCCAGTGCTCATCGGCCGGAATTGGCCGGGCGTGGCTTCGAAGCCCTGGGCGTGTCGCTGGTGATCCATCCGCACAACCCCCACGTTCCGACCTCCCACGCCAACGTGCGCTTTTTCATCGCGGAAAAGGAAGGCGAAGAACCGGTCTGGTGGTTCGGTGGCGGCTTCGACCTGACGCCTTACTACGGCGTCGCCGAAGACTGCGTGCATTGGCACCGCGTGGCCGAGCAGGCCTGTGCACCGTTCGGCCCGGAGGTGTATCCGCGCTACAAGGCCTGGTGCGACAGCTATTTCCACCTCAAGCATCGAAACGAACCCCGGGGTATCGGCGGCCTGTTTTTCGATGACCTGAACGAGTGGGGGTTCGACACCTGCTTCGCCTTCATCCGTGCGATCGGCGATGCCTACATCGAGGCCTACCTGCCCATCGTGCGCCGGCGCAAACACGAGCCGTTCACCGCCAAACAACGGGAGTTCCAGGAGTTCCGCCGTGGGCGCTACGTGGAATTCAACCTGGTCTACGACCGCGGCACTCTGTTCGGGCTGCAATCGGGCGGACGCACCGAGTCGATCCTGATGTCGTTGCCGCCGCAGGTACGCTGGGGCTACGACTGGAAAGCCGAGCCGGGCAGCGAAGAAGCGCGCCTGACCGAGTATTTCCTGCAGGATCGCGATTGGCTGGTGAAGGCCTGACCTATGACCATGGACCGCTACGTTGTAATGGGCAACCCCATCGGCCACAGCAAGTCGCCGTTGATCCATCGTCTGTTTGCCGAACAGACCGGGCAGACACTGGACTACAGCACCCTTCTGGCTCCCCTGGATGATTTCGCCGGTTGCGCGCGGGAATTTTTCCGCGAGGGACGTGGGGCGAATGTCACCGTACCGTTCAAGGAGGACGCTTTCCGATTGGCTGACAGCTTGACCGAACGGGCGCAGCGGGCCGGGGCGGTCAACACCTTGAGCAAGCTGGCCGACGGCAGCCTGTTGGGCGACAACACCGACGGTGCCGGGCTGGTGCGGGACCTGACCGTCAATGCCGGCTTCAGCCTCAAGGGTAGACGTATCCTGGTGCTGGGAGCTGGCGGCGCGGTGCGCGGCGCCCTGGAACCATTGCTGGGCGAGGCACCGGCTTCGGTGATCATCGCCAACCGTACGGTGGAAAAAGCCGAGTTGCTGGCCGAGCTGTTCGCCGACCTGGGCCCGGTCTCGGCCAGTGGTTTCGATTGGCTGCGCGAGCCGGTGGACCTGATCATCAACGCCACGTCCGCGAGCCTGTCGGGGGATGTACCGCCGATTGCAGGCAGCCTGATCGAGCCCGGCAAGACAGTGTGCTACGACATGATGTATGGCAAGGAGCCTACTTCGTTCTGCCGCTGGGCCAGCGAGCAGGGCGCCGCGGTGGCGATGGATGGCCTGGGGATGCTGGCGGAACAGGCAGGCGAAGCGTTCTACCTGTGGCGCGGCGTGCGCCCGGACACCGCGCCGGTGCTGGCTGAGTTGCGTCGCCAGCTGGCGCTCTGACCATGTTTGGAGCGGACTATTGTGGCGACGTCTCGCTAAATCCCCTCGCCACAGAGGAGCTCTGCGCTGCTTTTCAATCCTCGAAGTGAATCGGGCATCTCTGCGGCCCTTCAAGCTTCTTCAACTCCTCCACTACCTGCGGCCTGGCCCTGCGCAACGTCAGGCTGCGCCCCTGGGCGCCCAGGCGGCGGGCTTCCTGGTGCAGCATTTCCACTCCGGAATAATCGATGAAGTTGATCTGCTGGGCATCGATCACCACCCGTTGCCCTTGCAAGCGTTGCAGGCGCACTTGTAGGTAATGGCTGGCGCCGAAGAAGATCGAACCGCCAACCCGCAGGACTTCCGCCTCGCCTTCGTGGGCATGCTGCACCCGCGGCTGTGACGTGCGCTTGAGGTAGAAAAACAGCGACGCCAGCACCCCCGCGTAGATCGCGGTTTGCAGCTCCAGCAGCAAGGTCGCCAGGCAAGTCAGGCCCATCACCATGAATTCTGAGCGGCTCACCCGGTACAACGCCCGGATGCCACGGTGATCCACCAGCCCCCAGGCGATCAGCAAGATGCTGCCGGCCATCGCCGGAATCGGGATATGCGAGATCAGTTTCGCACCGGCGACCGCAAACAAGGCCACCCACAAGGCGGAGAACACCCCGGCCAGGGGCGAACAGGCCCCCGCGTCGTAACTGAGGCCGGAACGGGTAAAGGACCCGGCCGACAGGGAGCCGGAGAAGAATCCGCCCACGATGTTGGAAAGCCCCTGCGCCCTGACCTCCTGGTTGGCATCGAGCAGTTGCCCGGAGCGCACCGATAACGAGCGGGCAATGGACAGGCTGGTGACCAGCCCGAGCATGCCCACCGCAACGGCGCCGGGAAGCAGGCGCAGGATCAGGTCGAGGTCCAATGGCAGCGCAGTGAACGGCGGCAGGCGCCCGGTAAAGGCGCTGACCAGCGCCACATGCCCGAACATGGCCGGCCACCACCAGACCACCAGACTGCTGATGACCAGGGTTATCAACAGGCTCGGCCAGCGCGGCAGCAGCCGCTTGAGTAGAACCCCCAGGGCCAGTGTCCCCAGCCCCAACAGCAACGAAGGTTTATCCACAGCCCCGAGGTGACTGAGCAACATCAGCAAGCCCTTCAAGGCCGTGGCCTCGTTCGGCAGATCGAGCCCCATGAGATTCGGCAACTGCCCCAGTGCGATCACCACCGCCGCGCCCAGGGTGAAGCCGAGCACCACCGAGTGCGAGACGAAGTTCACCAGCGCGCCGAAACGTAACAGGCCCAACAACCATTGGAAAATGCCCGCCAGTACCGTCAGCAGCAGGATCAAGGTGATGTAGTCCTGCGTCGCGGGCACAGCCAGGGGACTGACGCTGGCGTACAGGACAATGGAGATCGCTGCCGTAGGACCGCAGATCAGGTGCCATGACGAACCCCACAGGCAGGCAATCAGCACTGGCACGATGGCGGCGTACAAGCCGTACTCCGGGGGCAGACCGGCAATCAGGGCATAGGCGATGGACTGCGGCAACGCGAGAATCGCGCCGCTCAAACCCACGACCAGATCACGGCCGACGCTGGCCCGGGTCTGCCGGGGCAGCCAGCTCAGGAAAGGGAACAGTGAATGGCGGGTGGGGATTGCCATGGGGCCTCAATATGAGATTTTGCGGTCAGGGTATCAGGACAAGACGCCTACCGATCCCCTCGCCACAGAAAGTGCTCCGCGCCACCGTCCAGGGTGTGCGCGGAGACCCAGGGTCATCAGAGCTTGGCCTTCACCGCCGCCAACGCCTCCTGGCCATCCACGGTCTTCACACCATCCAGCCACTTGCCCAACACCGCCGGGTTGGCCTTGATCCAGGCCTTGGCCGCCTCGGCATTGCTGAGCTTCTTGTTCGCTACGTCGGCCATGATGCTGTTTTCCATTTCCTGGGTGAAGCTCAGGTTGGTCAATAACTTGCCCACGTTCGGACAGGCCTGTGCATAACCCTTGCGGGTCAGGGTATAGACGCTGCCCGTATCGCCGAAGTACTTCTCGCCGCCCTTGAGGTAGTGCATTTTCAGTTGCACGTTCATCGGATGCGGGGTCCAGCCGAGGAAGGTCACGAATTTCTGTTTCTTCACCGCCCGGGACACTTCCGCCAGCATCGCCTGCTCGCTGGACTCCACCAGTTTCCAGTCGCCCATACCGAAATCATTGGTCTTGATGATTTCCTTCAGGGAGAGGTTCGCCGGCGCGCCGGAACCGATGCCGTAGATTTTCTTCTCGAACTTGTCGGCGAATTTGTTCAAGTCGGCAAAGTTATGCACACCGGCGTCCCAGACGTAGTCCGGGACAGCCAGGGTGAACTCGGTGCCGTCCAGGTTCTTGGCCAATTGGGTGACATCCCCGTTCGCCACGAATTTGTCATAGAACCCCTGCTGCGCCGGCATCCAGTTGCCCAGGAATACATCGACCTGGCCATCCTTGAGGCCGCCGAACGTGATCGGCACCGCAAGCGTGTCGACCTTGGGCTTGTAGCCCATGCCTTCCAACAGGAAACCGGTGATGGCATTGGTCGCCGCGATATCGCTCCAACCCGGGTCAGCCATCTTTACCATCTCGCAGCTCTGCTCGGCCCACGCCGAGGCACTGCTCAACGCCAACAGCCCAGCGGCCAGTACTGTGGATAACTTTTGCATGTGCTTCCCCTTACGTTCGTTATTGGTTTTGGCAGGGTTGTGGATAACGGGCCTTGCGCTCCAGATCGTCGAGATCGATGTGATTGCGCATGTATTGCTGACTGGCATCCACCAGCGGCTGGTGATCCCAGCTCTTGAGTTTGCCCAGGGTCAGTGCCTGGGCGACGAAACGACGGCGACGCTGGCTGGCGAGCACCTGTCGATGAATGGTCGGAATGTCCCACTTGGCCCTGGCTTCGAGGAGAAACTCGGCGAACAGGGTCTGATGCTCCGGTGACTGGCTGAGATCTTCCAGTTCCTTGGGGTCGTTACGTACATCAAACAGCAGGCACGGATCATCTTCGCTGTAGATGAATTTCCATTGGCCGCGGCGGATCATCATCAACGGGCTGATGGTGCCCTCGGCCATGTATTCACCAAAGACCTCATCGTGCCCGCCCTGCCCTTGCAGATGCGGCACCAGCGAGCGGCCATCCAGCGGCAAACCAGGCTCCAGCGTGCCGCCGGCCAATTCCACCAGGGTAGGCAACAAGTCGGCGGTGGACACCGCCGCGCTGACCCGGCCACTGGCGAATTGACCCGGAGCGCTGACCAGCAGCGGCACCCGTGCGGACATCTCGAACCAGTGCATTTTGTACCAGAGCCCTTTTTCACCGAGCATGTCGCCATGATCACCGGAGAACACAATGATCGTGTCCTCCATCAAGCCGGTGTCCTCAAGGGTCTGCAGTAGCTTGCCAACATTGCTATCGATATAGCTGCACGCGCCGAAATAGGCACGGCGCGCGTCGCGGATCTTATCCACAGGCAATGGCTTGTCCCACAGATCATAGACCTTCAACAGGCGCTGGGAGTGAGGGTCGAGCTCGGTCTGCGCTGGCGTTTGCGGCAGCGGGATGTCGTTGTCGTCATACAGATCCCAGAAAGCCTTGGGAATCGTGTACGGGTCGTGTGGGTGAGTCATCGACACGGTCAGGCAGAACGGTTGGTCACCGTCCTCACGGATGTGGTCGAACAGGTACTGCTGAGCCTTGAACACCACTTCCTCATCGAAATCCAACTGATTGGTACGCACACAAGGCCCGGCCTGCAGCACCGACGACATGTTGTGGTACCAGCTCGGCCGCACGTCCGGCTCATCCCAGTTCACGGCCCAGCCGTAGTCGGCCGGGTAAATGTCACTGGTCAGGCGCTCTTCGTAGCCGTGCAACTGGTCCGGCCCACAGAAGTGCATCTTGCCGGAGAGCGCCGTGCGGTAGCCGAGGCGCCGCAGGTAATGGGCGTACGTCGGGACGTCGGCCGGAAAATCCGCGGCGTTGTCATAGGCGCCGATCTTGCTGGGCAATTGGCCGCTCACCAGGGTAAAGCGCGACGGCGCACACAGCGGGCTGTTGCAATACGCGGCGTCGAACACCACGCCCTGGTCGGCCAGGCGCGACAGATTCGGCAGCTTGATCGGCGAAGGACCGTAGATCGGCAACATTGGCGCGGCCATCTGATCGGCCATGATGAAAAGAATATTCTTGCGCTTCATGTAATCGCGGCATTCCATAGTGAGCGGTTATGCGAAATTGCTGCGATTGAGCATGTTCCCCCAAACTATTGGGGTAAAGCCCATGCAAGATAATGACTAGGATAAGCACAGCTTATGTATGACGCCTTGGGTGACCTGTCCCTGGATCTGTTTCGAGCCTTCGAAGCAGCGGCCAGGCAACGAAGCTTTACGGCAGCGGCGATTGAGCTGGGCACCACGCAACCGGCCATCAGCCAGCAGATCAAACGCCTGGAGGAGCAGCTCGGCACGCGGTTGTTCGATCGCATTTACCGCGGCATCGAACTGACCGAGGCAGGGACCACCCTCTTCGAACAAGTCCAGGCCGGATTGCAGAACATCGACGCAGGCGTGAGCGCGATCACTGCGCAACACCAGCATGAGGTGTTGCAGGTCGCCACCGATTTCGCTTTCGCTGCCTACTGGTTGATGCCGCGCCTGCATCGTTTTCACGCCGCCAACCCGCAAGTGGACGTCAGCCTGGTGACCAGCGAGCGCAACCACAACATGTTGCGCACCGATATCGACGTTGCCGTGCTGTTCGGCGACGGTCGCTTCAAACAGGGCGAAGGTCGCTGGCTGTTCAGCGAAGAAGTCTTTCCGGTGTGCAGCCCGTTGCTGCTCAAGGAACGTCCCCTGCCCTTGCCCGCCCAGGCCTTGTCGGAGTTCCCGCTCCTGCACTTGCGTGGCGGCAACAGCAGCCACTGGTTCGATTGGAATGGCGTCTTCCGCGAACTGGGCATCACCTCGCCTCCGGCACCGGGGCAACTGCGTTTCGACAACTACACCTTGCTGATCCAGGCGGCTATTGGCGGCCAGGGGGTTGCCATCGGCTGGCGTCACCTTGTGGATAACTTGTTGGCCCAGGGCCTGCTCTGTCGTCCAATCGCCGAGACGGTGCTGTCGCGCCTGGGGTATTACGTGGTCCTGCCCCAGCGTAAACGGCGCGGGGCATTGATCCGGCAGTTTGTGGACTGGCTGATGGAGGAACAGGCCAACAGCGGTGAGTCGCTCACGGGGTTGCCGTTGCCGTCCATTGCTGTTTGAGATTTGCGGGGAAAGGCACTTTCATAATCAAAGAAAAACCATTGTGGCGAGGAGGTTTATCCCCTCGCCACCATAGAGATTCTTGCCGCAAAGTTATGTGGTCGTCAGGTAGCGGCTACGAAACTCACATGCTGGCCCACATGCAGGTTCAAGCGCAGCTCATCGGCAATGCCGACCGCCACCCGGTTGAGCCGTTCCAGGGATTCGGCCATACCCGGTTCCAGACTGGTGCTGACCTGGGTGAAATGCTCGATGCTCAACCCGGCAACAGCATAAGGCGAGTTGACGAGGGTCCATTGCAATGTGCTGTTGCGCAGAGCATCAAGGATTTCCTCGGCGGCATGATGCTGCAAGTCGTCGTCGCCCTCTTCCTCGTCAAGTACGGCGAAATCCCCTACCAGAAACAGTCGGGTAATGTTCACCGCCTGCATGCCGGCGATCAACGCATCCACCGCCAGGACCTGCTCCACCGGGCCTGGAATCAACGTGCGTTCCACGTGCTCGCTGTTCATCGGCAGCCCCGGCGCGTTCAGCAGACACACCACCGCATCGGCACCGGCGACGCTTTGCTTGACCCGCTCGGGGTCATAGAGGTCCCCCGTCTTGGTCCGCAGGCCCGGACGCGGCGCCAAGGCCGTGAGATCATCGAGAACGGCAATGACTTCATGCTGGCGTCGCAGCATCTCAGCCATCAACGCACTGCCGAGGCTGCTCATGGCACCATAGAGCACCATTTTGATCACCGGGGTTTCGGCGTTTTTCATGGCTGTTTTTCCCTTTTTTACCGCGTATAAGGCTCTGACCTGCGGGAAACGGCGAGGGTTCGCAAGGAGTGACAATGCAACGGATCAAGGGTTACCACGCCCATGTTTACTTCGATGCCAGCACCATCGACCAGGCACGGGCATTGTGTGAGGAAGCGTCGCGCCTGTTTCCGCTGGAAATGGGCCGTGTCCATGAGCGCCCGGTCGGCCCCCATCCGGACTGGAGCTGCCAGCTGTCGTTCGATCCGCAATACATCGGCGTGGTGCTGCCGTGGCTGGCGCTCTATCGCAAAGGGCTGGTGATCTTTCTCCATCCGAACACCGGCGATGAACTGGCAGACCACACCGACCATGCGATCTGGATGGGAGCGATGCGGCAGTTGGATCTTTCGGTGTTTTGAGTATTGCCGGTAGCTCAGTGTCAGTGAATCAGCTTCAGCTCACGCGCTTTGTCATCGTTGATGACACTAACGGAGCCCGGCTTGAGGCCCATGGTTTTAACCAGTGAATTCATTTCCTTGGCCAGAGCGCTTTGAAGAGGCGGCAACCAATCTTTGCGAAATCCATTAATGACGAGTATGCACTTGAATGTGCAGGCACCCAGATCCAGACGCAGGAAGCGAGCAGGCAACAGCTCGGCCGCTTGTTGATGGCGCCTCAAGCAAGAGGCCAAAGTCAACTGGACGGAATTAGTCAGTTTTTGCCGTATTTCTTCAATGTAATTAGCGAAGCTCTTGGGTGCGCTTGACTTGGCTTCAATGACCCAAACTTC
This sequence comes from Pseudomonas sp. SJZ078, assembly GCF_007828255.1. Classification (NCBI taxonomy): domain Bacteria; kingdom Pseudomonadati; phylum Pseudomonadota; class Gammaproteobacteria; order Pseudomonadales; family Pseudomonadaceae; genus Pseudomonas; species Pseudomonas sp. SJZ078. The sequence goes on along the minus strand of NZ_VIUG01000043.1, from coordinate 9,701 downwards.
TTCTGACCCATTCACGCCGGGCCGAATGAGTACGAACTCGGCAATCATCAGCCCCTGGCCTAAATCCTTATAGAGGGGACTCTTCTCTATCGGAAAAATCTCATCTTCGGCATAGGGGCCAAAGCTCATACCTGATTCAACGAAGGAAATACTCATCCCAGAGCCAACTCCACTTCCTCTTCATAAAGCCGGATAGACTCGTCAATGATCGGGTTATCAGGCATTCCCGATAAAAGATCATTCGCCACCCAATGATCCTTGATGAAGGACAGCACTGGTACCGGCATCTGCTGTTTTTGCGCCGCCACGTACAACGCTTTCACAACAAAGTACGAATGGCTGGCAATGAAGAACTGAATACCGCTGGCTGCGAGCGATACGATGATCTCGATCAGCCGAGAGATAGCAACGGGATGCAGAGCCGATTCCGGTTCATCGATAAAGACAACCGAATCCTTGGAGAGGTAACGATTACCCAGCAAGGTGTCCAGGATCGCGATTTTTTTCACACCTTCAGCGGTCGCGCCTATCGGGAATTTCTGGTTGCCCTTCTTGAACTGCCAGCGGCTGGTCTTGCTGTCGAATTCAACCTTGCCATCGAACATGTCCTCCAGACTTTCTCTGGCTTTTGCAAAGTGTGCGTGATTTTTTCCCTTGGTCGGAGTGATGCGCAGTGCCCGGGCTAAATCGTAGTAGGTGTCGTCAAAGCCGAATTCCTTATCTACGTCACGACTTTTCAAAATGATGCTTTGAAGAGAAAGCACTTCCTTGGGCGGCAGGAAAATGGAGTTGCTCTCCCTCGGGGGAACATGATTTTCCAGGGAAGCTATATTTTTGGTGGTATCCCTGCCGAAGCTGTAACGAAACTCCCTGGAGTCAACCATGACCCTGGATGACAGCGGGCCGTCGGAATTTTTTGTCACCAAGTCGCCAATCTTGTCCGCCTGGAAAGTCCAATAGAGCTTATCAGCCAATATTTCGGCAGCTGAACGCTGATCATTTCCGCGCTGATATTCCTCAAGCGTCCGCATGCTGCAATACAGGGACTTGAGCAAAAATGTCTTGCCGCTGCTGTTGGCGCCAATGATCAAGTTGATGTTTGAAAGCTTGCCCCAACGAATGTGCCGCAGCGGACCGAAATTATCTAATTCAACACTGTTGAGCATTGGCTGGAGCTCCGTTTAAACCTTGCAGTTGGCGGCAAGCCTACCATTACGATTCCTGTGGATACAGCGAGCAACGAGCCCCCACGTCAAGATCGGAAATGACCGACAACACACCTTCAGAGTCGGGTATCTGAGTGAAGGATAGATATCTGCCCTCTGTCAGACCTTTCCATTCGCGAAAGCTGGCTGAAAGCTTGCGCGATTAGGATCGCCTCACTACCGGCAAAAGACCGGTGGCCAGAAACGGATTTCCACGACCGTTTGGCCTTTTTAACAACAACAATGGTGATTCTGATGTCCGCTGCTACCCGTCCCGCTGCGCCCACTCCATCCGTCCGTCCCGTGTCTCACGTTCTGCGCTGACCTGCCCGGTTCGCCTTAGCCTCGCCGCGCCACGCCTGGAGTATTTCCCATGCTGACTTTCCTTGGCTTCGCCATGGTCATCACGTTCATGTTCCTGATCATGACCAAGCGCCTGTCCGCGCTGATCGCCCTGATCATCATCCCGATCCTGTTCGCCCTGTTCGGCGGCTTTGCGCCGAAGATCGGCCCGATGATGCTCGAAGGCATCACCAAGCTCGCTCCGACCGGGGTGATGCTGATGTTCGCGATCCTCTACTTTGCCCTGATGATCGACTCCGGCCTGTTCGACCCGGCCGTGCGCAAGATCCTCAAGCTGGTCAAGGGTGACCCGCTGAAAGTTTCGGTCGGTACCGCCGTTCTGGCGCTCGTCGTTTCCCTCGATGGTGACGGCGCGACCACTTACATGATCTGCGTGGCCGCGATGCTGCCGCTCTACAGCCGCATCGGCATGAGCCCGCGGATCATGGCCGGCCTGATCATCCTCGCCGGTGGCGTGATGAACATGACCCCCTGGGGCGGCCCGACAGCTCGTGCGGCCAGTGCCTTGCATGTGGACCCGTCCGACATCTTCGTGCCGATGATTCCTGCAATGGCGTTCGGTGTGGTGGCGATCCTGGCGATTGCCTACATGTACGGCAAACGCGAGCGTGCGCGCCTGGGTGAATTGCACCTGGCCCACGATGAAATCGACCACAGCGAAATCAGCGTGTCCCAGTTCCCCGACGCCCGCCGTCCAAAGTTGATCTGGTTCAACGGCGCCCTGACCCTGGCCCTGATGTGCACCCTGATCGCCGGCCTGTTGCCACTGCCGGTGCTGTTCATGGTGGCCTTCAGTATCGCAATGATCGTCAACTACCCATGCCTGCAACAGCAGAAAGATCGTGTCGCGGCGCATGCCGGCAGCGTATTGGCGGTGGTCGGGTTGATTTTCGCGGCGGGTATCTTCACCGGCATCCTGTCCGGCACCGGCATGGTCGACGCCATGTCCAAGAGTTTGCTGGCGGTGATCCCGGATTTCCTCGGCCCGTACCTGGCGGTGATTACCGCGCTGGCGAGCATGCCATTCACATTTTTCATGTCTAACGATGCATTTTATTACGGGGTGTTACCGGTTCTCGCCGAAGCCGCCAGCCATTACGGCATCTCGGCGGTGGAAATGGCCCGTGCCTCGATCGTCGGCCAGCCCGTCCACCTGTTGAGTCCGCTGGTTCCGTCCACTTACCTGCTGGTAGCGCTGGCCGGAATCGAGTTCGGTGATCACCAGCGTTTCACCCTGAAGTGGGCAGTGCTGGTTTGCCTGTGCATAATGTTTGCCGCCTTGCTGATGGGGATCTTTCCGCTGTTCAGCACTCTATAAAAGCAATATCCGCGGCGCCGCGCTTCTGGTTATCCCGAAACGCGGCGCGGCCTAACACTCGTTCAAAGGAACTCACATGGAATGGCTGACCAACCCGGAAATCTGGGTTGCCTTCTTTACCCTGACCGCCCTGGAAATCGTCCTGGGCATCGATAACATCATCATGATCTCGATCCTGGTCAGCCGCATGCCCAAGCACATGCAGGCGCGCACCCGGATCTTTGGTCTGGCCCTGGCCATGATCACGCGGATCCTGTTGCTGCTGTCCATCACCTGGGTCATGCGCCTGACCGCCGATTTGTTCGAAGTGTTCGGCCAGGGCATCTCCGGTCGCGACCTGATCCTGTTCTTCGGTGGCCTGTTCCTGCTGTGGAAAAGCTCCCAGGAGATGTACCACGCGCTGGAAGGCGACGACGAAAGCGACGATCAACCGTCGGGCAAGGGTGGCAACTTCCTCTACACCATCATCCAGATCGCGATCATTGACATCGTGTTCTCCCTGGACTCGGTCATCACTGCCGTCGGCATGGTCTCCCATGTGCCAGTGATGGTGGCGGCGATCATCGTGGCCGTGCTGGTGATGATGCTGGCCTCGGGCACCATCAGCGAGTTCATCGACAAGCATCCATCGCTGAAGATGCTGGCGCTGTCGTTCCTGCTGGTGGTCGGTACCGTACTGATCGCCGAGTCGTTCGACGTCCATGTACCCAAAGGCTATGTCTACTTCGCCATGGCGTTCTCCCTGGCCGTGGAGGCGATCAACATCAAGATGCGCACCGCGATTGCGCGCAAGCGCAAACAGCAGGATCCGGTGAAACTGCGCAAGGACGTTCCGGGTCAGTAACGGAACGGAGCAATGAACGAAGGGGCTCTTGGGAGCCCCTTTTTCATGCCCGCAGTAAAGTGGCCCCAACGCAAAACTCCTGTGGGAGCGGGCTTGCTCGCGAATGCGTCATATCAGCCACATAGTTGCAAACTGATCCACCGCCTTCGCGAGCAAGCCCGCTCCCACCGGGATTTGCGGTGGCTTTTTTGTGACAGTTTTGTTTCAAACGACTCTTTAGCTGTGCAATGCTGGCGCCCTAACCGTTCGCCAACTACAGCTTAAGTACAACGAAGAACGATGTGGCATCGTCAACTTGTCTCTTTGAGACGCTAACAGGGGGCCTCTCATGCTGACCCTGCTGAATCTACTCTCTGCCGTAGCCCTGCTGATCTGGGGCACGCATATCGTCCGTACCGGCATCCTGCGGGTCTATGGCTCCAACCTGCGCCACGTCATCGGCCAGAACATGTCCCGGCGCTGGCTGGCATTTGTCGCCGGCATCATGGTCACCGCCATGGTCCAGAGCAGCAACGCCACGGCCATGCTGGTCACCTCGTTCGTCGGCCAGGGGTTGATGGCGCTGACCCCTGCCCTGGCGACCATGCTCGGCGCCGACGTCGGCACGGCGTTGATGGCCCGGGTGCTGACCCTCGACTTGTCGTGGCTGTCGCCGTTGCTGATTTTCCTCGGGGTGATTTTTTTCCTGTCGCGCAAACAGACCCGCGTCGGGCAAATGGGCCGTGTCTCCATCGGCCTGGGGCTGATCATCCTCGCGCTGCAATTGATCGTCGAAGCCGCCGCGCCCATCACCCAGGCCCAAGGCGTGAAGGTGATCTTCGCCTCGCTGACCGGCGACATCCTGCTCGATGCGTTGGTGGGAGCGCTGTTCGCCATGATTTCCTATTCGAGCCTGGCCGCCGTGCTGCTGACGGCAACCCTGGCCGGCGCGGCGGTGATCAGTCTGCCGGTAGCCATTGGCCTGGTGATCGGCGCCAACATCGGCAGCGGCGTGCTGGCGTTCCTCAGCACCAGTATGCAGAACGCTGCCGGAAGGCAGGTGGCACTGGGGAGCCTGTTGTACAAGCTGATCGGATTGTTGCTGATCATTCCAGCGCTCGACCCCCTGGTGGGGTGGCTGGACAGCCTGGATTTCAGCCCCCAGGAAACCGTCATCGGCTTTCACCTGCTCTATAACTCCGTACGCTGCCTGGTGCTGCTGCCCAGCGTCGCGCCGATGGCCAGGCTCTGCGCGTGGCTGCTGCCGGAGCGCGCGGAAACCAACGGCACCGCCAAGCCCCGACACCTGGATCCCACGGCCCTCGTCACGCCGAGCCTGGCCCTGGCCAATGCGGCCCGGGAGACACTGCGCATCGGCGACCTGATCGAAAACATGCTCGAAGCCATGCTCGACGTGCTGCGCGGCCAGCAGACGGCGCTCACCCAGGAGGTGCGGCGCGTGAGCGATGACGTCGAGATACTGTGCAGCGCCATCAAGTTGTACATGGCCCAGATGCCCCGCGAAGACCTCAGTGAGCAGGACAGTCGTCGATGGGCGGAGATCATCGAGCTGGCGATCAACCTGAAGCTCGGCAGCGACCTCATCGAACGCATGCTACGCAAGGTCCAGCAGCAGAAGACCTCGCAGCGCCTGTCCTTTTCCGACGTAGGCCTGGAGGAGCTGGCGGGGCTGCACAGCCATTTGATCGCCAACCTGCGGCTGGGCTTGTCGGTGTTCCTCAGTGGCGATCGGGAAAGCGCCCGTCAGTTACTGCGCGAAAAACGGCGCTTTCGTGCCCAGGAAAGACGGATGGCCCATGCCCATGTCAGCCGCTTGCAGCGCAAGATCGTACAAAGCCTGGAGACCAGTTCCCTGCACCTGGAACTGATTGCCGACATGCGGCGCCTCAACTCGCTGTTCTGCGGCAGCGCCTATGTGGTGCTGGAAACCGCCGAAATCGGTGCCCTGGCGGCGGATGAAATATCCGACATCACCCACTCGCCTTGAACATCTGGCACATTGTTCAGTCAGTAGGGTTGGACTGTCAGTCGCCAGGAAGCCGTTATGCGTGGTCTGTTATTCGCTCTTTTCTTGTTCGGTTCGCTGCCCGCGGTAGCCCTGGACCGGTTCCAGGTCGAAGGCTACACGCTGCCCAACGGCATGCAGCTGCTGCTCAAGCCCGGCAGCGAACGCGGTCACGTCGCCATCCGGCTGGTGATCGGCGTGGGCCTGGACGACTTCAGCTGCGCCGAAAAAGAGCTGCCGCACCTGCTTGAGCATGCGCTGTTCAGCGGGATCGATGAAGGTGGCGAAGGCGCCTTGGAAGAGCGGATGCAGGCGCTGGGCGGCGAGTGGAACGCGTTCACCAGCAATGCCGACACCACCTTTGTCATCGAGGCACCGGCAAGTAACCAGCGCAAGATCCTCGACCTGCTGCTGGCGGTGCTGACCCGCACCCGCATCGATGAAAAGGCCCTGGAGGCAGCGAAACGGGTGGTCGAACGCGAGGACGGCGGCCACTACACCCACCTGCAACGCTGGCTCGACCGCCAGGACCTGGGGCACAAGGCCAGCAACCAGTTGGCGGTGGAGCTGGGCTTGCGTTGCGCGGAACGGGCCGAAGTCGAGCAGCACACCCTCGCCCGCCTCGAACAGGTTCGCAAAGCCTGGTATGCACCGAACAACATGACGCTGATCGTGGTCGGCGACCTCGATCGCTTGCTGCCGGCCTACCTGGAACGCACCTACGGCAAGCTCAAACCGGTCGAGCCCACCGCCCACGAGGCACTGCCACAGATCCGCTACAGCGCCGTGACCAAGCGCAACCTGATCCGCAGCCTGGTGGGCGATGGCGCCAAGCTGCACTGGTTGTTCCCCGAACCGGTATTGGAACAGCAACACGACGAGACCTTCGACCTGCTCAAGAACTATCTGGACTGGGCCCTCTATCGCCAGCTGCGCCTGGCCCGCGGCCTGTCCTATGGGCCATGGGTGGAGCGGGAGGTGTTCGGCGGCGTCGGCTTCCTCAGCCTGAACGCAGACCTGGCCCGCGAAGATCTGCCACAAGCCGAACAGGCTCTCGAAGAATTGCGCATAACATTGCTCAAGGACGGGCTGGACCCCGACAGCTTCATGCGCCTCAAACGCGCAGCCATTGCCCACCAGACCTGGGCGGTTCAAGGCAACAGTGCCCTGGCGGATTACTACTGGGGCGCCCTGGGCGACTACGAAGACGGTCGCTTCGCCAACCCAGCCGTACGCCTGCAGGCGGTGAGCCTGGAACAGGCCAACCAGGCCCTGCGCGAACTGCTCAAGGACCCGGGCTACCTGCGCATCGAGAAGCCGCTGCTCAGTGACGATGAACTGGTCTGGGGAGTGGGCGGTCTGCTGGGGTTGTTGCTGTTGGGATTGGTGGTGTGGAGGCTGCGTCTCAAGACCTGACCTGCTGGGTTCTTGTGGCGAGCCTCGCCATACAGGTGTCAGAACGATACTCTGTCGGGGATATTTCCTACGACTTACTGTGAAACCGCCTAATGCAGACCCTGACCCATTACATCCAGCGCATCCTTGAATTGATGAAGCGCTACCCAGGGGTCATCGCGCTCGGCGGTTTCATCTCCGGCGCCGGCAGTTTCGTACTGGTGGACCGCCAGCAAGGCCTGGCGACCTGGATCGCCGTCCTGATGCTGGTGAGCTGGCTCTGGCTGATGCTGGAAAACAGCCTGACCCGACTGTTCACGCGGATCTTCAAGCGGGAAATACCGCAGCCGTTGCTGCGCTACGCCACGCAGATGATTCACCAGGAAAGCCTGTTTTTTGTCCTGCCGTTTTTCCTGATCACCACCACCTGGAACAGCAGCCAGCTGATTTTCACCGGGTTGCTGGGGGCCTCAGGGCTGATTTCGATCACCGATCCGCTGTATTACAAATGGCTGGCGCCCCGGCGCTGGGCGTTCCTGGCGTTGCACACGCTGACGCTGTTCGCTGCCCTGCTCACGGCGCTGCCGATCATCATGCACCTGACCACCGACCAGAGTTTCAAGCTGGCACTGGGCATCGCCATGCTGCTGTCGTTCCCGAGCCTGGCCTCGATCTTTCCGATCCGCACCGTGCGCAACGCCCTGGCGATTCTATGCATCACCCTGGGCATTGGCGCCGCCGGATGGGTGCTGCGCTCCTGGGTACCACCGGCCACACTGTGGATGACCGAAGTGGCGATCAGCACCCAGCTGGAGGACCGCACACCCGGTGACAGCTTCAAGGAAGTCAGCGCCGCGCAGATCCGCGGCAATGGTCTGTATGCCTATACCGCCATCAATGCGCCGCGCGGGCTCGACGAGCGGATCTATCACGTCTGGCAGTTCAACGGCAAAGAAGTGGACCGTATCGCCCTGGACATTCATGGCGGACGCAAGGAAGGCTACCGCGCCTGGACCCACAAGCAGAACTTCCCGGACAAGCCGGCGGGTAAATGGCAGGTAAGGGTACTGACGGAGAACGGGCAGATGATCGGGGTGCTGCGGTTCAGCGTAACGGACTGAGGCAGGGCAAGCTTTGAACCTGTGGGAGCAGGCCCGCTCCCACAAGGCCTGTCTTTAACCGAAGAACCAGTAGCAGACCCCGATGGCCCCCAGCACGCCGGCCAGCTCCGCCAGCAACGCACAGCCCACCGCGTGCCGCGCCCGCTGGATGCCCACGGCGCCGAAGTACACCGCCAGTACATAGAACGTGGTCTCGGTACTGCCCTGGATGGTCGCCGCCACCAGGGCCGGGAAACTGTCCACGCCGGACGTCTTCATGGTTTCGATCAGCATCGCCCGGGCGGCACTGCCGGAGAACGGCTTGACCATCGCCGTCGGCAAGGCGTCGACGAAGCGCGTGTCCCAGCCGGCCCACTGCACCAGGTGCCGGATACCGTCCAGACCGAAATCCAGTGCGCCCGAAGCCCGTAACACGCCGACCGCACACAGCATCGCCACCAGATACGGCAGCAGGCCCTTGGCAACGTCGAACCCTTCCTTAGCGCCTTCGACGAATGCTTCGTACACCTTGACCTTGCGCAGGGCGCCCACCACCAGGAACAGGATGATCAGGCCGAACAACGTCAGGTTGCCGAGGATCGAGGACAACCCCGCCAGGGCTGTCGCCGAGAGCGTGGCCAGCAACGCCATGAACCCGCCCAGCGCCAGCGCCCCGGGAATCAGGTAAGCCAGCACTACCGGATCCCACAACCGCAGGCGTTGCATGAGAGCCACTGACAGCAGCCCCACCAGGGTTGAACAACTGGTGGCGAGCAGGATCGGCAGGAACACCAGGGTCGGGTCCGGCGCGCCTTGCTGGGCGCGGTACATGAAGATCGTCACCGGCAGCAGCGTCAGCGACGAGGCATTGAGCACCAGGAACAGGATCTGCGCATTGCTGGCAATGGTCGGGCTGGGGTTCAGGTCCTGCAGGGCGCGCATGGCCTTCAGGCCGATGGGGGTGGCGGCGTTGTCCAGGCCCAGGCCGTTGGCGGCGAAGTTGAGGGTGATCAGGCCAATGGCTGGATGGCCCGGCGGCACTTCCGGCATCAACCGCAGGAACAGCGGACCGAGGGCCTTGGCCAGCCAGTCGACGATCCCGGCCCTTTCAGCGATCCGCAGGAATCCCAGCCACAGGGTCAGGGTGCCGAACAGCAGAACCATCACCTCCACCGACAGCTTGGCCATGGCGAAGATGCTTTCCACCATCGCCGCGAAGATGCCGGCATTGCCACCTACCAGCCACTGCATCAGCGCCGAGACGGCCGCCACGATAAAGAAGCCAAGCCACAGGCCATTGAGCATCGGTTAACCCCCCGGAAGATGCGGCGAATGATAGCGGGACCGGCAGAAACGACAAACCCCGGATTTATCCATAATGCTGTTCACTTAAGCGGAGCGGCCTTACGATCTACCGGATACCGAGTTTTGGAAATCTTCACTGTCCTCGGCCGCCCTGGCCTTGGACGGT